>JBGPZT010000004.1:0-56753 GCA_041493915.1 Candidatus Limnocylindria bacterium
CGAGCATCTGCAGCAGCGCCGTGACGACCCCCACGACGCTGCCGAGAATGGCTCCAAAAGCGGCGGCCGACACGTCCCACTCGAGATAGGACGGACCGAGGGCCGTCGCGCCTGGGGAGTGAAGCGCAGCACCGCCGAGCGCGAAGCCGCCTGCCGTCGCGAGCGTCCAGCGCAGCGATCTCACGCGCGGACTATATGGAGAACGGTCTTCATCCCGCGTCCTCCCCGCGAAGGCCGCTCACCTCGCGCGCTATCAGTCGGAGTGCCCGGTTGAGCAGCCACCGATGCCGCGGCTCATTGAGCCACCGCGACGCCCCGGACGGATGCGGCAGCGGGATGAGCACGCGCTCGCCGTCGACGCGACTCGTCCGGACGACATCACTCAGCGCAACGTGACCCCACAACCGCTCGATCGCGAGCGTTCCGACAAGCAGCACGACACGCGGTCGCACAAGCGCGAGCTCCGCGTCGAGCCACGGCGCGCAGAGCAGGGTCTCCGGCAGTGACGGACGTCGATCACCCGCTCCGCCCGTGGCCTTTCCAGGGAAGCACTTCGTGATCGAGGTGCGGTACGGCAGATGCGCCTCATCGATCCCGGCTACCGCCAGCCAGCGCCGCAGCTCGGCGCCCGCGCGTCCGGAGAACGGAAGACCGGTCGTGAGCTCAACGGCGCCGGGCGCTTGGCCGATGATCATCACGCGATCGCTCGCCTTGCCCGCGACGATCGGGAACGCCGATGGCAGGTAGCCCCCGTCGACGCACTTCGTGCATGCGCGGATGCGCGCGTGAAGACGTGAGAGCGCGCGTTCTCTCGCGATCATCGCACTTCGGCGGGGCAGCGAAGGCTGCCCGAATACACTGTGACTTCGCACGGGGTGTAGCGCAGCCTGGTAGCGCAACAGTCTGGGGGACTGTAGGTCCCGGGTTCAAATCCCGGCACCCCGACCGCAGGGCGTGACGTCGAGATCAGGATGCTGGCGGGATCCGATCCCCTTCCGCCGCGGTCAGGCCGAGGAAGTCGCGTGTGAAGTCGTACAGCTTCTCGCGATCCTCGCGCATCGCGGGTCTGAGCCCGTAGTGGTTGATCACGCGGATCTGCTGCGCGAGCCACTGGGACCAGCACTGCGCGCACACGCGCTGCTCGATCTCGTCGCCGATCGCTCCCGGCAGCACGCGGCCCGCGCTCGGTCGCGTCTCGCCGCACCGCGCACATGTGACATCGGCCATGGCTAGCTCCGCACGCGACCCGCACGACCGAGCGGCGCGTAGCGGAAGGCGGCACGCCCGACGACATCGGCGAGCGGCACGTCACCGAAGTATCGGCTGTCCGTCGAGTGATCGCGATGGTCGCCCATCACGGTGACCCCGCCCTCGCGCACGGCTGCCACGCGTTTCAACAGGAGGTGCTTCGCGTCACGAGGATCACGCAGGACGACGACCTCGCCGACCCGCGGCTGCCGGCGCGGCGGGAGCACCAGGAGCCAGTCCCCCTCCCGCAGCGCCGGTTCCATGCTGTGGCCGGCAACGGCCACGCGCCATGGACCGCGCCTCATTTCTTCGTGGCCCAGAACATGTCGCTGATCTCTTTCACCGCGGCCTGCAGCTCGGCGGCGGCGGCAGCGTCGACGCTCTGCTTGTTCTTCGAGCAGAGCTTCGCGGCCTTCCAGAACGTGTCGTGCAGCTTCGGGAACTTCTCGAGGTGCTCCGGCTTGAAGTAGTCGCTCCAGAGGATCTCGAGCTCCTTCTTGCAGATCTGTGCGTGCTCTTCCTTCACCGCGACCATGCGGACGAAGTTGCCGCGCGTCGTGAAATCTGTGGCGCTCGGCTGCAATTGGCTGATCTTCTCGACCATCTTCGCGACCGTGTCCGCGGCGATCTTGGCGGGTGTCGGGTCGTAGATCCCGCACGGGATGTCGCAGTGGGCGTGGACAACGACGGAGGGCTTCAACAAACCGAACACAGACGACTCCTTGGAACTCTGGCGAGCTGCCCGGCCCGCGCAGGGCGGGCGCACGTCCACTCTACCCCGTCAGGGCGCGATGTCCTCGAGCACGATGTCGATCTCGACCGCGCCGCTTGCGTCGATCTCCATCTCCCGGCCAACGAGGTTCCCAGGAAAGCGCGGCGGGAACACGTCGACGTGGTACTTCCCCGACGGCACGACGACCTCGAATGCGCCGGTTCCGTCGGTCGCGCCGGCGGCCTCCACAAAGCGCGGGTCGCCGAAGTTGATCGTGGCGCTCACCGCCGGGAGCCCGCGCCTGTCCTTGATCGTGCCCTTCACGATCACACCGCGCCGAAGGACGAGATCGACCTGGGCACCGCCAGCGCCTACAGGTACCGCATCCGCCTCGACCCAGTTGTGCTTGTGATCCCAGTATTCGGCGATGTAGCCGCTGCCCGAAGGCGGGATGACGCTGACGATGTACGTTGGCCCGGCGCGCGTCGTCACCGCATAGGTGCCGTCGAAGCCGCTCGGCCGGCAGATGCGACCGGTCGTGAACGGCGTATCGACGCAGACCAGAACATCGGGCACGCCTTCGCCGGACTCGTTGCGCACGCGACCGCGTATCTGCGGACCGCTCGGCAGGCTCATGTCGAGCGTCGCATCGGACGAAAGATCGAAAGACGTCGCATCGACGCCGCCGAGCACGCGGTCGTACCAGAGGCCGACGGCTCGGACACGGTCCGGCGGCAGCGCCCACACCCAATAGTCGCCGGGCACGCGGAGCGCGGTATACGCGCCGTGCTTGTCGGTGCGCTCGCATTGCCAGCCGACCGGAGCGGCGAGCGTGCTAAGGCAGACCTGCGCGTCCTCGATCGTCGCTCCACCCACTCGCACCGTTCCGCGCAGCACGACACCGGGCTCGAGCGCGAAGTCGGTGTCGGGAACATCGCTCGTGCGCGCGTCGAGGACGACGGTGTTGTCCTCGAAGGCCGAGCCGCCCACCCACTGCGGGACGAGCTTCCCGCCGGGCGGGCCCTCGACGTCCACGCGATAGAGGTCCGCGCGGGTCTCGATCGTGTACTTCCCATCGGCTCCGCTGCGCGCGCAGACGATGTCGACGCGTGTGATCGGATGCGCGCACGCCTGCGCGCGCCCGACCGCCGCGCCACTGTCGGTCTTCACCATGCCGCTGATCCGGATGCGAGCCGGCAGCCCGATCCACACCGCGGTATCCGCGCCCGTGACGTCGACCACACGCGCGTCGGTCATCCAGCGCGTCGGGTCCGGACCCTCCACGCGCAGGAGATAGGTCGAGGGCGTGAGGGTGAATGCGGCCGTACCGTCCTTCGCCGCCTCCGCGCAGCGTTCGTCGCCGCGCGGCGTCGCCGCGCACACGCGCGCTCCCGCGATCGGCGGGCCGCTCACGTCGAGGTCGGTGAGACCGGTGACGAGGACGCGCAGCGTGAGCTGCGAGACAGGCGTCGCTGTCGGGGAGGGCGCGGGCGCCGTCGACTGCGACGCGACGCAGGCGGCGAGCAGGAACGGCAGGAGGCGGACGAGCGCGGCGCCGGAGCGGCGAGGTCGTGACAGCGTCACGCGTGCCTAACGCTCAGCGCGATGAAGGGGAACGTGCCGCGCCGTCGTCGCGCTTTGCGGCTGCGGTGCTCGCGATCAGGCGAGAGATCTCCGCGAGCGGTCCCGCGATCTCGTCGCCCCGCTCGCGCTGCATCAGGTCGCGCATCGCCTGGCGGATCGGCTTGCCCTCGGAGAGCACCAGATGCGTCTGCTCCGTGATCGGCATGATCACGTTCGCGTCTTGTGCGGCCCGATAGGTCGCCTCCGCGGTCGTCACGCCCTCCGCGACCTGCCCGCCGAGCCGTTGGCGGATCTCGGCCAGCCCCAGGCCCTTCGCGAGCTGTTCCCCCACGGTCCGGTTCCGGGAGTGCTTGCTCATACAGGTAGCGACCAGGTCGCCAAGGCCGGCGAGCCCCGCGACCGTGAGCGGATTCGCTCCTTTGGCGAAGGAGAACCGCGCGATCTCGGCGAGACCACGCGTGATGAAGCCGGCCTTCGCGTTATCGCCGTAGCCCATCCCGTCGATCGCGCCGGCACCGAGAGCGACGATGTTCTTCAGCGCGCCCGCCAGCTCGACTCCCACGACATCGGTGTCGGTATATGCGCGGAACATCGGTGTGCCGATGAGCGCCTGGAAATGCTTCGCCGTCTCGGCCGCGACCGACGCGATCACCGTGGCTGCGGGAAGCCCGGCCGCGATCTCGCGGCTGATGTTCGGACCGGAGAGCACCGCCACCCGCTCACCGCCAACGGCCTCGGCCCACAGCTCGCTCATGCGCTGTCCGCCTTCGGCGAGGCCTTTGGTCGCCGAGAGGACGCGGTGCTCGCCACGCAGTAGCCCGCCGATGCGCTCGCGGAGCGCGCTGACACCGACGCTCGGTGCCGCGACGATGACGTCCTCCGCGGTGAGCGCACGCTCGATGTCCGCGGTGACCTCGACGCGATCGGGGACGCGGATCCCCGGCAGGTAGCGGCGGTTCTCCCGCTGCGCGGCGATCTCGCGGGCCTGCCCGGCGTCGCGTGTCCAGAGGATGACGTCACGTTGGCCGTCGCGTGCCAGGATCGTCGCCAGCGTCGTTCCCCACGATCCCGCTTGAAGGACCGCGACCGTCACGGGCGTGCGCCGATCCGGGGTTCCGCGCCGCGGATGATGCGTTGGATGTTCGGGAGGTGTCGCACGTAGACGATGCAGCCACCCACCACGATGAACGCGAGCGTCGCCCAGTTGAAGGACAGCCACCCGGTCCAGGTGAAGAGGAGGTACCCCAGGAGGGCGCCGATCACCGAAGCGAGGGATCCCACCGACACCATGCGCGTGAGAGCAAGGGCGATCGCGAAGAACGCCACCGCGCTCGCCCACGCCGGCGTAGCGACGAAGAGCAGCGCGCCGAAGCCCGTCGCCACGCCGCGACCGCCGCGGCCCTGAAGCAGCGGCGGCCAGCAGTGACCGGCCACCGCAGCCACCGCGGCGAGTGCCTCGGCGATGTGACGCGCGTCGCCGTCGACCGCGAAGAGGAGCTGGGCGAACAGCACCGCGAGCGCGCCCTTGAGGATGTCGAAGACCGCGACGAGGAGACCTGCTCCGCGACCGAGTGTGCGGAACGTGTTCGTCGCGCCGGTGGAACCAGATCCGACCGTCCGTAGATCGACGTTGCGATAGATCTTGCCGACGAGGTAACCGCTCGAGATCGAACCGATCCCGTATCCGACGAGGGCGACGATGGCGAGCGCGAGCAGCGTGGCGGGGTTGTTCACTCGAACGACGCCTTGAATTCGAGCTTGATCGGCGTGCCCGGGAATCCCCAACGCTCGCGGATCTGGTTCTCGAGGTACCGCGCGTACGTGAAGTGCACCGCCTCGGGCGGATCGACGAAGAACACGAACGTGGGCGCCTTGCCGCGCGCTTGGGTCACGTGACGGAAGCGGACCTCTTTCCCGTGATGAGGTGACGGGGGATGCGCGGCGATCGCCTCGGTCAGCATCTTGTGCAGATCTGACGTCGCCACGCGCGTCTTGCGGGTGTCGACGACCGCGAGCGCATCTTCGAGCGTCGCCTCCACGTTGCGGCCCGTCTTCGCGGAGACGAAATGGTGCCGCATCCACGGTGCGAAGTGGAATTCGCGAGTGACCTCGGCCAGGGCGTGCGCGGTCATCTCCTCGCCACGGTCTACCACGTCCCACTTGTTCACCGCCAGCACCAGGCCGACCGCAGCCTCGAGCGCGTAGCCCGCGATGTGCGTGTCCTGCGCGGTGACGCCCTCGGTGCCGTCGGTCAGGAGGATCGCGACGTCGGCGCGTTCCAGCGCGTGCGCGGTGCGCATCAACGCGTAGTGCTCGATGCCCTGCTCGACGCGCCCGCGGCGTCGGATGCCCGCGGTGTCGACGAGCACAAGGCGTCGACCACGGAACTCGAGCGCGGTATCGAGGCTGTCTCGCGTGGTGCCGGGCATCTCGCTGACCACGGCGCGCTCGCTTCCGACCAATCTGTTGAGGAAACTCGACTTCCCAACGTTCGGTCGGCCGACGATCGCGATGTGCGCATCGGTCGACGGTTCCTCGTCCTTCTCCGCGGGGAGACGCTCGACGACGGCGTCGAGGAGATCGCCTGTCCCATGCCCTTGGATCGCGGACACCGTATAAGGATCGCCGAGGCCGAGCGCGTAGAACTCCGCGGCCTGCGCTTCGCCGCGCCATGAGTCCGCCTTGTTCGCGACGAGGATGACGGGCTTGCGGCTCCGGCGGAGTTGATCGGCGACGTCGTGCTCGACCGGCAAGATGCCGGACTGCGCGTCGACGATGAAGAGGACCACGTCAGCCTCGTCGATCGCGGCGTCGGCCTGGCGCCGCACGGCCGCTTCCATCTCACCTGCCCGCGGATCGTCGAGGCCGCCGGTGTCGATCAGCGAGAACTCGCGCCCGCGCCACTCGGCGGTCGCGTAGATGCGATCCCGTGTGGTGCCGGGAAGATCCTCAACGATGGCGACGCGCTCGCCGACGATGCGGTTGAAGAGCGTCGACTTCCCAACGTTGGGCCTGCCGACAACGGCAACGACGGCCCGCGACACGAGGGTTAGGCCGGGACCGCTTCCGCGAGCTCCTCGGCGCGCTCCTTGACCTCGAGGAGAGTATCCATCGGCGTCGAGCAGCCACCGATGAGCCCAACGCGCTCCTGATCGCGCAGCCACTCCGGCCTCAGCTCGTCCGCGTTCTCGATGTGATACGCGGCGCGACCCTGCATCCTCGCGAGGTTGACGAGCTCCCGCGTGTTCGCGGAATTCTTCCCGCCGACGACGATGATCGTCTTCACTTGCTCCGCCAGCTCGGTTGCCGCGACCTGCCGCTTCACTGTGACGGGGCAGACCGTGTTGTAGACCTTCGTCTCCTGCGCGATCTCGGCGACGTGTGCCACGAGCTCCTTGAACGCCCAGGGCGGCTGGGTCGACTGGGACACCACACCGGCGCGCTTCATCTTCGGGAGCTTGGACCACTCTTCCTTCGTCTCGACGATGACGTAGTCGTCTCCGGCGAATCCCTTCAGCCCGACGACCTCGGGGTGGTCGGGAGTGCCAAGGATCACGACCTTGTAGCCCTCGTCCGCGAGCTGCTTGGTGAAGCGCTGCGCGCGAAGCACCAGCGAGCAGGTCGCGTCGATGCACTCGAGCCCGCGTTCCTCGATCTGCTTCCGTACCTCCGGCGGGACGCCGTGCGCCCGGATGACGACGATGCCATCAGACGCGTCCGCGGGGTCCCGGATCACCTTGACGCCCCGTGCGGCGAGCCGCTCGCTGATCTTCGGGTTGTGGACGACCTGACCCAGGTTGTGAACGGTCTTGCCTGTCTCGGCGGCGGCCTCGGTCAGCTCGACCGCCTTCTTGACGCCGAAGCAGAACCCGTTCTCGCGTGCGAGCAGCACTTCCATTGATGTCGATTCTAGTGGTAGGCACCTCGCATCTCGTCCGGTAACAGCGATGCGATGCGTCTCATCACGGCATCGGTCACCGCTTGCTCGTCGCGACGTTCATCCTCGCTGAGATCGGCGAGATGAAAGGGTCGTCCCACGCGTAAGACGGCGTGTCCGCCGAACATGAGGCGGATCAGCGACTGCTTGGTCCCGATCATCGCGATCGGTACCAAAGGGGCCTCCGGCACCCGCGACGCGATGAATCCGACACCTGGCTTACCCCGCAGGAGCGCGCCGTTCTCGCTCCGGTGTCCCTCCGGGAAGAATCCGAGGACCTGAGCTCCTCCGAGCACCCGCAGCGCGGTCACGAGAGCGCGCCGGTCACCCTCGCCCCGTCGCACGGGGAACGCGCCTGTCGCGCGGACGATGTAACCGAGCACTGGATAGCTGAAGGCCTGGATCTTCGCCATGTAACGCACGGACAGATCCAGGCATATCGAGATGAGCGGTGGGTCCTTCCAGTTGATGTGGTTGGACACGATGATGTAGGGACCACTCTTTGGAAGGTTCTCCCTGCCCTCGACACGAATGTGGACCAGCGCCAGGACGATCGTGCGGATGGGTGGGAAAAGGAGCTGCCAAAGCCAGAGGCGCTCGGCGGGCCACTCCGGCGCTTTGTCGGAGATCACGCGGTCGGCGCGGGACGCGTCACGATCGCGAGGACCTGGTCGAGTGCCTGACCGACGGAGAGCCCGTCGGTCTGCACGACGACCGCGTCGTCGGCCGTGCGCAGTGGCGCGACCTTCCGTTCACTGTCCATCCGATCGCGTCGAAGGATCTCCTGCAGCAGCTCCTGTCGTGGACGCACCTGGCCCCGCGCGCGCAGCTCTTCCTCGCGTCGCTTCGCGCGCTCGGCCGCCGACGCCGTCAGGAAGATCTTGCACTCCGCGTCGGGAAGGACCACCGTCCCGATGTCGCGTCCGACCATCACGACGCGACCGCGACGCGCAAGGTCGCGCTGCTGCTCGAGCATCGCGTCGCGCACCGCGGGCACGCGCGCGACCTGCGACACGATGCGGTCCACCTCCGCCGAGCGGATGTCCCAGGTGACGTCGGCGCCGCCCAGGAGCACGGTGTAGGCGCGTCCGTCGCGCACCGTCGGCGGTCCGATCGCGATGCGCGAGTCGCGTGCCAGTTGCGCGAGCCGCTCCGCGTCGTCGGGATCGATGCCTCTCTGCAGCGCCGCGAGCGCGATCGCACGGTACATGCCGCCGGTGTCGAGGAAGAGGTAGCCGAGCCGCTCCGCAACGAGCGCGCCGATCGTGCTCTTGCCCGCGCCGGCTGGGCCGTCGATCGCGATCGTGCGGGGTGTCACGATCGCACACCGCGCTTCGCTCGCACTGGCGCCGCACGTCCTGTGGCAGCTCGCGTCGACCGTCGCCACAGTGGAGGCCGCGCCGGTGCAGTACGTGCCGCGGGTCCTGCCGCGGCTCGCGCGCCTCGCTCGCGAGTTGGCCTCCCCGCCTGTGCCGCTCGCCCGCCGTACCTCTGCCGGCGGGGCCCCTCCACTCTCGCTCGCGAGACTGCGGCTCGCCGCGTCACCCGCGGCGCGATCCCCCGCGCGTTGCCTGTCGTCGTCGCCCGCGGCGCTGCCTCTATCCGTCGCCGTGGGACCGAAACCCTGTCAACGCGGGGCCCTCTCGTTCCTGCGGTTTCGGCTTTCGCTGACATGTTCGTCATCGCATCGATCTCTCTCTTCGTGAGATCTCTGAATTCGCCAGGGTGAAGGCGGCCGAGCTCGAGCGGGCCCATGCGCACGCGCACGAGGCGTGTCACCTTCAGCCCGACCGCGAAACACATGCGGCGCACCTGGCGCTTCCATCCGGTGAGCAGCACCAGGGAGAGACGCGAGCGGCCGCGCGAGCGCGAACGCACCGCGATGCGCACCGCGCGGGCCACACCCTCTTCGAGGGGGATCCCGCGCTTCAGCCGCGCGAGCGCCTCATCGGTGAGGTCGCCCTCCACCGCGACGTCGTACTCGCGCTCGTGCCCGTAGCGCGGATGCAACACCCGCTCCGCCCACGAGCCGTCGTTCGTGAGCAGCAACAGCCCCTCCGAGTCCGTGTCGAGCCGGCCGACCGGATAGAGGCGCTCACGCGCACTGATGTGGTCGACGACGGTCCGCCGCCCGTGCTCATCGTGCGCGGTCGAGACGACCCCGACCGGCTTGTTCAGGAGGACGTAGCGGTGCGCGGACGGTGCCGCGACGGGTCGACCGTCGACCTCGATGCGAGCGTCTTCCGCCACGCGCGTGCCGAGCGTCGTGACGAGATCGCCATCGACCCGTACGCGGCCCTCGCTGATCATCTCTTCAGCGGCGCGACGCGAAGCGACGCCGCGGTCAGCCATCACCTTCTGGAGACGGATCATGCCGAGCCGTCCCTCACCGGGTCGTGCTCGCCGGCGCCGGGGATCCCCCCCTCGGGCGTGAGGGCGCGCGGCAGCTCATCGAGGCTTGAAAGGCCGAAGCATTCGAGGAACTCCCAGGTGGTGCCGTACAGGATCGGGCGCCCGGGAGCCTCGCGGCGCCCGCGCTCCTCGATGAGGCGACGCTGCATCAGCGTGTAGATCGTCTGGTCGCAGTTGACGCCGCGGATCGCTTCGACCTCGGCGCGCGTGACCGGCTGGCGGTAGGCGACGATGGCGAGCGTCTCGAGCGAGGCGGGCGACACCCGGAGGCGGTCCGCGCCGAGATACGCCGCGACGTGCTGCGCATGCTCCGGCGCTGTCACGATCTGCCAATCGTCACCGTCGTGCGCGAGCCGCAGGCCGGTGCCCTGGTACGACGCGGCGAGCTCGGCGAGCGCTGTGTCGACCTGCTTCGGCGTCGCGCCGACAACGCGCGCGAGCTCAGCTCGTGACACCGGCTTCTCGGCCACGAAGAGGACGCTCTCGACCGCGTTGGCCGGTCCCGATCTCATGCCGCCTGTTTTCTCCTGACGAGGATGTCCGCGAACAGCTCGCTTTGCTCAAGGTCGATGACGCTGCGCCGGTACAGGTCGAGCAACGCGATGAACGTTACGACAGCCCATCCGAGCGTGGGCTCCGTGCTGAGCAGCTCGGTGAACGTGACCTGCTCCCGCTCGGCCACGATGGCCTCGATCTCGACGGTGCGCTCCTCGACCGAGTAGCGCTCGCCAGGCGCGACCATGCCTTCCTCACGCGAGCGCGACGCGAGCGCGAGCACTTTGGTCCAGGCCGCGGCGAGCGCCAGCACCTCGCCGCCGCGCGGGGGCAGCTCGGGCGTACCGCCCTCGCGGTGGAACCCGCGCTCGCCGCTGCGCAGGCGGTCGCCGAGAGCGCTGGCACGTTCACGCACGACGGCGTACTCGAGGAGCCGGGCGCGCAGCTCCTCCTCGCTTTCGCCCTCGTCCGTTTCCGCCAGCGGCAGAAGAGACGGCAACAGGCTTCGCGCCTTCAGTAAGACGAGGCGAGAGGCGAGCGCCAGGAACGCGGAGACCTCCTCCGCCGGAAGCGCGTCGAGCGCCCGGACGCGCGCGAGGTACGCATCGGCCAGGTCGCCGAGGCGGACGGTCAGGATGTCGAGCTTCTTCTCCTCGACGAGCTCGAGCAGGAGGTCGAGCGGACCGTCGAAGCCCTCGATCGTGACGTGCGGTCCTCCGGGTCCGAGCATCAGGGCAGCGCCTCGCGGTCCGCGCGGGTTAACAGTCGCTCGTCGGCGTCACGCGGCAGCTCGTGGTGACGCGCGATAAGGCGCACCACTCGCGCCGACCGACCTTCGATCTGCGCCTGCGCCGCACCGCGGCGCGCGTGGTCGAGATAGCGGGCGAAGGTCGACTCGCCTTTCGCGATCCGTTCGCGGACTCGCGGCGCGAGGCGAGCCAGGACAACACCGACGATGCGGTGCCAGAGCCGCGTGTCCGCCGGCTTCCCGCGGTCGTGCAGAAGTCCGGCGAGGATAAGCTCCTCGTCCGCGCCGAGCTCGCGCAGCACAGCAGCGGTGCGCTCTGCGTGCCGCGCGTCGCCCTCCTGCGCCACGACGAAGCGGACCGTCTGCTGGACGCGCTCACGCACGTCAGATGCCGAGGAGCAGCCTGGCGATGGCCACCGCCGGAGCAAAGACGAGAGTCCTGAGAACGCCCGGCGCGAGAAGCAGGATCAAGAGCAGCAGGAACGGGCCGTATTGCTGGTACGTGCGCCACGAGTATCGCTGACGCGGCGGCAGCAGACCGTAAACGATGTTCGCGCCGTCCAGCGGTGGGATCGGGACCAGGTTGAAGATCGCGAGGATGCAGTTCAGCTGGACGATCGCGAGAAGCACCTCTTCGTACACGCCGCCGCCGAGAAGTGCATCCCCCGCGAAGCGCAGCGGGATCGCGCAGAGCGCCGCAAGCGCGAGGTTGGCGAGCGGACCGGCGACCGCGACGAACGTGACGCCGAACGCCGAACGCAGGCGCGACTCGTTGAACGGCACTGGTTTGCCGTACCCGAATCCGGCGAGGACGAGAAGCAGACTGCCGAACGGATCGAGGTGCGCCATCGGGTTGAGGCTGAGGCGACCGAGGAGCCGCGCGGTGTCGTCGCCGAGCCGGTGCGCGGCGTAGGCATGCATGAACTCGTGCACGGTGATGCCGAGCACAAGGGCGATGATCCAAGCAACGAAGCCGATCGGGTCCTGCGCGGCGTTCTGGACCGGCGACACCAGCCCACCACGGAGGAAGCCGTAGGCGAGAAGGACCAGGCCGATGAGGAGCAGCGGATCCATTCCGCCCGGTCCACCCATGCCGCGTCGAGCGATCACTCTTCGTCAGTCTATGGAGGTCAGCGGCTCGCGATGCGGCCGAGGATGAGACGACGCGGCGCGACCCGTCGCGCGCTCCACCGGAAGGCGGAACGGACCACCGCGATCGCGTCCGCGTCCGCGGGTCTGCCGGCGACGTGCACCTCGGCGTACGGCTGTCCGCGCTCGACGCGGTCGCCGACCTTCGCGTGCAGGACCACGCCGGTCCGCAGGTCGATCGGGTCGTCCTTCTTCTCGCGACCTGCGCCCAGCCGCACCGAGGCCATGCCGACCCGGTCCGCGGCGATGGCAGCGACGAATGCGGTGCGCGGCGCGACGAGGCGCTCGATGCGCGGCGCGCGCGGGAGCCGGCCCGGGTCGTCCACGGCGCGCTCGTCGCCGCCCTGCGCGCCCACGAGCTCGCGGAGCTTGGCAAGCCCGCTTCCGTCGGAGAGCGCGCGGTCGATCGTGGCGAGCGCACTCTTCGCGTCGCGCGCCTTGCGCCCGCGCACCAGCATCTCCGCGCCGGCGAGACGCGCGAGCCGCACCAGGTCCTCCGGCCCGTGACCGCGCAGCGTCTCGATCGCTTCCGCGACCTCCAGTGCGTTACCCACCGCGCGCCCGAGGGGCTGGTCCATGTCGGTGAGCTCGCAGGTCACCGCGAGGCCGTGGGCCACGCCGATCGCGACCATCGCGCGGGCGAGCGCCCGCGCCGACGGGAGATCCTTCATGAACGAGCCGCTGCCGACCTTAACGTCGAGAACGACGGCGTGCGCGCCCGCGGCGATCTTCTTCGACATGATGCTCGACGCGATGAGCGCCGTCGCGGGCACGGTGCCCGTCGCGTCGCGCAGCGCGTAGATGAGGCCATCCGCGGGTGCGAGCTCCTTCGTCTGCCCGGTCACGACGATGCCGATGCGCCCGAGCTGCGCGAGGAATTCCGCGGTCGTGAGATCGACGCGGTACCCCTTGAACGACTCGAGCTTGTCGAGCGTTCCGCCCGAAAAGCCCAGGCCGCGGCCGCTCATCTTCGCGACGGGAAGCCCGCACGCCGCGACGAGCGGCGCAACGACGAGCGTGGTCTTATCCCCCACGCCACCGGTCGAGTGCTTGTCGACGACGCGACCGAAGCGCGACAGGTCGAGACGCTCGCCTGACGCGACCATGCTCGTGGTGAGTGCGGCGGTCTCCTTCGCGTCCATCCCGCGCCACAGCACCGCCATGCAGAAGGCGGCCAGCTGGTAGTCGGGGATCTCGCCCTTCGTGTAGCCCTGTATGAGCTGGTCGATCTCCCCGGCGGTGAGCTTTCCGCCGTCGCGCTTGCGCTCGATGAGCTCGACGACCCTGATCAATCTCGACCCGACGCGCGGAGACCGCGGGCGCATCGCGAAGGAGAGTCGAGCCCGCGGTATGAGGCTCGCGTGGCGGGGACTGGGCCGAGCGGGCTTGTTTCGAGAGAGCGATGCGCCCGCGGGCTCGTTGTCAAAGCCGCTTCACGACACCCTTCACCAAGGTCCCGAGACGCGCCCCTGCCTTGTTCGCGACCGCGAGGACCTCCTCGTGCGTCACGTGCTGGATGAGACCCGGGATGCCGGTCGCCATGTCGGTGACGATCGAGATCGCGAGGATACGCATCCCCATGTGGCGCGCGACGAGCACTTCGGGGACCGTGCTCATGCCGACCGCGTCGGCGCCGAAGCCGCGGAGCATTCGCAACTCCGCGGGCGTCTCGAAGTTCGGACCGGCGACGGCGACGTACACGCCTTCCTTCAGCTTGGCGTCGACCGAGTGCGCGAGCTTGCGCAGCTCCTCGGTATACGCCCCGACCATGTCGGGGAAGCGCGGACCGAGCGCGTCGTCGTTCGGACCACGCAGCGGGTTCGTCCCCATGAAGTTGATGTGATCGCTCATGACCATGAGGTCGCCGTTCGCGTACGAGGGGTTCAGCCCGCCGCAGGCGTTGGTGAGGATGATCGTGTCGATGCCCCACGCCTTGAAGACGCGCACCGGGAATGCGACGTCCTGGATGTCGTAGCCCTCGTAGTAGTGGAGCCGCCCCTTCATCACCGCGACGGACTTGCCCTCGAGCGTGCCCACGACCAGCTCGCCGGCGTGACCCGGCGCCGTGCTGCGGTGCCAGCCCGGGATCGTCGCGTACGGGATTCGGTCGGCGTCGCGCACGTCCTCGGCGAGCGCGCCGAGACCGCTGCCCAGCACGATCGCGACGACCGGCTGGTGCTTCGTATTGGCTCGGAGCGCGGCGACCGCGGCATTCGCGTCGCTCATGTGCCTCGCTCCTTCAGGATCTTTTCGCGGAGTAGCGAGAGGAACGGACGCGCGTGCGAGGTGCGCACGAACTTCGCGACGGTCTCCGAGCGCCGGACGGCGATGCGATCGCCGGCGCGCAGGTCGTGCTCCTCCTGGCCGTCGATCGAGATGCGCGCCTCGTCCTGGACCTCGAGCTCGATCCGCTGGTCGGGATCGAATACGACGGCGTTCCCGAACGAGAGGTGCGGCGCGATGGGCACGAGCATGATCGCGCGGGAGCTCGGCAGGATGAGCGGACCGCCGACCGAGAAGCCGTAGGCGGTGCTGCCCGTGGCGGTCGCGACGATCACACCGTCGGCCCAGTAGACGATGAGCGGCTCGCCGTCGACGTGCACGGCGACGTGGATCGACCGCACCGCCGCGCCGCGCGCCACCACGACGTCATTCAGCGCGAGGAATCGCATCTCGCGCCCCTCCTGAGAGAGCCGAGCGTCGAGCAGCGTCCGTTCTTCCACGGTGTGGCGACCGGCCGCGACGTCCGCGATCGCCGAATCGAGGTCGGCGATCGTGATCGTCGTAAGGAAGCCGAGGCGGCCGAGGTTCACACCGAGCATGGGGATGCCGAGCGGCGACATCGCGCGAGCGGCGCGCAGCATCGTGCCGTCGCCGCCGAGGATGCATGCGATCGTCGCGCCCTTCGCGCCCGCCTCGGCCGTTCTCGAATCGAGATGGACGTCGACGACCTCGTGCCCCGCCTTGCGCATGCGCTGCGCGGCACCCTCCGCGGACCGCACGGCGTCGGGCCGATCGGGTCGGACACAGAGCGCGACCTTCATGCGGCGGCCCGGTCCGCCGCGCTCCGCAGCTCGTCGGCGGCAAGACCCGGCTCCCCCTTCACCGCCCGGACGAAGATCTCGCGATTGCCTTCGCGGCCCGCGAGGCGCGAGGCCGCGACGGCGATCACGCCGGCGCCCGCGCGCGAGAAATGCTCGGCGACGGCGACGACCGCGTCGGCGCGGGCGCCGCTGTCGCGGACGATGCCGCCTTTCTCCACGGCTTCGCGACCGGCCTCGAACTGTGGCTTCACCAGAGCGACGACGGTGCCACCGTCGCGGAGGTGGCGGAACGAGGGCGGCAGTGCGAGCCGCAGCGAGATGAACGCGACGTCGGCCACGACGAGGTCGACCGGCTCGGGGAGCTCGAAACCCTCGCGAGCGTTGATCCCCTCCATGACGCGCACGCGCTCGTCGTTCCGCAGCTTCCAGTCCAGCTGACCCTTTCCCACGTCGACGGCGTAGACACGCGACGCGCCGCGCTGCAGGAGGCAATCGGTGAAGCCGCCGGTCGACGAGCCCACGTCGAGCGCCACCATGCGCGCCACGTCGAGACCGAAGTCGTCGAGGGCACCTTCGAGCTTCTCGCCACCGCGTGAGACGAAGCGCGGCCCGCCTTCGATCGTGACCACCGCGTCCTCCTCGACCGGCGCGGCGGCGCGGTCGGCGCGGTCGCCGGAGACACGCACCGCACCGGCGAGGATGAGTGCCTGGGCGCGCTCGCGGCTCGGCGCGAGCTCACGCTGCACGAGCAGCTGATCGAGACGGACCCGGCGCCTCACGCGCCGATTCTCGCGTATTTCGCATACTGCGACCGATGCCGAAGCGATTGCCGCGCGCGCGGACCCTGAAGGGAGTGCCGAAGCTCTCTTACTACGACTCCGGCGGTGGAACGCCGGGCGAGCCGCCCATCCTCCTGATCCACGCGAGCCTGTACCGCTCCGAGGACTGGGAGAACATCTTCCCGCGACTTGCCACGCGCTACCGCGTCGTCTCGTACGACCAACGGGGCCACGGCCGCAGCGATCGCGCGCCCGACTACGAGCTGCGTGCCTTCGCGGACGACGCGCTGCGCATCCTGCGCGAGGTCGTCAAAGCGCCCGCCGTCGTCATCGGCCATTCGCTCGGCGCCGTCGTGGCGCTCGTCGCGGCGGCCGAGGCACCGGAGCTCGTGCGAGCGCTCGTGCTCGAGGACCCTCCGCTGAGGTACGGGGCGCCGTGGGAGCGCGAGCGCTACCAGGGTCTCCGTGATGCTCTCGACGTACGCGAAGATCCCAAGGCATTCCTGAAAGCGGTCGAGAAGCGGCCGCTTCCCTCCCCCGGCCCGCACGGCGAGCGCACCTACGGCGAGATGCGCGGCTTCTACGCCGGGGAGCGCGTCGCGACCTACTTCAAGGACATCGATCCCGCGTTCCTCGATTGGCGGATGTCGAACGCCGACCCGAGCGCGTCGCTCATCGCGGCATCCGTGGCGAAGATCACGGCACCGGTGCTCGTCGTGACCGGCGAGCCGCGACTCGGCGCCGCGTTCGATGACTCGGCGGAGTTCACGCTCAAGAGGCAGGTGAAGGACCTCACCGTGAAGCGTTTCCCCGGTCACGGTCACGTCGTGCACGGGTTCCGGCCCGAGCCGTTCCTCGAGACGCTCGAGCCGTTCCTTCGCCGCATGCGGACGCCGGCGTGAGCGACCTTAGCCGCGCGCCTGCTTCTGCAGCGCGTCCGCAAGCTGGGTGATGCGAAGCTCCGCGGCGTCGAGGCGCTTCGCGCAGCGCTCGTAGAGCCGCAGCCCCTCCTCGTAGAGACGGACGGCCTCGTCGAGATCGAGCGACGGGTCCTCGAGACGGTCGGCGATCGTCTCGAGACGCACTAGTGCCTCTTCGATGCTCGGCTCGGCCTCAGCCATTCTTCTCGACCCCTTCCACCGTGACGTCCACGCGCCCGTCGCGCATGCGCAGTCTCGCGCGTTCGCCGGACCGCAGCGTGGTGACCGACGCTCGCACCCGTCCGTCGGCGCCTTCGACGATCGCGTAGCCGCGCCCGAGCACCCTGAGCGGCGACAGCGCTTCGAGGCGACGATGCGAACCGAGGAGGCGCTGCCGCCGCGAGGGCACGAGCCGCGACACGGCGCGGTCGATGAGTCGCCGGTCTTCGTCGAGCCGCTGACGGAGCGCCGCCACTTTCGCGGGCGGCGCGCGCCGCTCCACGAGCCTGCGTGCTTCGATCAGACGCCGCCGCCGTCCCTCGAGCGCCTCGCGCATCCGCGTCGTGACGCGTCGCCAGAGCCGCTCGGCGGCGACCTGATGGCGGGCCGAGTCGGGCACGACGAGCTCCGCCGCGACCGACGGCGTCGGCGCGCGCACGTCCGCGGCGTGATCCGCGAGCGTCACGTCCGTCTCGTGACCGACGCCGCAGACGACCGGCCGGGGGAAACGCGCGATGGCGCGCACGAGCGCCTCGTCGTTGAACGCCGCAAGATCTTCGCTCGGCCCACCGCCACGCGCGATGATGACGACGTCGAGCTCGCGCAGCTGCGCCAGTCCGTCGAGCGCGCCGATGAGCGACTCCACCGCGCCGACGCCCTGCACGAGCGCGGGAGCGAGGATCAGCTCGATGCGCGGATCCCGTCGCGCGACGACGGTCTGCACGTCGCGCCAAGCGGCGCCGATCGGGCTCGTCACCACGCCCACGCGACGCGGCGTCGACGGGAGCGCGCGTTTTCGCTCCTGCGCGAAGAGACCCTCGGCGACCAGGCGCCGCTTCAGCGCCTCGAGGCGCAGGAACGCATCGCCCGCGCCGGCCGGCCGGACGTCGTCGATGCGCAGCTGGCAGCGGCCCTCACGGTGATAGAACTCGACCCACCCGTGCGCGAGGACCTTCGTGCCATCGCGTGGCGTGAGCGCGATCTGCGCGGCCTGCGAGGCGAAGAGGACGCACTGCATCTGACCGACGTTGTCACGGAGCGTGAAGTACACGTGACCGGCCGGCGACACACGCGCCTGGGAGACCTCGCCCTCCACCCACAGATCCTTGAACTCGTCGCCGGATTGGATGTGCTCGGCCAGCCGGATCGCGAGCTGGCCGACGCGCAGGACGTCCTTAGGCGCGCTCGAGGTACTCACCCGTCCGTGTGTCGACCTTGATCTTGTCCCCCACCTTCACGAACAACGGAACGTTGACCTTCAGCCCGGACTCGAGCGTCGCCGGCTTCGTCGCACCCGTCGCGGTGTCGCCCTTGAGGCCGAAGTCCGTCGAGGCGACGGTCATCACGATGGATGCCGGCATGTCGACGCCGATCGGCTCGCCTTCGTACTCGTTGAGCGTGACCTCCATCCCGTCGGTCAGGTAGTTGACCGCGTCACCGAGCTGATCCCCGTCGAGGGCGATCTGGTCGTACGTCTTCGTATCCATGAAGTGGTAGTGCGTACCGTCCTTGTACATGAACTGCACGACGCGGTGGTCGAGGCGGGCGCGCTGGAAGCGCTCGCCGGCCTGGACCGTCTTCTCGATGAGGTCGCCCTTGCGCACGTTGCGGAGCTTCATCCGGACCTGCGCGCTGCCGCGGCCCATCTTGATGTGCTGGAACTCCACGATCTGGTAGAGTTGGCCGTCGATCTCGACGGTGATGCCCCGCTTGATCTCCCCGGTGCTGATCACTGCTTCTTCTTCGTCTCCTCGATGAGCCAGCGGAGCGCGACCTCGTAACCGACGACGCCCAGGCCGATGACCTGTTTGGCGGTCACGTCCGTCAGATAGCTATGGTGCCGAAAGGGCTCGCGTTTCGTCACGTCGCTGATGTGCACCTCGACGACCGGGAACGTGCAGGCCGCGACGGCATCACGCACCACGACCGACGTGTGAGCGAGTCCTCCAGGATTGATGATGGCACCATCGGCCGCGGCGTGCTGCTGCAGGAAGTCGATGAGAGCGCCCTCATGATTCGATTGGTACGCGGCGATCGTCGCGCCGGCGTCGCGAGCGACGGCGATGCAGCGCGTCACGACCTCGTCCAGCGTCGTCGTGCCGTAGATCTGCGGCTCGCGCGTGCCGAGCGTGTTGAGATTCGGCCCGTTCACCAGCAGGAACTGCCTCATGCCGCGCGACCCTGCACCAGCCGGGCCGCCTCGCGCAGCGCTCGGTCGTTCACGCCCGTGACCTCGCTGAAGAGCCCGACACGCCGCGGGAGGACCCACCGGACCTGACCCGCGCGCGCCTTCTTGTCACGTTGGAGGTAGGTCCAGACCTCGCGCTTGAGCTGGGCGCGGATTGGCAGCCGCGCGCGTGAGAGCAGCCGTTCGACGTCGATCCGCAGCGAGCGCGGCGCGAGACCCAGCGTCTCGGATAGAGCGCACGCGAACACGAGGCCGATCGCCACCGCTTCGCCGTGCGTGACGCGATAGCCCGACGCGGCTTCGTAGGCGTGACCCAGGGTGTGTCCGAAATTCAGCAGCTCGCGCAGCCCGGTCTCGCGCGGATCGAGCGTCACGATCCCGGCCTTCACCTCGGCCGCCAGGGCGACGGTGGTCACCTGGGGACCGATCTCGCCGCGCAGCACCGCGTCGAGCGAGCGCTCGACGTGGGCGACCGCGTCGCGGTCGGAGAGGAACGCGCTCTTCACGACCTCCGCCAGACCCGAGGACAACTGCCGCTGCGGCAGCGTCGCGAGCACGCCGGCATCCGCGAAGACCGCGTCCGGCGGATGGAACGCGCCCACCAGGTTCTTGCCGCTCGGGATGTCGATCGCCGTCTTGCCGCCGATCGCGGCGTCGACCATCCCAAGCAGGGTCGTGGGGACGTGCGCGACCCGCACGCCGCGCAGATACGTCGCGGCCGCGAAGCCCGCGGCGTCGCCGACCGCGCCGCCGCCGAGCGCGACGATCCCGCCATCACGGCCGAGCCCGCTTGCTGCGAGCTCGCCCCAGAGCCTCGCGACCGCGCGGACGGATTTCGCGCGTTCGCCGGTGGGCAGACGCAGCGCGACCGCATCGAGACCGGCGCGCTCGAGCGAACGCACCAAGCGTTGCTCGTACCGGGCGGCCGCGGCGGGCTCGCTCACGACGGCCACACGCCCGGACCAGCCGAGGTCGCCGAGATGCGTGCCGACCTGGTCGAGGAGCCCGGCGCGCACGAGCACCGGATACGGATGCTCACCGCCGACGTCGACACGAACACCTCGGGCCGCGACGAGCCACGCCGCGATCGCATGCGCGGAGTCCTCGGCCGTCGCATCGCGCTCGACGTCAAATGTGACGTCCGCGTCCGCGTAGGCCACGCGTCGTTCGCGCAGGACCGAGCGCGCCCGGTCCTCCGGCGCGACATCCTGATCCGGCCTCTTCGCCATCGTCGCCGCGATGCCCACGGTGATGCGCTCCACGGAGCCGCGCAATCCGATGATCAGGCCGAGCTCGCGCATCCGCTTGCGGTTCTCCTCGCGGATCGGCGCCCCGCCGCCGGTGTCGACGACGATCCACGCCGGCGTCGGGCGGAGCGTCGCGATGACGCGCGACTCGAGGTCACGAAAGCGCTCCATCCCATCCTGCTCGATGACGTCCTTGTTGCTCTTGCGTGCCCGGCGCGCGATGGCGCGATCCGTCTCGATCACGCTCGCACCGAGCCTGCTCGCGAGCAGCGGTGCGACCGTGCTCTTGCCGATGCCTGGCGGCCCGACGAGAAAGAGGTACACGTCTAGCGGCGCTGGTCGATAGGACCGAGGCGGGCGCGGTAGCGCTCGACGGCGGCGACGAGATCGTCCGCGTTGTCGCAGCCGAACTTCTCGACGAGCGCGTCGGCCAGGACGAACGCGAGCATCGCCTCGGCGACGACGCCGGCTGCGGGAACGACGCACACGTCGCTGCGCTCGACGTGCGCCGGCGACGGCGCGCCGGTGCGCAGGTCCGCGGAGGGCAGCGGCTTCATCAGCGTCGAGATCGGCTTGAACGCCACCTCGACGAGGATGTCCTCGCCGTTGCTCATGCCGCCTTCGAGGCCGCCGGCGCGGTTGCGCGTGCGCGTGAACCGGCCGTCCGTCACGGTGATCGGATCGTGCACCGCGCTGCCGCGCTCGCGCGCCGCCGTGAACGCGTCCGCGAACTGCACCCCCTTGGCGCTCTGGATCGAGAGCAGTGCCTGCGCGATGCGCCCATCGAGGCGGCGGTCCCACTGCGCCGAGGTCCCCAGCCCGGCCACGAGGCCGCTCGCGCGCAGGGCCACGATGCCGCCGAGCGTGTCCCCTGCCTCACGCGCGGCCGCGATCGCGGTGATCATCGCCTGCGACCCTGCCGGGTCCGCGCAGCGCACCTCGCTCGCCTCGACCTTGTCGGCGTCGAAATGAGGCTCGCTCTCGACGTCGCCGATGGCCTTCGTCTCGCTTCGCACTTCCAGCCCGATCAGCTTCAGGACGGCCTTCGCCACCGCGCCGGCGGCGACGCGTGCCGCGGTCTCGCGCGCGCTCGACCGCTCGATCACGTCGCGCACGTCGTCGTGTCCGAACTTGAGCGCGCCGGCGAGGTCGGCATGTCCTGGTCGCAGGCGCGTGATCGCCTCGGGCGGCTCTGTGACCGGCTCGACGCTCATCACGCGCTCCCAGTTCACGGCGTCCCGATTCGCGATCTGCAGCGCGATCGGCGCGCCGGTGGAGCGTCCGTGCCGTACGCCGCCGGTGATAGTCACGGTGTCGCGCTCGATTCGCTGTCGCGCGCCCCGGCCGTAGCCGAGCTGCCGCCGACGCAGATCGCTGTCGATGTCAGCCGCAGCGATCGGAACTCCGGCGGGAACGCCGTCGAGGACCGCGACGAGCCCAGGACCGTGGGATTCGCCGGCCGTGATGAGCCTCATATCGCGCGCGGGAGAGCGGCGCGCATCACCGCGAGCGGCGCCTCGCGGCCCGTCCACATGGTGAACGAGCGCGCCGCCTGGTACAGGAGCACCAAGAGTCCGTCCACGACCACGACATTCTTGACGGCCCGGGCCCTCTTGACGAGGGGCGTCACCACGGCGGTGGGCACGAGGTCCACGACGCGGAGACGCTCGCGCAGCTCGATCCCCGCGAGTGGATCCTCACCGTGGAGACCCAGCGGGGTCGCGTTGACCACCCCGTCGACCGTAGCGAGATCCTCGGATGTCGGCCAAAGAACGGCTGTGGGCCGTCGCCCGTCGACCTCGATCCCGGCAACGAGCTGCTCCGCGCGCAGGCGACTCCGGTTCGCGATCCGCACGTCGTTGCCGCGCCCCAGGAGGACCACGGCACAAGCTCTCGCCGCACCGCCCGCTCCGAGGACCAGCACCGTACCGCCCGCGAACATCTTTCCGTCGGTCGGGGGCCGCGGCTCACTGATCGCGCGTTCGAAGCCGAACACGTCGGTGTTCTCCCCGACCAGGCGGCCACCGCGCCGGACGATCGTGTTGACCGCGCCCACCTGCCGTGCCTCCTTCCCGGCCTCATCGATGTATCGGAGCACGTGCTCCTTGTGCGGGATGGTCACGTTCGCGCCGAGCACGTCGTCCTTACGAAGCGCCTCGACGAAGTCTTCGAGCCGGTCCGGCTCGACATCACGTGTCTCGTACCGATGCGGCAGACCGAGCGCCATGAACGCGGCGTTGTGCATCGCCGGCGAGAGGGAATGCGCCACGGGGTGCCCGAGCAGGTACACGGTCGCCATTGCTTACTTGTTCCCGTATTTCACCCGATTGGCCTCGTGTTCCTCGAGCGTGACCGCGAACGCGTGCCCGCCGGTGCCGTCACTCTTCGCGACGAAGTAGAAGTACGGCACGTCGGCCGGCTTAGCGGCGCCCTCGAGCGCGGCCACGCCGGGATTGGCGATGGGCGTCGGCGGCAGCCCCGGGTGCAGATAGGTGTTGTACGGCGAGTCGAGCTTGAGGTCGTCGAGCGAGAGCTCGCGCCACTCGCCGATCGCGTACTGGATCGTCGGATCGGCGTCGAGCTTCATGCCGATCATCAGGCGATTGGTGTACACGCCGGCGATCGTCGGGCTCTCATTCCGGTCGCGCGCCTCTCGCTCGACGATCGAAGCGAGCTTCACGATGTCGTAGATCGCGACCTTGCGTGCGGCGGACGCGGCACGGAGCGCCGCACCCACCTTGCGCTCGAACGTATCCAGGAGCACGTCGACGATCTGCGGCGCCGTCGCGTCCGGACGCATGAAATACGTGTCGGGAAAGAGGTAGCCCTCGAGCGGTGTCGTCGGGTCCAGCCCCGCGAGGACCGTGCTCTTCCGATCGCCCACCACCGCGGCGGCCGTGAACGCCTCCTTCGTGACGAGGGGGAACGCCTTGTTCACCGCGGTCGCGATCTCCGAGAGGCGCCAGCCGTCGATGATGCGCAGGACGATCTGCTCGCCGGGCGCCTTCTCGAAGAGCTTCGCCAGCTCGCGCGGCGTTAGCGCGGCCGAGACGGTGTAGTTGCCCGACTGCAGCGCGTTCTCGCGCTCGGTCTCGTAGAGGATGAAGTCGAAGGCCAGCGCGGAGCGGATGATGCCTTCCTGCTCGAGACGTTTCGCGATCTCACCGGCCGTTTCGCCGCGTGTGATCACGAAGGACTTGTCATCCGCACGAGTGTCCTTCGCCAGGTCGACTTCGCTGCTGACACGATCAGCGACGAAACCACGCACGAAATCCTGGCGCAGCAGCGTGTCGTGCTCGGTCACATACGTGACGGCAGCGTCCTCCGCCAGCGGCTTTGCCACCACGTAGAGGCCGACGACGAGCAGCCCTATGAACACGAGGAAGGCGAACGGCCCGAGCGCCGACCGCCGCTGTGGCGGCGGCAGCGCGCGCGAGGATGGGCCGCGCGACGGCGGCATCAGCCGGCCCGGCGTCGCGACAGGAAGTCCTCGAGGAGGACCGTCGCCGCGCCCGCGTCGAGATCGGCCGCACCGCGATGAGCCGCCTCGGCGGTGGTGAACCGCTCGTCGTAGAGATCGACGGGGAGCCCGAGCGCGGCGCATGCGTCGGCGAAGCGCCGCACACGCTGCGCCTGCGGTCCGTCCTCGCCGCGCAGCGTCAGGGGAAGACCGATGACCAGGGCAGCCACCTCCTCCTTCGCGATCAGATCACGGAGGCTCGCGAGGTCGGCCTCCAGGTTGCGTCGCGCCAGCGTGCGGAGCGGCCGCGCGAGGCCGAATGCGTCGTCACCGACCGCGAGCCCGATGCGGCGGTCGCCGACGTCCAACGCAAGATAACGCACGCTCAGGGCGAGGCGGCCGACGTCTGCGTGTCCACCTCGATGCGCAGGCGCGAGTCGAAGAAGGGCAGCCGCGGCCACCAGCCCGGCCAGACGACGAGGCGCACGAGCGCGAGGCCCTGGCCCTTCACCACATCCTCCGCCTCCGCGAACTCGCGACCCGCGAGCGATGCGCGCAGCGGCGCGTCGTGCACGAGCGGGAACTGCGAGGTGCGGCCGCGGACGCGCCACCGCACACCGTTGTCCTCGAGCGTCGGCCCGATGACCACATCCACGACCGCGACCGTCTCGTTGATGTCGTTCTCCGGATCGGCCCGCTCCTTGAGCTTCGCGATGGTCGTCGCGCGCGGCTCCGACTCCGGCACGCTGTACCCCGTGGCCGTTCCGGTGACCGTGAGCTCGAACGTGCCGTTCGGCGGCTCGGTGCCCACAACGCCGGATGCCGTGGTGACCGTGGTGACCTTCGTGACCGGACCGTAGATGACCTGACCCTTGGTCGCCGACTTCTTCCAATCATCGACCTTCTTCAGACCGGCCTTGCGGAGCTCCTCATCGGCCCGGCCGGCGGCGAGCCCGTAGTCCGACGCGGTGACGACGGCGAACTTCTTGATCTCGCCGCCGCCCGTCGCCTGCGGATTGCTCACCGCGAAGTCTTCGCGGTCGGCGACCGTGATGGTGTTCGCGACGACGTTACCCGCTGCGCCGGCGTCGAGCGCCTCGATCGCGATATCCGCTGTCCCGAACTTCACGAAGGGCGGAAGGATGTCGAGCGAGCTGCGCGGGATGATCTTCTCCTCGGTCGTCTGGAAGCGGACGTTGTCGCGGGTCCGCACGACGGTGCCCTTTACCACGCGTGTCTCCTGCGTGACCCGATTCGTGAACCGAGCGACGCCTTTCGCTTTGATCGGGTCGAGGCGCTCGCCGGTGGCGTTCTGGACGTACTTCTGACTCAGGTCGTTGGCCACGAGCGTAAGCGCGCCCGGTATCTCGCCCTGCGGCCCGGCACGAAGATCGAACTCGATGGGGCCGAGCGCCTTCGACACCGGCGCGACGACCACCGTCGCCGTGGGGCCGATGACCACCATGAGGACGAGGGCCGCCGCGAGCAGACTCCCGAGGATGCCGAGGATCCGCACCGGCGATGGGCCCGCCGCGCGCTTGACGCGAACCGGTCGGGCGAGCGCGGCACGTCGCGCCGTCGTGAGCGGCTCCGTCGCGTCAAGCTCCTGACGCTCGAGCGCCGCGGTGCTCGCGAAAGCCGGCAGATGGACCGACGACGCGAGCGAGCGGGCGCGCGCATCCGGCGAAACGATCGCCAGGCGGCGCGTACCCGCGGCGCGGCGGGCGACCTCGAGGAACACCGCGTTGCGGGCCGCGGGCGCGCCCGCGGCGATGGAGAGCACCAGGTCGTCGGCGGGGGGTGCCGCGGCGATGCGCTCGACCGCCTCGAGCACGCTCGCGCGGGCGCCGAGCTCGATCACGGTCCGTCCGGCCACGGGCACGGTCATGACGCGAAGATCCCCGATGCGATCGCGGCCGCGCCGACCGCGACCAGATCTTCCGGGCGCAGCGGGACGTCGGCGTACGCGCGGCTCGCGATCCCGACCGACAGCGGTGTGACATCGACCGTGCCGCCGCGCACGCCGCTGACCGCCTCGCCAAGCGCGCGTGGCAGAGCCAACAGGGAGTCGGGCACGCCGACGAAGAGCCAGCGCGCGGGCGGAAGCGCGTCCAGGGTGTGCAGCGACGCGATGACGCAGTCGGCCCACACGCGCGCGTCCGCCTCGAGACGATCGGGACGCGATGCGATCGCGATGCGGCCGAGACCGAAGGCGCGCGTCGCGACCACGCGTCCTTCGCGCAGGATCGCGAGCGAGGTCACGTCCGCGCCCAGACGCAGGACCCCGGCGTCGAGCACGCCGGATTCCGTCAGCAGCCGACCGAGCGCGTAGGCGCCCGGCACCACCGCGCCGCGATGGCGGCCCGTCTCGAGCGCGCCGATCGCCGCTCCGGAGAGCACCAGCGGCGCGACGCTGACGTCGCTCCATACCTCCACCAGCCCGCCGCGCTGACCGACGAGCGAGGCGAGGTGACGGCCGTCAAGCGACAGTGAGGCGACGTCCTCGTGGAGCCGTGCCATCGGTACGCCCCGCAGCGCGGGATCTTCTTCGGCACTTGCCGCGGCGGTCTTGGCGGTGACCGTCGCCGCCTCGCGCGTCGCGCGCGAGATCTCGCTCGCGGCGACCGGAGCGGCCGACGACTCGCGCTCGAACGAGGTCGAAAGGTGATACGTGCGCACGTCGTCGCCGTCGATCGCCACGATCGACCGCTCCGCCCGCTGCCCTCGCTCGGCGGCCCCGAACGCGGTGGCCAGCGCCGCGGCGACCGACTCGCGGTCCACGATCAGCCCGCCCGTCACGGCGCCCTCGGCCAGACCCGCCTCGCCGCGGCCCGTGATCCGCAGACGGGCGTTCTCGCGCGTCGCGACGATCACCCGCGCGATCCCGGCGGAGAGCTCCACTCCGGCGACCAGCGGACCCCTCGTCCCGACCGCGCGGGCGTCGCGCGCGTTAGCGGCGGTCACTGCCCCCGTCCAAACGTTCGCGCACCTTTTCCCGTGCCGTTTCCAGCGCCTCCGCGAGGCGGGCGGGGTTCTTTCCTCCGGCCGTCGCGCTCTCCGCCCGACCGCCGCCCTTTCCTTCGATGATCGATTCCAGCACCTTCACGAGTGCGTTCGCGTCCACCTTTGCCGTCAGGTCCTTCGTCACGTTCACGACGAGCGCGGCCGCGCCGTTGCGCCGGGCACCCAGCACCACGACACCGGAGCCGATCGACTCGCGGATACGATCCGACAACGCGCGGAGCTGATTGACGTCCCCGTCCCCGACATCGGCGGCAACGAGCTTCGCGCTCCCGACGAGCACCGCCTTCGCGAGGAGTGACGCAGCCATGCTGTCGATGCCGCTGCGCTGTAATGTGGCGAGCTCCTTCTCGAGGCGCTCGCGCGACTCGCTGAGCTGCGCCACGGCCTCCGGGACCCGCGCCGGTGGGACGCGCAGCGCAGCGGCCGCCCGCGCGAGCCGATCGCGTACGTCGCGCACCTCGCGCAGCGCGCCGACACCGGTCACGGCCTCGATGCGCCGCACGCCCGCGCCGATGCTCTCCTCTTTGGTGATGAGGAACGGCCCGATGTCGCCGGTGCAGTGGCAGTGCGTGCCACCGCAGAGCTCGCGGCTCGGACCCGCCTCGATCACACGGACCTCGTCGTCGTATTTCTCGCCGAACAGCGCCATCGCGCCCGACGCGAGGGCATCGCTGAGCGGCATGACGCGAGCGTGAACGCTCGCGTTGTCCAGGATCGCGCGGTTCACCTCGTCCTCGACGCGCTGCAGCTCCTGCGGCGCAAGGGCGCGGCCGAACGTGAAATCGAATCTCAGGTTCGGCGCATGCACGAGCGACCCCGCCTGGTGCACGTCCTCACCGAAGAGATCCCGCAGCGTCGCGTGGAGGAGATGTGTCGCGGTGTGATTGCGCATCGTGTCGCGGCGGAGCTCCTCGTCAAGGGCGGCGCGCGCTGGCGCGGACACGCGCAGGACGCCGTCGACGACCTTCGCGCTCATGACGATCACGCCCGGCGCCGCGGTCTGCGTATCCGCGACCATGGCCCGCCCCTCGTCCGTCGTGATCGTGCCGCGGTCGCCCACCTGACCGCCGCCCTCCGGATAGAAAGGAGTGCGGTCCAGGACGATCTCCACGTCGGCACCCTCGTGCGCGAGCTCCACGCGCGAGCCGCCGACCACGAGCGACACGATCGTCGCGTCGGTCGCGAGCTCGTCGTAGCCGGTGAACTCGCTGCGGAGACCCTGCGTCTCGCGGAGCAGTGAGTAGAACTGCCCGAAGCGCATCGCGTCCTGCGTGAACTTGGCAGTGGCGCGGCTGCGGTTGCGCTGTCCCTCGAGAAGCTCGGCGAAGCCGCGTTCGTCGACCGTGAGACCGGCACTGGCCGCGATCTCCTTGGTCATCTCCAGCGGGAAGCCGTACGTGTCGGACAGCCTGAACGCCGTGTCGCTGTCGATCCGTTTCTGACCCTCGGCCTTCGCGCGCCCGATCGCCTCGTTCAGCATCGTCAGACCGTTCGCCAGCGTCCGCTCGAACTTGTCCTCTTCGTCCGCGATCACCTGCGTGATCCGATCACGCGCCTTGGTGAGCTCGTGATAGTGCTTTTGCATCGTCTTCACGACCTCGCCGCCGAGCGTCGCGAGGGCGCCGGTCTTGAGGCCGAGCCGTCGTCCGTGCAGCGCGGCGCGGCGGATCAGCCGGCGCAGCACGTAACCGCGGAACTCGTTGGAGGGCACGATCCCGTCCGCGATGAGGAACGTCGCCGCGCGCGCGTGTTCGGCGACGATCCGGATCGACACGTCGGTGTCGCGGTCGTCGCCGTACTTCTTTCCGGAGAGCGACTCGATCTTCTTCACGAGGGGCTGGAACAGGTCCGTCCGGTACGTGTCGCCCGGGACGCCCTGCAGCACCTGGGTTATGCGCTCGAGGCCCGCGCCGGTGTCGATATTCCGTTTCGCGAGCGGCACGAGCGTGCCGTCGGACTTGCGATCGTATTGCTGGAACACGAAGTTCCATATCTCGAGGTACCTGCCACAGTCCTCGCTGGGGTCGCACGTGTGCGGCGCGACGCCCGGCTGTGGACCTTTGTCGATGAAGACCTCGCTGTCCGGGCCGCACAGCCCCGTTGGCCCGGGCGCCCAGAAGTTCGCGTCGTCGCCGAGACGGAATATCTTCTCGGGTGGGAGGAGCGCGAGCGTCTTGGTCCAGATCTCGTAGGCCTCGTCGTCGCTGGTGTGAACGGTGGCGACGAGCTTGGTGCCATCGAAACCGAACACCTTCGTGAGCAGCTCCCACCCCCACTCGATCGCTTCCTTCTTCCAGTAGTCGCCGATGCTGAAGTTCCCGAGCATCTCGAAGAAGGTCTGGTGGTAGCCGTCCTGGCCGACCTCCTCGATGTCCGTCGCCCGGAAGACCTTCTGCACCGCGACGATCCGTTTGGCGGGCGGCTGCTTCTTGCCCAGGAAGTAGGGCACGAGCGGCTGCATGCCCGCGCTGGTGAAGAGCACGCTTGCGTCGTCCTTCAAGGTCAGGGGCCAGCTGGGCATGCGCGTATGGCCCTTCTCTTCGAAGAACTTGATGAACTTCTCGCGGATCTCCGCAGATTCGATTTAGCCCTACTCCCTTCGCCGGCTTCGCCTGCTCCGGTCGTGGGGGCCGGATACGGGCGGCTCGGGCCGGATGAACCGGCCCTCGCTTGTACTAACAAGAAACGCGGGGCGACCACATGGTCAGCTCCCCGCGTTCCCCTGCCCTGAGCCTCAGTCTAACGTCAGGCCTTGGCGGAAGGACCGCCTTCGCCGCTACGAGCGCCGCTTTCTGCCGAGCGCTGGCCGACACCGGAACGGTCCCACTGGCGCTTGGCTTCATCGACGAGCTCCCGCCCCTTGACCTGAGCCTGCTGCGAGAGATCGTTCGCGATCTTCTGCAGCTCGTCGGCGCGACGCTTGAGCTCCTCGCTCCGCACGCGTAGTTCTTCCCGCGTCAGGTCGCCCGTCCTCGGCGCGTACAGCAGCGCGATGACGGCGCCGGTGAGCAGACCGATAAAGAATCCCATGGCACGTCTCCTCTATTTCCTTCGTTCACTTATGACCTTAACCCTTGCGACGCGGCTCCGCGACGCTCACGGCGAAGGCGGCGATGAGTGCCGCGAACGCGGCGAGAAGCAAGTGAGCGTCTCCCAGCACGCCGAGTCGCGATCCAGAGATCTCGCCGGCCGCCTGCGCGAGCGCGACCGCCGCGCCCGCCAGCACCCAGGCCGCGCCGAGGGAGCGCGGGCGCCCCAGCGCGGCGCGCAGCGCGGCGGGGACCCCGATCGCCACGAGGGCGAGTGGGATGAGTGCCGGCGGCACTAGGCGGCGCGGCCGCGCCGCGCGACGAGCGCGAGGCGGCGCGCGGGAACGGCGAACAGCGTGAGCGCTCCGGAGGCCTGCGCGCGCTCGAGTGTGAGATCGCCCAGCGGCATGCGCGCGACCGCCGCTGCGGCGAAGAGCGGGATGAGGAAGAAATACGAGAAGAGGCTGCGCCAGGCGAAGAACAGCGGGACGAGCGCGAGAACCACGCCGAGCTCGGGGCTCGTGCGACGCGACCGCCATGCGACCGCGATGCACGCGAGCGCGCAGAGTCCCTCGAGGGCGAGGTACGCGCTCGACGAGAACAGCGGAAGTCCGCCGTTCGTGCCGAGGAAGATGAGGCCGGCGCCGCGCGGGAACATCGGCTCCGAGATCGGCGTCACCATGCCTTCCAGCCAGTCCCCGGGATGCACGAGGATGAACGGGAGATTCGTCGCCACGAAGACCGCGGCGGCGATCGCGGCGCGGCGCAGACCTTCGCGCCACCCGTGCGTCGTCACGACCGCGATGAGATAGAAGGGTGCGAAGAACCACGCGAGCTGCTTCGTCGCGGCGGCGATGCCATACGCGAGCGCGCTCCACCGCTTTTCCCGCCACAGCCACGCGGCGGCCAGCGGCAGGACATAAAGCAGGTCGGCGCTCCCGCTCACCGTGAATGCCGCCAGTGACGCCGCGCCAAGGACCGCGGTCAGCATGAACGGCCGCAGACCGATCGGCGTGCGCAGGATGACGAGGGCCATGGCCGCGAGGAGGCACAGCACATAAAGGCGGTTGGTGTCCCAGCCGAGCGCCACGAACGGGATGATCAAGAGGAACGAGAGCGCGGGATACGACGGCCGCGACTCGAACTCGACGTTGCCGCCCTCGCGAGAACGGAGATCCCACGCCGCGTCGAGCTGGTCGTCGGTCGGGTACACGGCGACATCCGCGAACTCGCCGCGCTGCAGGGGCGTGCTGCGATCGGCGCCGATGCCGAGCTGGGCGTAGCAGTCGAAGATGTCGAGCGACGCGTAAGGGTCGCGGCCCTCGAGCACCAGCCGGGCGGCGCAGTCGTTCAGCGCGATCGCGTCGTTGTGATAGGGCGTCCAGTCCGATGAGCGCTGCCGCGGCACGTCCGAGATCCACGCCAGCGACACCAGCGCCATGACGCTCGCGAAGAGCCAGACCGCGCGATGAAGGCGCGTATGCGCGGGCGGCGTCTCGGCGTCGCCACGTCCGGTGCCGCGGACCGCCGCGATGAGCACGACGAGCGCCGCGCCGATGGCGACGACGACGGCGATCGCGCCGGGCCGGTCGGGGCGCTGGATGACGATGCTGTTGAGGAGCCCGGCGTAGTAGAGGGCCGCGCCGGCGACCGCGATCGCGGCCAACCGGAAGAGCGCGCGCATGGGCCGTCTAGCCCGGGCTGCCGGCGCGGACGATTCCGCCCCCTACGACCTCGTCGCCGTCGTAGAAGACCACGGCCTGACCGGGTGCGACGAGCGCGGGCGCGGCGAGTCGGAGGAGCGCGCCGTCAGGGATCACGTCGACGGCCGCCGCAAGGGGCGTGCCGCGGTAACGAAGCACCGCAGATGTCTCGAAGGCGTTCCCGGGCGCGACGTCACGCGTGAAGCGCACGTCTCGCAGCTCGTAGGTCGTACGCGTGATCTCCTCCCGCGTCCCGACGATGGCCGCTGAACGGGCGGGCTCGAGGCGCAACACATACAGGCGTTCGCCGGTCGCCACGCCCGTTCCGGAGCGCTGACCGACCGTCAGGCCACCGATGCCCGCGTGCTGACCGACGACGCTGCCGTCGACGCGCTCCACCGGTCCGGCCTCGAAGGCTAAGGGCGCGCGGCTTCGCACCAGGTCGCGGTAGTCGCCGCCGACGAAGCAGATGTCCATGCTTTCGGCCTTCGTCGCGGTCGGAAGATCGAACCGCGCCGCGATCTCGCGCGTCTCGGTCTTGTTCGCGACCTCGCCGATCGGGAACAGGGTGCGCGCCAGCTCGCGCTGACCAAGCATGTAGAGCGCATATGACTGATCCTTTGCCGCGTCGCGAGCGCGGAGCAGTCGCCGCGTTCCGTCGGGCGCGTCGGCGACGCGCGCGTAGTGCCCGGTGGCGAGTCGGGTGCCTCCGAACTTCGCGACGACGTCGCGGAGGAGCGCGTCGAACTTCACGTGGTGGTTGCACGACACGCATGGATTCGGCGTCTCGCCGGACGCGTACGCGTCGACGAAGCGGTCCACGACCTGCGTGCCGAACACGTCCGCGTAATCGAGCGCATAGAAGGGAATGCCGAGCGTCGCGGCGGCGCGGCGCGCGTCCTCGCCCGCTTCGTCCGTCCCGCAGCAACGCGGGGCATCCGTGTCCACGCCGCCTGGCACGAGCCGCATCCAGACGCCCACGACCTCCTCGCCACGCTCCAGCAGCAGCGCCGCGGCCACCGATGAATCGACCCCGCCGCTCATCGCGACGAAGACGGGACTGCTCAAACCGACACCGCGGAGGCCTCGCGCAGGCGCGCGACGATCGGCGCCAGCGCGGCGAGCAGCGCGTCCACGTCCGCGTCCGTCGTCGCGCGTCCGACGGTGAGCCGCAGCGAGCCCTGCGCGACCTGCCGCTCGAGGCCGAGCGCGAGCAGCACGTGGGACGGCTCGGTGTCGCCCGACGTGCACGCGGAGCCGCTCGATGCCGCGAATCCGGCGAGGTCGAGCGCGACGATGAGCGACTCGCCCTGCGTGCCCGGGAAACAGAACGACGCGTTGTTCGGCAGCCGCTCCGTCCGGTGTCCGGTGAGGACCGCGTCGGGCACGCGCGCGAGCACGCCGTCGATGATCCGGTCGCGCAGTACCGACTGCCGCGCGGATTCCGTCGCGCGGCGCTCCGCGGCACGACGGAGAGCGATGCCCAGGCCGACGACGCCGGCGACGTTCTCCGTCCCGGTGCGACGGCCCTTCTCCTGCCCACCGCCGGTCTGCATCGTCGCGAGACGCGTGCCGCGCCGGACGTAGAGGGCGCCGACGCCCTTCGGACCGTAGAACTTGTGCGCGTTCACCGAGACGAGGTCCACCGGGATGCGACGCACGTCGAAGTCCAGGGCGCCGACCGTCTGGACCGCATCGCTGTGCAGCTTCACGCCGCGGTCGCGGCACAGCGCACCGATCTCGGCGATCGGCTGGATCGTGCCGATCTCGTTGTTCGCGTGCATGACCGACACGAGCGTGGTCTTCGGCTCGATCGCCGCCGCGATCGCGGCCGGATCGACGCGGCCGTCGCGGTCGACGGCGACCACGGTGAGGCGCACGTGCGCGTGGGATTCGAGATCACGCGCGGTGTCGAGGACGGCGTGGTGCTCGATCGCGGTGGTGACAAGGTGATCGCCAAGGCCGCGGCGAGCCTGCATCACGCCGCGCAGGGCGAGGTTGTCAGCCTCGGTGCCGCCGCTGGTGAAGACGATCTCCATCGGCTCCGCGCCGAGCGACGCCGCGACCTCTTCACGCGCGTTGTCGACCAGGGCGCGCGCCGCGCGGCCCTCCGCATAGATGCTCGACGGGTTGCCGTGCGTGTCGCGAAGCACGCGTGCCATCGCGTCGGCGACCTCGGGGTCGACGGGCGTTGTCGCGGCGTGATCGAGATAGACGCGCTTCACGTGTGTAAGTCTAGGCGTGATGTGGGCCTTCTTCGCCGCCATCGGTCTCTTCGTGATGCTCGTCCTCCTCTGGCTCGGCGAGCGCCTCGCCGACCGCACCGAGGCGCGCCTGCGCTCGGCGCGGCGACGACTGCCGCCGGGTCCGCCGCGCAGTTGAGCGATCTCGATATCAGCCAGCGCGCGGCGCGCCGGCTCGCCATCGACGCGCAGCTCCTCGGCGCCGAGCGGAAGAGCGCGGACCGCCGCGGGATCCTCGCCACGGTCGATCAGCTGCTGCGGCTGCAGCTCGACCCCACGAGCGTCGTCGCGCGCAGCCACCTGCTGGTCCTCTGGAGCCGCCTCGGGCAGTACGACCCGGCCGACGTCGCTCGCCTCATCTACCGCGACCAGCGCCTCTTCGAATGGCGGGCCTTCGTGTACCCCACGCGTCACCTTCCCCTCTATCGCCTCGCGATGCGCAGCACCTCGACGAAGTACAAGCACTGGCAACGCCGCGCGGTGTGGATGCGCGCGAACCTGCCGCTTCGTCGGCAGGTCCTGTCACGCCTAAGGCGCGAGGGACCGCTTGCCACCAGCGCGTTCGACGGCCGTGAGGCGGTGTCGTGGCATTCGACGGGCTGGACGAACGAGCCCAACGCGAGCCAGATGCTTGAGTACCTTTCGGCTGAGGGTCGCGTGCTCGTCGCCGGTCGCGCCGGCCAGGAGCGCCTCTGGGACCTCACCGAGCGGTGCGTGCCGGCGAAGGCGATGGTGTCCACCGCCACGCCGACGAAGCTCGTCCGCGACGCCACGGTCCGCTCGCTGCGCGCGCTCGGCATCGCGACGTCCACGCAGATCGCGAACATGCTTCCTCTTGCCGTACGCGAATCGGTCCAACAGAGGATGGCGTCGCTCGTGGCCTCCGGCGAGTTCGTACCGGCGCGCGTCGTGTCGGGTGACGGCACGCTCAAAGGACGCTGGTACGTGCACGCGGCGGACGCCGCGCGGATCCCCGCGCTCGAGCGAGGCTGGAGCGGCCGAACGACGCTGCTCTCACCATTCGACACGCTCATTCACGACCGCGCTCGCGCCGAGGCACTCTTCGGCATGCGGTACCGCATCGAGATCTACGTCCCGCCGGCGAAGAGGCAATACGGGTACTTCGCGATGCCGATCCTGCGCAACGATGAGCTCATCGGACGGATCGATCCGCGCGTCGACCGCGAGCACGACGCGTTCGTGGTCAACGCCGTCCACCTGGAGCCAGGCACGACGCGTGATCGCGCTACCGGCCGCGCCGTCGCCAGAGCGCTCGACGACCTCGCGCAGTTCACGGGCATGTCACAGGTCAAGGTTCCGACCGGCGCTGGATTGCCCGGTCTCCGCTAGCTCTCCGGCTTCTTGACCACGCGGAGACCCAGCTCGCCGAGCAGCTCGTCGTTGATCGCGGCGGGGGCGTCGAGCATCGGGTCGTAGCCCGTCTGCGTCTTGGGGAACGCCTGGACCTCGCGGATGTTCTCCGTGCCCGCGAGCGTCATGACCAACCGGTCGATCCCCGGCGCGATCCCGCCGTGCGGCGGCGCGCCATACTCGAGCGCGTCGAGCAGCGCACCGAATCGCGTCTGCGCCTCCTCCTTCGAGATGCCCATCTGCTTGAAGAGGCGCTCCTGCACCGAACGCTGATGGATGCGCACGCTTCCGCCACCCAGCTCTCGTCCGTCGACCACCAGGTCGTACTGCTTGCTGCGCGCCTTCTCGGGTTCGGTGTCGAGCAGCTCCATGTCATGCGGCGTCAGCGGACCGCAGAACGGGTTGTGCGCGAAAGTCCATCCGCCCTCGGGCGTGCGCTCGACGAGCGGGAACTCGTAGACCCATACCGCACGGTGCGTCGACGTGTCCGCGAGCTTCAGCGCCTGGCCGAGATGCTCACGGAGGACGCCGAGCGATTCGCTTGCGACGCGGTATGACGCGGCGACGACGAGCACGAGGTCGCTCTCCTTCGCGCCGGTCGCCTTGCGAAGGGCATCGAGCTCGGCGGGTGAAAGGAATTTCGCGATCTGCGAGATGACCTCGCCACCCTTGAGCTGGAACTGGCCGAGGCCCTTCGCACCTCTGCGCTTCGCGATGGCGGTCCAGACGTCGATCTCCTTGCGCGTCGCGTCGGCCTTGCCCGCCACGACCATCCCGCGGACCACGCCCCCGCCTTCGATCGCCTCGCGGATGGCGTTGAAGCCCGTCGACCGGAACACATCGGTCAGGTCGATGAGCTCCATGCCGAAACGTAGATCGGGCCGGTCGCTGCCGAAGCGCCGCATGGCCTCGTCGAACGTGAGCCTTGGCCACGGCACTTCCTTCAGCGGCTTGACGGCGAACTTCTGGAAGACCTTCGTGTAGAGGTCTTCACCGAGTGCCATCACGTCCTTCGGCTCGACGAAGCTCATCTCGACATCCAGCTGAGAATGCTCGAGCGTTCGGTCAGCGCGAGGGTCCTCATCGCGGTAGCAGCGCGCGATCTGGAAGTACTTGTCGATGCCGCCGACCATGAGGATCTGCTTCAGCTGCTGCGGCGACTGCGGCATCGCCCAGAACTTGCCGGGGTAGTACCGCGACGGCACGACCAGGTCGCGCGCGCCCGTTGGATCCGAGCGGATCAGGTTCGTCGTCTCGATCTCCCAGAACCCGCGCTCGATCATGTACGCGCGGATGAACGCCACGACCTCGTGCCGCAGGCGCATGAGGTCTTTCGACCGCTCGCGCCGCAGATCGACGTAGCGATACTTCCACCGAAGGTTCTCGTCCACCGGCGTTTCCTCGTTCACGTAGAAAGGCGGTGTCTTCGCCTCGTTGAGGACGACGATCTCCTGGGCCGCCACCTCGACGTCTCCGGTCGAGAGCTTGGGGTTGCGCGTGCCCTCGGGCCGCGGGCGCACCGTCCCGCGGACCTGCAGCACCCACTCGCTGCGCGCGTCCTTCAGCGCGGCATGCGCCTTCGGATGCTCGGCCGCGTTCGCGACGATCTGCGTCTTGCCGTAGCGGTCACGCAAGTCGATGAAGGTCACCTCGCCGTGATCGCGCCGCCGGTCGACCCAGCCCGCGAGCGTGACGGTCTTCCCGGTGTCCGCGGCGCGCAGCTCCCCCGCAGTGTGTGTCCGCAGCATCAGTCCCTCGGGTCCCCGAGGTACGGACCCTCGCCGGCCGCGCCTGGCTCTTTGTCGTCCGGGTCCGTCGGTGGCTTCCACAGCGTCGGCCTGGGGTGCTTCGGCGCGTGGCGCCCGACCTCGGTCACGACCGCCGCCAGCCGCGTGACGCGCTGCTCCTTCTTCATCAGATCACGAACGATGACATGGCCGCCGCGCGCCTCCTCTGTGCCGCGGATCACCGCGACCCGCGCGCCGTGCTTGATCGCGCTCTCGAGCTGCCGCTCGAGCGGACGCGACGAATAGTCGATCGCGACGGTGAAGCCCGCGTCGCGCAGCGGATTCGCGAGCTGCGTGCGGTCCGCGACATCGTCCGGCTGCCCCGAAATGACGTAGACGTCGGCTTTCGGTTCTTCAGCGACGGTCACTCCCTGTTGCTTCAGTGCGTAGTACAGGACATCCGCGCCTCCAGCGATGCCCGTTCCGGGCATCTCCGGTCCGCCGATGGTCCGGACCAGACCGTCGTAGCGGCCGCCGCCCGCGACCGCGATGTCGCCGGCCTTCCGATACTCCGGGTCGGTCAGCACGAACTCCGACACCGTGCGTGTGTAGTAGTCGAGACCGCGGACCAGCGTCCCTACGACTTTGTACGCGATACCCAGGCGCGTGAGGCCGTCCTGCACCGCGGCGAAGTGCTTCCTGTCGTCATCGCACAGGATGTCACCCATCCTCGGTGCCCCGGCGATGACCTCACGATCCTGTGGCTCTTTCGAGTCGAGCACGCGCAGCACGTTCGTCTCGAGGCGCCGTTGCGACTGCGCACTGAGCGCGTCGCGGTACTTCGAGAAGTACTCGGTGAGCGCGACCTTCACCTTTGGCCGGCACTGCTCGTCGCCGATCGTGTTGACCTCGAGCTCGAACTCGGTCAGCCCGACCTCGGCGAACAGCCCGTTCGTGAAATCAATGATCTCGACGTCCGCTGCCGCCTCCGGCGCGCCAAAGCACTCGAGGCCCCACTGCCAGAACTGTCGGAATCGCAGCAGCTGTGGACGTTGGCCACGGAACATCGGTTGGTAGTAGAAGAAGCGCACCGGTAGCGGCGACTTATGCAGGCCGTGCTGGAGCAGCGCACGTGTCACAGCCGGCGTGCCTTCGGGCCGGAGCGCCAGCCCGCCTTCACCCCGGTGCGAGACCTCGTACATCTCGTAACCGACGATGTCGCTGGACTCTCCCGATCCCTTCACGAAGACCTCGCGGTTCTCGAAGATCGGCGTGTCGATGCGCGGATACCCGTAGCGCAGCGCGCGCGCCTGCACGACGGCCTGGAGCGCGTCCATCGCGGCCGCCTCTTCGGGGAGCAGGTCCCGCGTCCCGCGGGGCGCCTGATAAGTGGGCATCGGGAGGATGACGATAAGGGCTAAGCCTCTTGCGGCGTCGACGCCTTCGTGGCCGAGAGCCCTTATCGTCGTGTCGAAATGAAGCGTCGTTCGCTCTTGCGCGCGTCCGCGGCCGGCATCGCGCTGGTCGCCTGCGGCTCGACCGCGCAGAGCGGCGGTACGAAAACAGGAGGGACTGCCACGGCCAATCCGACACCCCCACCGAGCGCCAAGGCGACCACCGCGACCGTCGAGCTTGCGAAGGGCGGCTCATTCACCTTCACGCTCCGAGCAGACAAGGCTCCCCAGACCGTCGAGCGATTCGCGGGCAAGGCGAGAAGCGGCTTCTACGACAACCTCACCTTCCACCGCGTCGAGGACTGGGTCGTCCAGGGCGGTGACCCCAAGGGCACCGGCACCGGTGGCGATCGCGTGCCGAGCGAATACAACGACCTCAGCTTCAAGCTCGGCGCGGCCGGCATCGCGCGCGGTCAGGACGCGGCGTTCAACAATGACAGTCAGTTCTTTATCGTGAAGAAGGATTCGACGTTCCTTGACAAGCAGTACACGAACTTCGGTCAGGTCACGGCTGGCATGGACGTCGTCGCCAACGTGAAGATCGGCGACAAGATCAAGACGATCCGCATTGGCTAACGCGCACCGGACTGCCTGACTGCAATGAACTCAGCGGTTACACCGACGCTCATTCGGCCATCGGAGGGAGGGCGATCCTCCACTCGGGGACCGACGCGGTTCAGGTACCGCATTTGCTGATAGAGACGTTCGCGCCGTGCCAGTTCCTCTGGGCTGACTAACTGACCACCCTTCTTCCCCAGCCGAGCACCCTTGAACGAATCGAATTCGTCGATGAACTCGAGCAACACTGCAGCTTGCTCGCTCTTCACGATGAGGTACGGACGCACCAGCCGAAGCACCTTACGCGCTCCCAGACTCGATACGGTCCAGACGTAGCAGGCCCGCTTGCTCTTCGTTGGATAGCGATACGTGACGCATCCCGCCGTGAAGACGGCCATGAGTTGCTCAATGAGAAGGCGGCTCGTATTGCCGACCGTGATGCTCGCGGAGTACCTGGTCGACTTGAACGACCCTGTCCTCTTGGTCTTGCGGATCGCGATGCATCCCTCGCCATCGATGACCCCGGCGAGGTACGCGAGCGTCGTGACGGAAGGCTCAAGCATCAGCGCAACGTCGCAAGACGTGCACGTCGTGAACATGGGACTTCCGTACTGGGGTACGGACGCACAGCGTCGGCCTGACCACGCGCGGCTCGCTCGTATACGCGATCGCATTCGCGGCGTTCGTCGCGGTCGCGCTCCCGCTCGATCGCGCGACGTCCGCGCTCGAGCAGTCGGCGCTCGGTCTCACGGCGTGGGCCTTCCTCGCGGTCGCGCTGCGCCTGCAGCCACCGGCGGTGCGCATGCAGGTCGCGGCGCTGGTCGTGCTCGCGACGCTGCTCGAGATCGTCGGCTCGATCGTGTGGGGCGCGTACCGCTACCGCCTGGAGAATCTGCCGCTCTATGTCCCCGCCGGCCACGGCCTCTTCTATCTCGCGGCGCTGCGCGTCGCGTCGCTGCCGCTTCTCGAGCGCCACGCGCGCCGCATAGTCGTCGCCGTCACCGCGGGCGCGACGCTCTGGATGCTCTACGGCCTGGCGCGACCGCCGCTCCCCGACCTTCTGGGCTTCGTCACCTGGGCGATCTTCATCCGCTTCATCGTCCGCGGGCGCTATCCACTGCTCTACGCGGTCAGCTTCGCCATGACGACGGCGCTCGAGCTGTACGGCACCGGTCTCGGCATCTGGCGCTGGGCGCCGGTGTTGCCCGGCCTCATGCTGCCGGCCGGCAATCCACCGACCGGCATCGGCGCGGGCTACGCGGCGATGGACGCCCTCACGCGGCGCGTCGTCGCGCGGCTGCGGGCAGGCCGCAGCAAAGTGCCGGAGCTCGCCGAAGCGGTCTGAGGGTCTTTCGTCACTGCACGCCGCCCTTCGTCATCGGCAGCGCGTCGAGGATCTTCCGCAGCTTCTCTTCGGGCAGGACCTTCTCCTCGAGCGCGACATCCACCAGCGCCCTTCGCTCGGCGAGCGCGCGCTTCACGAGGGCCGAGGACTTCGCGTAACCGATGTGAGGTGTGAGCGCGGTCACGATGAGCGACGGGCTGGAGTCCATCAGCTCCTTCACCCGCTCCTCGTCGACGCGCAGGCCCTCGATCGTCCGCGTGCGCAGCTGCCGCACGGCGTTCGCGAGGATCGTCGCGGAGAAGCACACCGCGTAGTTGATGCCCGGCATCATCACGTTGAGCTCGAGCTGTCCCGCCTGGGCGCCCCACGCGACCGTCGTGTCGTTCCCGATCACCTGGAAGCAGACCTGATTGACCATCTCGGCCATCGCCGGATTCACCTTGCCGGGCATGATCGACGAGCCCGGCTGCACGGCCGGGATCACGAGCTCGCCGAAGCCGGTCCGCGGTCCCGACACGAGGATGCGGATGTCGTTGCAGATCTGCGAGAGCTCGATCGCCGCTGTGCGCATGCCGCTCGAGATGCGGACGAACGCGGCCATCGACTGCATCGACGCGAAGAGGTCCTTCGCCGGCACGATCGGCTCGCCGTACCACTCCGCGAGATGGCGGCAGACGCGCTCGCGGAACTGCGGATCGGCGTTGAGTCCCGTGCCCGCCGCGGTACCGCCGATACCGAGCTCGCAGAGCTCAGCGCGACCCGCGCGCAGACGCGCCGCGGCGCTCTTGATGCGGTTCCCCCACCCGCCGATCTCCTGGCCGTACGTGATCGGCACCGCGTCCTGCAGATGCGTGCGGCCCGGCTTCACGACGTTCGCATACTGGGCGGCCTTCGCGGCGAGCGCATCGCCGAGCTGGTCCAGCTCCTCGCAGACGGCCTTGGTGAGCTCGAGATGCGCGAGGCGCATCGACGTCGGGGTGACGTCGTTCGTGGACTGGCCCATGTTCACGTGATCGTTCGGGTTGACGTGCTCGTAGGTGCCAAGGCCGCCACCGCAGATCTGATTCGCACGGTTGGCGATGACCTCGTTGACGTTCATATGGAAGGACACGCCGGCGCCGGACTGGAACACATCGACAACGAATTGATCCGCGTGCTTTTCGGCGAGGATCTCGTCACACGCGGCCACGATGGCGTCCCGCCGCTTCGGCTCCAACCGACCGGCCTCGGCGTTCGCGAGTGCCGCGGCGCGCTTCACGCGGACCATCGCGCGCACGAACGCCGGGAAGGCTCGGTAACCGGAGATCGGGTAGTTCTGGATGGCTCGCTGGGTCTGCGCACCCCACAACGCGTCGGACGGAACGTCGATCTCTCCGAGCGTGTCTTTCTCTCGACGCGCGGCCATCACCAAGTAGGATAGTTGCTTCCGAGTGCAGAAGAATCGGCTCACCTGGATGATCGGCGGACCCCAGGGGAGCGGCATCAACGCCTCCGCCGAGGTGTTCGCAAAGGCCTGTTCGAGGGCCGGTCTACGCGTGTACGCGAACATCGAGTACCACTCGAACATCATGGGCAAGCACTCGTTCTACCGAGTGCGCGTCGATGACGAGGACATCCGTTCCTACCGCGACACCGCAGACATCCTCGTCGCGCTCGACGATGAAACGCTCACCGGCGACGGACACCACCGCCGCTGGCCGACGCACTTCGGCCACCTGCACGAGATCAACGCGGGCGGCGGCGTGATCTACGACAGCGAGGTCGAGTTCCAGCCCAAGGACAGCAGCCGCACCGACCTGCGCTTCTACCCGGTGCCGTTCATGGAGATCATCAAGAAGGCGCTCGAAGAGGTCGGCAAAGGCGAGCAGGCGCGGCGGTACGAGGTCATGAAGAACACCGTCGGCCTCGGCGCGTCGCTCGCGCTGTGCGACTACCCGTTCGATCTCGTCGCCGAGGTCATCCGCAGCCAGTTCAAGGGCAAGCGCTCGGAGGTCGGCGAGCTCAACGTGCGCGCCGCGCGTCTCGCGTTCGAGCACGTGAAACAGAAAGACGACGCGAAGGGCTTCCCCTACACGCTCCGGCCCGGCGCCGAGCCGAAGGCGCGCATCCTAGCGAAGGGCTACGAGATCGCCGCCATCGCGAAGCTGAAGGCTGGATGTGTGTTCCAGACCTATTACCCGATCTCGCCCGCGACCGACGAGAGCGTCTTCCTCGAGCGGCACCAGCGCGACTACAACCTGCTCGTCGTGCAGTGCGAGGACGAGATCAGCTCGATCAACATGGCGGTCGGAGCGGCGCACATGGGCGTGCGCGTCGCCACGGCGACCAGCGGTCCCGGTTTCGCGCTCATGGTGGAAGGCATCGGCTTCGCGTCTATCACGGAAGCGCCCGGACCGGTGCTCGTGCTGTACCAGCGCGGCGGCCCGTCGACCGGGCTGCCCACGCGGCAGGAGCAGGGTGACCTCCAATTCGCGCTTCACCCCGCGCAGGGCGACTTCCCGCACATCGTCATTGCGCCCGGTGACCTGCGTGAGACGTACCAGGACATCTTCTCCGCCTTCAACTGGGCCGAGCGTTACCAGATGCCGATCATCGTCATGTCGGACAAGAAGCTCGCGTCGGTCTACACGACGATCGACAAGCTCGAGCTGAAGTACGACAAGATCGATCGCGGCGAGCGCTTCACCGGGAGCGAGTGGACCGCCCTCGACGCCAAGGGGCCGAACGACAGCGCGAAGGGTCACACCGGCAACGGCAAGGACGGCGAGGTGAAGGAGTACCTCCGGTACGCGCTCACGAAGGACGGCATCTCGCCGCGCAGCAGGCCGGGCATCCCGGGCGGACGGTTCTGGGTCACGTCCGACGAGCACGACCCCGACGGTCACATCACCGAGGGCGTCGAGATGCGCATGGCGATGATGCACAAGCGGATGGGCAAGCTCGCGCTCGCACAGAAGGCCATCCCGCAGGACCAGCAGTACGCGCTGCATGGTCCGGCGGACGCCGAGCTCACGGTCGTCGCGTGGGGCTCGACGAAGGGCACGATCCTCGACGCGATCGAGGAGCTGGACGCGCAGGGAAAGAAGATCAACTTCCTCCAGTGCCGGCTCATGAAGCCGTTCCCGGCGGAAGCGGTGGGCAACATCCTCCGCAAGGCGAAGCGGATCGTGAGCATGGAGGAGAACTACTCGGGGCAGCTCGCATCGCTCGTGACCGAGCACACCGGCGTGATCATCACGGATCGCATCAACAAGTACGACGGCCGGCCGCTCAGCGAGGACGAGGTGGTCCGCGCCCTCGCCAACGCGTACGCGGGCGGCAAGGCCGAGCCGGTGGTGACGCATGTCCGTTAACGCGCCCGTGAAGCTCACGATCAAGGACTACAAGTCCGAGCTGCATAACGACTGGTGCGGGGGCTGCGGCGATTTCGGCATCCTCACCAGCATCCAGATGGCACTTGCACAGCAGCAGCTCGACCCCGACAAGGTCGCGGTCTTCTCGGGCATCGGCTGCTCCGGCAAGACGCCGCACTACATCAACGCCTACGGGTTCCACACGCTGCACGGCCGCGTCCTGACGGTCGCGACCGGCGCGCGCCTGGCGAACACGAAACAGACGGTGCTCGCGCTCGGCGGCGACGGCGACGGGTATGGCATCGGCGCGGGTTACTTCGTCGGCTCCGGCCGCCGCAACGTCGACTTCGCGTACATCGTCCACAACAACAACGTCTACGGCCTCACCAAGGGGCAGGCCTCACCGACGCTCGCGAAGGGCAAGAAGACGAAGTCGATGCCCGAGCCGTCGATCCAGGACGGCATCAACCCCGTCGCGATGGCGATCGCCTCGGGCTACACGTTCATCGCGCGCGCCTACGCGCTCGAGCCCAAGTACACCGCGGGCATCATCGCCCGTGCGATGCAGCACCGCGGGGCGGCGCTGGTGGACGTGCTGCAGACGTGTCCGACCTACAACGACCTGTACACCAAGGAGTGGTACGAAGGTGCGGACCTAGCCGAGAAGCGCTCGCGTCTCTACAAGCTCGAAGACCAGGGCTTCGACGGCAAGGTGAAGGACCCGAGCGACAAGCAGGAGATCATCGCGAAGAAGTCCGCGGCTGTGGCACGCAGCTACGAGGATGAGCCGATCCCGATCGGCGTGTACTACGAGATCGACCTGCCGACCTACGAGGACGAGGTCTTCCGCCGCATCCCGGATCTGAAGGACACGCCGCTCGTCGAGCAGAACTCGTTCGAGCGCGACGTCAATCCGCTTCTTGAGGCGATGCGCTAGGCGCTACTGCGGCGTGCGCGCAGCGCACACGCCAAGCAGATGAGGGCAGCGAAGGCTGCCCGATTACTGACCGACCCCGCCCGGTAGCGCCATTCCGCTCAGCGTCGCCATCGTCTCGACGAACCCCTGCTGCAGATCGATGTGCCTCGCCTCGCGGCCATTCGACCAGAACGCGAATTGCCCCTGCGCGAGAAGGCCGCCGACAGGGATCTCCCGGACCCGGTCCCCAGCTGGGAACGAGATGTAGCGGAGCGACGACGACCGCAGCTCGCTGATGCCCAGTGCGATATCTGTCGTCAGCAGCGCGATCGCGAAGCCCTGTGCGTCAACTGACGCGATCCCGTCCGGCGCGAGGCGCGCGGGACGGAACGGTTCGATGCGCTCGGTCGCGAACGTGCCCGCTGCAACGCGTTCGAGCGTCCCGTCGTCGCGGCCGACGAGGGTCGTTCCGTCGCTTCTGATCGCCGCGGCAACGACGGCGCCGACGCCGAGATGCACGGTGGCGGCTTTTCCGCCGTTGTCGCTGATGAGGATCTCACCGGCGGCGAAGCAGGGCACGACGACGCGACTCGCGCCCGCGAGCAGGCGATCGCCACACGACGATTCGAAGCGCTTGCCGAGCGGTCGCAGGGAGTACGGGTCATAGGCCTCCACCACGCGCCTCTCGCCGTCCGCGTACAGCGCGAGCACGCGACCGGTCGTCGGCTCGACGGCGAGGGCGCCGTGCCCGATACCCGTCGCCACGAGCCTCCGCGATGGCTCCGCCCACGACGCGAGCACGGCGCCGCTCGCCGCGTCGATCCAACGGAGACGAGTGCCGTCGGAGATCTCGTCCGCGACATAGACCCAGCCGGCACCGGGCACAAGCGACTGGGCCGTGACCGTCGCGACCTGTACCGCGCCCGTCGTGGGGATCGTGTACTTGGTCGCGTGGTTAGGGAGCGCGATCGCCTTGATCCCATCATCCGTGACGACGAAGAAGGTGGCGGCGGGGAACACGCCGATCATGTCGGCCACGTCGATCGTCGCAGTGGGCATCGCCGCCGCCGTGCCCGTCGGCGAGAACTGCGAAGGAGCGGGGAGCGTTGCCGCTCCCCCGCAGGCGAGGATGAGGAGCACTGCTCCGAGAAGGAGCCTCCGCACTAGACCGTCCGCATCCACGGCTGCCGGCGTCCTACGACGAACGCGACCGCGGACCAGAAGCCGATGGCGATCAGGAAGAACGGCACCGCGCCGATCGAGTAGCTGAGCGTCTCGCCGACGGCCTGCTCGGGCGCGGCGACGGGCAGATCGTTCGTCGCGATCGGCGTCGTCGCGGCAACGGCGTTCACGTCGAAAGTCACGTCGAAACTGAACTCACCGAGCTGCACCAGACCCGAATAGACGGCGGCGCGGAACGGATAGAAGACGCCGGCGTAGAGCGCGCCATCGCCGGACTGGCTCACGAGCTTGAGCGGGACGTCGAGGCACTTGGTGCGCTCGCGGTCGGTCTGCATGATCACCGCGAGTCCGGTCGTCGGGAACGCCGCGCCCGGGTCACCGCGTCGCGCGGACATGACCAGGGTCACCGGCTTGCCCTCGGACCATGGCTGCCCGTCAGGCGTCTGCACCGAGACGCCGTCGACGCAGGCCGGGCACTTTGCCGCGGCAGGCGCCGCGAAGGACGCGAGGGTCAGGAGCGAAATGACGAACGCGAGAAGGATCCGGCGCATTGGGTAACCTCCGGTCGCTGGGTCTGTCTGCCGTACAACGTCTCGACCGGAGCGGTTCCCCCCGGATCAGCCTGTGTGCGCCAGCCGTAGCTCGTGCGCCCCGTCCGGGCGCGTGTATTCGTAGAAGACGTCGCCACCCGCGGTGATGTCGACGTAGCGGACGCCGCCCGCGCCCCGCAACGTGCCGATCGCCGGCCCCTCCACGCTGACGCGCTCCCAGTGGCGCAGGTCGCGGCTGCGCGCGAGACCGCAGCGTTCCTCGTAGTTCTCCGCGAGCGACGCGCTGCCGTCATAGAGCCCGAGCCAGCCGTCGCCCTCACGCACCGCGGTGCTGAGGCGGGACGTGAAGGAGTCCCAACCCGACGCGCTTGGTGAGAGCACGTCACCCTCCCACGTCCAGCGCCGACCGTCCGCGCTTGTCGCAAGACCGCTCGCGGAGAGGGCGCGCCCCGTGGAGAGCGCATCCCCGGTGGCGTGCAGGCTGGTGCCTTGCGACATCGGAAGCGTGCCGTAGGAAACGAACATCAGCCACCGGTCGCCCTCGCGGCGGAGCCAGGGATCCTTCACCGCCGCGAGGCCGAGATCCTCCGGGTCGAGGACGACGACGATCTTCGCGGGATCGAAGGCGTCGAGGGCGCGCGCCTCGATGAGGCCGATATGCCAGCGCCGGTCGTCATGGCGGACGAAGCTCACGTACAAGCGCCAGCCGTCGCCGACGCGCACGAGGGCGCACCGCTCGATCGACTCGGCGCCGAATCGTTCCTTGCCCGCCGACCACACCGTCTCGAGGCGATGACCGTCGCGGATCGCCCCGATGCGGAGCTCATACCCGCGTCCCGGCTGCGGGCGGCGCATGCGATACACGAGAAGCGAGTCGCGCCCGTCGCTGTAGGCGCCAGGCGCGCCGGCCCAGCAGCCTGGTCCGACGCACGGCGGGGCGACGATGGGTCGCCCGCCCTCGGGATCGAAGAGGGTCACGCCTGCGGCGGTGTCGTGCCGAGATGCTTTGCGACGAAGGCGATCTCCATCGCGACCTGCTTGATGCGCTCGTCGACGACGAGCGAGCCGTGCCCCGCGTCGTACCGGTACTCCTCGAAGGGCTTTCCGAGCGCGCGCAGGCGGTCGCGGTAGACATCGACGCTGCGCGACGGACAGCGCGGATCGTTCTGACCCACGAGCAGCAGCATGGGGGCGCGCACCCGGTCGACGTAGGTGATGGGATTCGCGACCCGGTAGCGATCGGGCACGTCGGTCGGCGTCCCGCCGAAGAGCGCGGCGTCGTACTTCTTCAGCGGCTCCATCTCGTCCTCGTACGCGGCGATGTAGTCGCCGATCGGCACGATGCCGATGCCGAGCGCCCAGCGGCCCACTTGCGTCCCCAGGCCGAGCAACGTCAGATAGCCGCCCCAGGAGCCGCCGCCGAGCACCGCTCGCGCCGGATCGGTCAAGCCGGTCGCGACCGCCCAGTCATGGACCCTGCCGATGTCTTCGAGCTCGGTGAGACCGGGACGGCCGACGATCGCATCCCGCCACGCCTTGCCGTACCCGCTCGAGCCGCGGTAGTTGACCATCACCACCGCCATGCCGTGGTCGACCCACGCCTGCACGGTCGCCGAGAAGGTGTCACGGTCCGCCGCCTCCGGCCCGCCGTGGATGAAGAAGAACGTCGGGTGTGGCCGCGGACCGAGCGGCTCCGCGACGAACACATGAATGCCGTCCACGTCCTCGTCGCGATAAGTCGCGCCCCGCGGCGCGCGCTCGCCCTGCAGCACGATCCCGGCGCCGACAGCGCGGACGACCGCCGGCTCCGCGGAGCGGTCGAGCATGTACCAGACCTCGCCGTCGGGGCGCACGCGCGCCGTCGAGATCGTCCCCGGCTCCGTCGCGAGCCGCTCCAGCGCTTTGCTCGCGAGGTCGTAGCGATACAGCTCGGTACGCCCGCGGTGATCGTGGCCGATCAACAGCGAGCGCGCATCGGGATACCAGTCCGCGAACGTCTCGCCCGGAAGATCGAGCCGGATCTCGGTGGACATGCCCACCTTCGCATCGAAGATGAGCGGCCGCGCGAGATCCTCGCGGTCGTGTACCGCGAGATAGCGCGCATCGCCGGAGACCGGCGACCAACCGCCCGCCGGCGACAGACCGTGCCCCGGGCCGTGCGAGAGTTCGGCCACGCACGCTCCGTCAAGGTCGATGATCCGCAGGACGCGGTTGCGGCTGTCGCCGTGCTCGGAGTGGAACAGCGCGACGAGCGCTCCGTCGCGCGAGAGACCGTCGATGAACGCGCTCTGCTCGTGCGCGTAGATCCTGCGCGGCGTCTCGCCGTCGGCGACCACGTAGACGCTCGTCCCCTCGTCCGAACGCGAGCGCGCGATGACCGCGAACCGGCGATCGATGGCGGGACCGCCGCTGTGGATCGCGATCCGACCGCTGTAGGCCGGAGCGAGCTGGGGCGCGATCGTCTCGCGCGAGCCACCCTCCCACGGCTCCCGCACCCACCGACCGAGCTCGTTGCCCTTCTCGTCATCGAACCACCAGATCCACTCGCCGCGCGGATCGAGCCGGCTCGACACGCGATAGCCGGTGCCCTCTGAACGGTCGGTGACCTGACGGCGCACGCCGGTGCGCTTGTCCCAGGCGTAGACCTCGAACTTGCCGCCGGCGTTCGACAGATAGAGGAGCCGCTCCGGCTCCTCGCGCGCCCACGTTGGGAACATCACCACCGGCGCGCGGAAGCGGCGTTTCCACGTGGCCTCGGACATCGCGTCCGAGTTTATGGGCTCAGCGGCCGTCGCGGTGGACGCTGAACACGTCGCGCACGCCCTCGAGCTTCGCGAGGACGCGCGACAGCTGCTCGACGCTCGTGACCTGCAGCGTCGCGTTGACCGTCGCGCTCTTATCGGGATTCGCGAGCGCTGAGAGCGCAACGAGCGCCACCTGGTTCTCGCTGATGACCGCCGCGACGTCGCGGAGGAAGCCGTCGCGGTCCCAGCCCTCGATGCGGATGGCTACCGGATACGTACGTGCGGCGGTCTTCTCCCACTCCACATCGACGTGCCGTTCCTTCTCGGAGCTCGCCTTCACGTTGGTGCAGTCGGCGCGGTGCACGGTGACGCCGCGGCCGCGCGTGATGTAGCCGACGATCTGGTCGCCGGGCACCGGATTGCAGCAGACCGCGAAGCGCACCAAGAGATCCTCGACGCCCTTCACTGTCACACCGCCCCTTGATGTCGTCGGCGGGAGCGGTGGCGCCGACCCCGGCAGCTGCACCTGAGCGTCGTCGACGATCCCGAGGCGCATGACGACCTGCGCCGCCGTGACCTCGCCATAGCCGAGCGACGCGAACAGTGTGTCGACGTCGTGCATGTTCAGCGCCTCGGTGACCCGCCGGAGATCGTCGTCCGAGAGATCCCCGAGCGACCGTTGCGCGAGGCGCTTTAGCTCGCGATCCAGAAGCTCCTTGCCATGCGTGATGTTCTCGTCGCGCTGAGATCTCTTGAACCATTGCCGGATCTTCTCCCGCGCGCCCGGCGTGCGGACCATGCCGATCCAGTCGCGCGAAGGACCGCGCGCGGCCTTGCTTGTGACGATCTCGACGATGTCGCCCGACTGCAGGTGGTGATCCAGCGGCACGATGCGTCCGTTGACCTTCGCGCCGATGGTGCGGTGGCCCACGTCGGTGTGGATGCGGTATGCGAAGTCGATCGGTGTCGCGCCGGCGATCAGGGCCTTCACCTCGCCCTTCGGCGTGAAGACGAACACCTCGTCCTGGAACACGTCGACCTTCAGCGATTCGACGAACTCCTGGGCATCGGCCACGTCGTGCTGCCACTCGAGCAGCTGCCGGACCCACGCGAGCTTCGACTCGTAGTCGCGATCGCGGTCGGCCTTCCCGCCTTCCTTGTACCGCCAGTGCGCCGCGATGCCGTACTCGGCGAGCGCGTGCATCTCCTGGGTGCGGACCTGGATCTCGAGCGGCTGGCCGCCCGGGCCCATGACCGCGGTGTGCAGCGACTGATAGAGGTTCGCCTTCGGGACCGCGATGTAGTCGTCGAACTGGCCGGGGATCGGCGGCCAAAGCGTGTGCACGACACCGAGCGCCCCGTAGCACGCGGGAACGTCGGCCACGATCACGCGGATCGCGAGCAGGTCGTAGATCTCGTTGAACCCGACGTTCTTGCGGCGCATCTTTTGCGTGATCGACCAGAGATGCTTCGCGCGGCCGGACAGCTCGGCGCGGATGCCGCCCTTCTCGAGCTCGCTCGCGAGCGCCTTCATGGCCTGGTCGATCGAGCGCTCACGCACCTGACGACGTTCCGCCAGCTGCTCGGCGACCTCTTTGTATTGCTCAGGCTCGAGGTACTTGAACGCGAGATCCTCGAGCTCCCACTTGATCTGCCAGATGCCCAGGCGATGGGCGAGCGGCGCGTAGATCTCGATCGTCTGGCGCGCGATGCGCTGCTGCTTCTCCGGCGGCAGCGGCGCGAGTGTACGCATGTTATGGAGCCGGTCGCAGAGCTTGATGATGACGACACGGAGGTCGTCCGCCATCGCGAGGAACATCTTGCGGATGTTCTCGGCCTGATGCGCGTCGCGTGACTGTCCCTGGAGCCGGCCCAGCTTCGTGACGCCATCGACGAGGCGGCCGATCTCATCGCCGAACTCGAGGCGGATGTCCTCTGCCGTGCGCGCCGTGTCTTCGGGCACGTCGTGCAGCAGGGTCGCGGCGATGGTCGCCGCCTCCATGCCGAGCTCGGCGATGAGCATCCCCACCGCGGCCGGATGCGTGATGTACGGCTCACCCGAGACGCGCTTCTGACCGGCGTGCGCCTCGGCCGCGTACGCGTAGGCGCGCCGCACCAGCTCCCCGTCACCGTCCGGGTAGTGACGCAGCATCTCCTTGACGATCCCTTCGACGTCCACGTGGCCGTGGCGCTGTGGTCGCAAGCGCTCGGTGATCCCGACGATCCGCGACGTGATGGTGTTCGCGTGCTCCGCCATCAGTTAGCTCAATCTCCGGCTCGGGGGCAGGGGCCCCCGTTCAGCGAGCGAAGCGAGCGTGCGGGAGACACGCTCAAGGCTGGTGGACTCGCTCGTCGCGGATGAACCGCTCCTCGCTCGCCTTCTCATACCACCATCGCTTCCAGGCGCATGCGGTCGGCGGTGCCGACGGGGCCGAAGTCCTGGAGCTCGAGCTCGACGAAGCCACGGAGGCCGGCGCCCACGGTGACGACGGCGTCGACGAAGCCGGCGTCGGTCATCGCGACCACGTGCTCGCCGCGACGGAAGGCCATTGCGTCGAAGGTGAAGCGCCCGACCGTGATCTTGCAGCGCAGATGATCGGAGTCGACCCCGACCTGCCGGATGCCGAAGACCTTCACGCTCCGAAGCAGCAGGTACGGCCGCGGGTTCCCCGCTCCGCACGGCTCGAGCGCCGCGAGCTCCATTGCGAGGCGCGAGGTCAGGGCCTCCGGCTCGATCTCGGCATCGACGCGCAGCGACGGTGTCGGGCGCACGCCGCCCAGCCTGCGGCGCACGATCTCGTCGAGGCGTTCGGTGAACGCAGGGATGTTCTCGCGCGCGATCGAGAAACCGGCGGCCATCGCGTGACCGCCGTGCTTGATCAGAAGGTCGTCGCACTCATCCAGCGCCTCGGCTATGTGCACCGCCGAGATGGACCGGCACGATCCCTTGCCCCCCTCGCCGTCGATCGCGATGACCACCGCCGGGCGACCGTAGTCCTCCACCAGCCGCGATGCCCCCAGCCCGACGATGCCCGCCGGCCAGGCGGGATCGGCGACGACGGTCGCCCACGCGTCGGGGCGCTCGGCAGCGCGCTCGCGCGCGCCCTTCACCACCTGGCGCGTGAGCTCCTGGCGCTCCGTGTTCTTCGCCTCCAGGTGCTCGGCGAGGAGCTTCGCCTCGTCGGCCTCCTCCGTCAGGAGCAGCCGCAGCGCCTCTTCGGCGTCCGTGATGCGCCCGGCGGCGTTGAGCCTCGGACCGAGGACGTAGCCGATGTTGGCCGCGGTCACCTGCCCGAGCCTCAGGCCGGCGCGTTCCACGAGCGCGCGCACTCCGGTGATCGGCGCGCGATTCAGCGCCTCGAGGCCGGCGCGCACCAGCGCGCGATTCGCGCCGCGCAGCGGCACCACATCAGCCACGGTCGCGAGCGCCACGAGCTGCATCATCTCGTCGCGACGAAGCGCGAAGCCGAGCTCGCCGAGCAGCTTGCGCGCGAGGACGAGTGCGACACCCGCGCCCGCAAGCTCTTTGTCGAGAGAGGGGTCTCCAGGGCGGCGCGGGTTCACGACCGCGAAGCCGGCAGGAAGCTCGGCCGGCGGGTGGTGGTGGTCGGTGATGATCAGGTCCACACCGAGCGACCGCGCTAGCGCCGCCTCGCGCACCGCGGTGACTCCGCAGTCCACCGACACGATGACGCGCGCGCCGTCCGCGGCGAGCTGCCGGAGCGCCTGCTCGTTGAGCCCGTATCCCTCCTCGTACCGGTTCGGGATGTACGCCGCGACCGCGACGCCCAGCTGACGGAAGGCGCGCACGAGGATCGCCGAGCCGGCGATGCCGTCGACGTCATAGTCCCCGTAGACGACGATGCGCTCGCGAGCCGCGACCGCGCGACGCAGACGCTCGACCGCGCGGTCCAGATCGAGCATCGGCGGCCCGTCCTCGACTGCTCGGCCCGCGATGAAATCGGCCATCTGGGCGTGCTCGATGCCGCGCGCTGCGAGGATGCGCGCGACCAGCGGCGCGATGCCGTCCGGGGCGGCCAATTCCGCGGAAGTCGGCAGGATCCAGCGGCGCAGCGCGCTGAGGCTCATCTGACGCACAAGTTTCTCATGCCGCCCTCGTACGATGACCTCGTCGTGCGTCTCTTCGGCCTCATCGCCTCGGTCGTCATCGCGGCGTCGGCCTGCGCGCCTGTGACGTCGACACCGTCCCCCGCCACCCCGCCGGGATCGACCGAGGTCGCATCCAGCGGCTCGGCCGGGGCCGCCCGACCAGAGGGACTCGCCGAGAGACCTCTCGCCAAGACCGGCGCGCCCACACGGCGCTGGTACACGGTCCCCGACGGGCTGTTCAGAGAAGACCTTCCGCTATCGATCATGTTCCCGAACGTCGACGCGACGCCTGGCCGGCCCCGCGCGCGGCTCCGTTCGACGGGACGCACCGTCGACCTCGCGCTGAGCGCCGCGGGCGCGCGGCAGTGGACCGGGTCGCTGTCGCTCGATGGCGCCGCTGTTGGCGAGCAGACGGTCGAGTACCTGGTCCGGCTAGGCGACGGAACAGACGCCGTCGTCGACACGCAGTCGTTCCTGCTGTCAGCGCCCGAGTACGTGATCTGGACCCTCGACTTCGAGGGCGACGCCGCGACCGACGCGGCGCTGGGCAACACCAACGACATCGCCCGCTCCTTTTCCATCCCGATGACGCTCATGTGGAATCCGCGGGTGTGGACGACGGTGCAGGTCTCCGACGAACGCGCGAACGCGATGCTCCAGTGGACGATGAAGATCGCGAGCGCTGGCGAGGCCGAGATCGCGCTTCACATTCACGCGTGGACGGACTTCGTCCGCGCGGCCGGCGTCACGCCGCGTGTCTCGCCGAGCTGGGCATCGCGCGGCGACGGCTACGACGTCCCGCTCACCGCCTTCAACGAAGCGGAGACGAAGCAGCTCATCGATCACGCCCTGAGGCTCATGTCCGATCACGCGATGCCGCGGCCGACCTCGTTCCGCGGCGGCGGGCTCTTCGCGAACGCCGCGAACCTCCGCGCGGTCGCCGCCGCGGGGTTCACGGTCGACACGTCCGCGACGCCTTCAGGGGATTTCGGCCAGCTGGCGCTGCCGTGGTCGCTGCCGCGCGACGCGCAGCCCTACCGGCCATCGCGTGATGACGCGAGCGTCCCCGGCGACCTTCCGCTGTTAGAGGTGCCGAACATCGCCGGCAACACCTACGGGCTCACGGCCTTCTCGATCCAGCGCGTCATCAACGACGACCGCGCGATGCTGGCGCCCGCGGGCTCAGCCGCGATGCGGGGGCTCGCCCTCACGCTCGTCAGCCACCCGGCGACGATCGACGCGACGGAGCGCGCGGCGATCGAGGCGCTGTTCCGCGCCTTCGACCCGTACCGCTACGACCACGACGCCGGACCGCTTCGCTTCGTCACCCTCGCGCAGCTCGCGAAGGCGTATTCCCGCTAGCCCTGCGGCACCGGTGACGGTGTCGGCTGGCCGGGTAGGTCCGAGGCTGCGACCGGAACGATGGCGACCTCCGGTGGCTCCTCTTCTCTCTTCATGAGGTCCGACATCTTCGGCAGGGTCACCGGTCTCCGGACGAACTCCTTCGCCATCTCGGGGTTCGACAGGTCGGCGGCCTCGAAGATCTCGTCGAGCTCGGGACCGATGAGCTCGCCGCGCTGGAGCAGCTGTCCGGCGATCGCGTGGACGGCGTATTCCTTCTCGCGGATGAGCCGCTTCGTCTCTTCGAAGAGGCCCTCCAGCAGCTTGTCGGCGAGTGAGAGCACCTGGGGCGGCGCGCCCCCGGCGCTGGGTGGGAACGCGAGCAGGGTCGAGCCCATGCCCCACGTGCCGACATAGGCGATCGCGCGGCTCGTCGCGTTGCGCAGGTCCGAGGACGCGTTCGCGGTCTTGGTCTTGAGGATGATCTCCTCGACCGCGCGGGATCCGAGCGACACCATGATGTCGTTCTCGACCTCTTCGGCGTGCAGCTGGTGGCGCTCCAGCTTCGGCGTGGGCATGACGACGCCGTACGCGTCGCCCATGCGGATGATCGAGGCCTTCTGGATGCGGTCGTCCTTGTTGAGGTAGTGGGAGGCGATGGCGTGACCGGCCTCGTGGTAGGCGATGGTGCGGCGGTCGTGCGCCGACATGCTCAGGATCGGCTGCTTGATTCCGAGCAGGCGGGCGTCGCGCGCGGTGAGCCAGTCCTTGTAGGTGAGGAACTCGCGGCCGGCGTCATGCGCGACGATGAGCGCCTCGTTGATGACGGTCTTCAGATCGATCGGCGTCCAGCCGATGGAGTCCGCCACCATCAGATCGACGGGGATCTCCGGGTCGTGCGCCTTGAGGCGCAGGTAGTGCTGGAGGATGTCTTTGCGGCCCTCGCCGTCCGGCTCGTAGACCATGAGCTTGCGGTCCAGGCGACCGGCGCGCACCAGGGCGGGGTCCAGCACGTCGGGCCGGTTGGTCGCGCCGATGACGAACACGACGGGCTTCGGCGGAACTGGGCCGCGGACGAGTCCGAGCCAGCGCGCGATCTTGTACTTCATGCGATCTTCGACGTGCTTACCCAGTGAGTCCATCTGATTGAGCATCGTGTTGAGCGCCAGGCTGCGGCCGCCCATCATGCCCATCCCGCCCATCATTGCCTGCTGCTGGCCGCCGGCCATGCCACCGCGTGACAGACCGATCGAATCCAACTCGTCCAAGAACAGGATGCAGCAGCCCGGTTGGCCAGGTGCGGCGAACTTCCGTGCGAGGCCGCGGGCCTTTCGGAAGAGAGAGATGACCATGAAAACGTCCATGCCCATGAACATGCCCGTGATGCTCGATGCGTCCACGTAGATGAACGGCAGGTTCGCTTCGGCCGCCATGACGCCCGCGAGGAACGTCTTGCCGGTACCGGGCGGCCCCGCGAGGAGCATCCCCTGCGGCATCTCGCCGCCGCGGTCCTGGAACGTCTTCACACCCTTCAGGATGCGAACGAGGCTCTTCGCGTGATCGAGCAGGTCGGGCTGCCCACGGTAGTTCTCGAAGGAGAGGCCGATCTGCGGCTTGTCCGGCGTGACCGTGTAGGTGCGCGGGCGCGACATGAACCACATCAGCGCGCCGAACTGCACGATCATCATGAACGAGTAGAAGAGCAGCAGCACGAGCAGCTGCGGCGCCTGCCCGATCATGTCGAGGATCCCCTGGAAGATGCCGCGGATGCCGTACAGGCCGATCGCGCCACCGACGACGATGAACAGGATCAGCAGGCGTTTCTTGTTGTGATCCAGCACGTACGCGGTGGTGCCGAGTGCCGTCTGCATGCTCGCCATCAGTTCACCCCAACGATCTGGTCGCCGGTGACGCGTAGGACGAATCCGACGAGGACGTCCGTACCATCGCTGGTGCGGCC
>JBGPZT010000019.1:0-27471 GCA_041493915.1 Candidatus Limnocylindria bacterium
CAGTACCTCGAGGCGCTCAAGGCGCTCGGCGCGTCACCGTCGACGAAGTGGATCATCCCGACCGAGTTCGCCGCCCTCGCCGCGCCGCTCGCGGCATTCGCGCGCGGCGGCGACGACGGCGAGAAGAAGGCGCCGCGCTAGGCACCGTTCGCGCCCACGGCACGACCCGCCGAAACCCTCTCTACGCGCGAAACCCCGTCCCTGCGGGACGGGGACCCCTCGCGCGCGGGGGCCCTCGGCGGGTCGTGCCCTGTGGTCGCGTCCTCTCCCTACCTCTTCTGGAGGAATGACAGCGGCGATCCGCGGCGTGCACCCGGGGCCTGGGATGCCGGCACGGCCATCGGCCGGGCCAGACGGCGGGGGGCGAGGGGTGAATACACGCGCGGCGGCATCCGCCAGGCGGACGCCGCCGGCGTGTGGCGTGGGGGAAGGGCAACTCGAACAGCGAACGCGCTCACGACAGCCATTTGTGCTCCCCTAAAGGCAGTTTCGAACGTGAGTTCGCATCTTAGAACGTCTGTTCTGATTGTCAAGAGGATGGGATACTCCAAGAAAGTTGAAGACCGTTTTGGGTGCGGAGCTCGCGCCCCAGCGTCCCCGCTACGCCCGCGAACGTGCGGAGGTAGCGAACCACATCCTCGAGCCGGATTGGGTGGGAACGCGGGCCATCGCGCGCATCGGCCACGGTGGGCCGCACTTCGTTGGGTACGGCGGCGAGGTCGAGGGACCGCGTGAGCTCTACGACGCGATCGTGGCCGAGGCGCGCTGCACCACCGCGATCATCGACGGCGTGCTTGTCTCGGACTGGCGCGATGAATCAGAGCTCGAGCTCGACGGGGAAGGCAACGCGTTCACGCGCAACGCGAGCGCACGGCAGATCTTCGCCGCGTTCGATCTGCTCGAGGTCGACGGCGAGTCGCTCCTGGAGATCCCGCTGCTGGAGCGCAAGCGGCATCTGGAGGGTCTGCTGGTGCCCAGCGTGAACGTCCGACTCACACCTTATGTCACGCGGGGCCTGCGCTCCTGGCGCGAGACGCTGGTCGCGCAGGGCTTTCGCCGCGTCGTGCTCAAGAACTGGAACAGCGCATACGCTCCGGGCCGTACCACGGACGATTGGCTCGTCGTGGAAAAGATAAGCGGCTCGAGATACTGAGGAGGAGATCGTGGCCTCGAAAGCAGCCGTCATCGATCACACCCAGCGCGATCCGTGGTCGGTCGCGCTCGAGCAGTTCGGGATCGCCGCGGACAAGCTGCACCTCGACCCGAACATGCGCGCCATCCTCGCGGAGTGTCAGCGTGAGCTGACCGTGCACTTCCCGGTGCGCATGGCCGACGGCGTCGTGAAGGTGTTCACCGGCTACCGCATCCAGCACAACACGACCCGTGGCCCGGGAAAAGGCGGCATCCGGTACCACCCGTCCGTCTCGCTGGGCGAGGTCAAGGCGCTTGCGATGTGGATGACGTGGAAGTGCGCCGTGGTCGGTATCCCGTATGGCGGTGCCAAGGGCGGCGTTGTCTGCGATCCGAAGACCATGAGCGCGCAGCAGCTCGAGACGCTAACGCGCCGGTATACGACCGAGATCGAGCTCCTCATCGGCCCCGAGCGCGACATCCCCGCGCCCGACGTGAACACGAACGCACAGACGATGGCCTGGATCATGGACACCTACTCGATGCACAAGGGCTACACCGCGCTCGCCGTCGTCACCGGCAAGCCGCTGTCGATCGGAGGCAGCGAAGGCCGCAACGAGGCCACGGCGCGCGGCTGCGTGTACACGATCATCGAGGCGTCGAAGCACCTCGGCCTCGACCTCGAGGGCATGCGCGTCGTCGTGCAGGGCTACGGCAACGCCGGCTCTTTCTCCGCGAAGCTGATCGCCGAGCTCGGCGCACGCGTCGTCGGCGTCTCGGACACGAGCGGCGGCATCTACAACGCGAAGGGCATCGATCCGCTGAAAGTGGACGCGTACAAGCGCGAGACCGGATCGGTGACCGGGTTCCCCGGCTCCGAGAAGGTCTCCAATGCGGAGCTCCTCGAGCTCGACTGCGACATCCTCATCCCCGCCGCGATCGAGAACCAGATCGGCGAGCACAACGCGCCGCGCATCAAGGCGAAGATCGTGGCCGAGGCCGCGAACGGTCCGACGAGCCCAGAGGCCGACCGCATCCTGTACGACCGCGGGGTCTTCCTCATACCGGACATCCTCTGCAACGCGGGCGGCGTGACCGTCTCGTACTTCGAGTGGGTGCAGGACCTGCAGAACCTCTTCTGGCGCGAAGCCACGATCAACGCGCGGCTCAAGGAAGTCATGGTGAAGTCGTTCAACGACGTCCTCGAGATGCAGAAGAAGAACAAGGTCGACATGCGGACCGCGGCGTACATGGTGGCGGTCGCGCGCGTCGCCGAGGCAACGCTCACCCGCGGCATTTACCCGTAACTCCTCCGCGGCAGGGCCGCGGCTAGATCGGCGAAGCCCCTGGAGCTCGTCGCGCTCGACATCGAGACCACCGGGTTCGACCCGGAGTCGGACCGCGTCATCGAGATCGGCGCGGTGCGCGTGCGGCTGGAAGAGGACGGCTCGGCCACGCTGGGCGAGCGCTTCAGCACGTTCGTCGATCCCGGTGTCGGCGTCGGCCCGGCGATCACGCGCCTCACCGGCATCCGCGACGAGGATCTCGCCGGGGCGCCCGCGCTGGAATCCGTCATCGACCGCGTCGCGTCGCTGATCGCGGGAGCGCCGGTGGTCGGCCACAACGTGGGCTTCGACCTCGCCTTCCTCGAGCGCGCCGCCCTCGGGCCTCTCGAGCGGCTCGACACCGCGGAGCTCGCGTCGATCCTGTTGCCGTCCGCGCCGACCTATGCGCTGCAGTCGCTCGCCGCCGACGTCGGCATCCACCCCGAGGCCGCCCACCGCGCGCTCGACGACGCGCTCACCTGCGCCGCGGTGCTGGCCGACCTCGGGCGACGCGCGCGCGAGCTGCCGGTCGCGATCCTCGAGGAGATGCACGCGTACGCGCCGCTGCTCGGGCCGGCGTACGCGGAATACTTCGCCGGAGCGCTGCGCGGCGCTGTGCGCGGCGCGTGGGAGCCGTCGCGTCTCGCGACGCCGCCGCGCCTGCGTGCGTCCGGTCTCGCCGGAGCCGCGGTCACGGTCGATGCCGTGTTCTCGACCGACGGCCCGCTCGCGCGCGGTCTCGCGGGCTACGAGGATCGCCCGCAGCAGCGCGCGCTCGCCGCCGCGATCGAGGGCGCGTTCCGCGATGGCGGCGCGCTGCTCGCGGAGGCCGGCACCGGTGTGGGAAAGTCCCTCGCGTATCTCGTACCCGCGGTCGGGCGAGCGCTCGACGGCGAACGCGTGATCGTCAGCACGCACACCCTGCCGCTGCAGGACCAGCTCGTGCGCAAGGACCTGCCGGCCCTGCAGGCGGCGCTCGGCTCGACGGTCGAGGTCGCGGTGCTGAAGGGCCGATCGAACTATCTGTGCCCGCGCCGCTGGCAATCGTTCCGCGGCCTCGTCGCCACGCGCGACGAGGCGCGCCTCCTCCTCAAGACGCTGGTGTGGCGTACCGCGACGCTCACCGGTGACCGCGCTGAGCTGAACCTGTTCGGAGCGGAGGGCGACCTCTGGGGGCGCGTGTCCGCGGACGATGAGACCTGCGATACGCGCAGGTGCGCGCGCGTCGCGGGCGGCTGCTACCTGCAACGCGCGCGCGAGGCAGCCGCGCGCGCCGGGATCGTCGTGACGAATCACGCGCTGCTGCTGCAGGACGCGCGGATGGGCGGCGTGCTGCTGCCCGAGACCGACCATCTCGTCGTCGACGAGGCGCATCGCCTCGAGGACGTGGCGACGGATGCGTTCGGCCTCGCGCTCGAGGAGCGCGGGCTGCGGCGCGCGCTCGAACGCGTGTCACATTCGCCTGCGGTCACGTCGGCGTTGCGCGACGAGCGCGCTCTCACCGCCGAGGAGCTGCGGCGCGAGACGGGGTCGGCGGATGAGCGCGGGGGAGAGGTCTTCGCGGCGCTCGCCGCGGTGCTCGAGCCGCTCGGCCCCACCGAGGACAAGCTCCGGGTAACCGCCGGCGTGCGCGCGAGCGACGAGCGCTGGCTCCCCGTCGAGCTCGCCTCGGAGCGCCTGGCCGACGCGCTCGCCGGGATCGCCGTCGCCGCGGAGCGCCTCAGGACAGCAACGACGGACGAAGACGAGGAGGCGGATCTGAAGTCCGCGCTCGCCGAGCTCGGCGGGGTGCAGCTCGCGCTCTCACGTGGCGTCCATCAGCCGCGGACCGGCGACATCGTCTGGATCGAGCGCGCGTCCAGCGGCGCGGTGTCGCTGCGCGTCGCGCCGTCCTATCTCGGCGACGCCCTGCGGAGGGGCCTTGTCGCGCCGCGTCGCTCGGCGGTCTTCACCTCCGCGACGCTCGCGGTCGCGGGATCCTTCGCTTTCGCTCTCGAGCGCTTCGGCCTCACCGACATCGGCGACGCGCGCGCGTTCGGGTCGCCGTTCCGGTACGACCAGCAGGCGATCCTCGTGGTGCCCGACGACGGCGCGCTCCCGTCGGAGCCTGCCTTCGCGGAAGAGACGGCGCAGACGATCATCGAGATCGGCCGCGCGCTCGACGGCCGCACGCTGGTCCTCTTCACCGCGCACGGGTCGATGCGCGACGTCGCGGCGCGACTCGGGCCGCTGGAGGAGACGGGCATCGCCGTCCTCACGCAGGGTATCGACGGCTCCCGGCGCTCGCTCCTCGAGCGGTTCGCCGCGGGACGCGCCGTGCTCCTCGGCACGCAGTCGTTCTGGGAGGGCGTCGATCTTCCGGGCGATCTCCTGCGGTGCGTCGTCATCGCGCGTCTGCCGTTCGCGGTCCCCGACGATCCACTCGTCCAGGGGCGCGCCGAACGGTACGAGGACCCGTTCGCCGAGTTCCAGGTGCCGCAGGCCGCGCTCCGTCTGCGGCAGGGTTTCGGCCGGCTGATCAGAACCCGGACCGATCGCGGCGCGGTCGTCCTCCTCGATCGTCGCGCGATCATGCGCGAGTACGGAGCGCGCATGGTCGCGTCACTTCCCGATGCGCGCCTGCACCGCGTACCGCGCGACGATGTCGCCGCGACCGTGGCCGCGTTCTGTAAGAGTTAGCGCGGTTGGAAGAGCGCGCCTCGGACCTCGTCTCCGCGTGGCTGATAGGGCTATCAGTGGAGGACCGGCGGACGCTCTACGCGCTGCTCGACGAGCTCTGCAACGGGCTCGACGTCTCCCGCCACAACCCGTTCGGCTTCCTCCGCTTGAAAGCGGAGTTCGAGACGAGCGGGGAGTTGCTTGGCTGCAGCCTCCAAGAGCTCCGCGACGCGATCGCTGCCTCGCTCGGTGACGACCTCCCGCCGCCTCGGCCCAGAAGTGCGCTCGAATCGCTGCGGGAGGAGGTCACGTCTCGGGGCCACCCGGACTTCCGCTAAGGGGAAGGCTAGTACTGGCGTACGGGGTCGCCTGGTCGTACCAGTGGCCGTCGCCCACCCGTGCGGGGGACTTGTGGGGCGGTCGGGTCAACCTATTGTTTCCAAAGGTGGGTGGGCTGCTAGCCCGCCAAGCATGCAAGGAAAGGAGGTTCTCGTGATCGCTTTCTTCCGTGACGAAGAGGGTCAGGGCCTCGTCGAATATGCACTCATCATCGCTGTTATCGCCATCGCCGTCATCGTGGCCATGATCTTCCTTCGCGGCCAGCTCCAGAACATCTTCAGCAACATCGGCAACAACCTGACCTAAGCGTCTGCGATATCGGAGCGAACGAGCGGCCCGGGAGACCGGGCCGCTCGTTCTTATGCCGACCAAGGGCAGGCACGGCGGCCCGCCGGGCCCCGACCACCTACACTCATGTCGGATCGGGCGCTTCGCCCGGTATCACGCACGCCTTCCCGATCGCCTCGGCCCTCGCCTTCCGCGCCCTCGGTGCGGCGGCGACGCGAGGTGAGCTGACGGAGGCGGAGGAAAAAGGGAGGCCCACGTGGCCGTTGTCACGATGAAACAACTCCTGGAGTCCGGGGTCCACTTCGGGCACCAGGCGCGCCGCTGGAACCCGAAGATGAAGCGCTTCATCTTCATGGAGCGGAATGGGATCCACATCATCGACCTGCAGCAGACGCTTACGCGCGTCGAAGAGGCGTACGCGTTCGTCCGCGATCTCGCCGCCGACGGCGGGCAGGTCCTCTTCGTCGGGACCAAGAAGCAAGCTCAGGAATCGATCTCCGAGGAGGCAAAGCGCGCCGGCATGCACTTTGTGAACCAGCGCTGGCTCGGGGGCTTCCTCACCAACTTCGTCACGATCCAGAAGCGCATCAACCGACTCAACGAGCTTCACGAGCGCAAGGAGCGCGGCGACTTCGCGACCATGCCGAAGAAGGACGCACTTCGCCTCGACGACGAGCTCCTGCACCTCGACCGCTATTTCTCCGGCGTGCGCGAGCTGAAGCGTCATCCGTCCGCGCTCTTCATCGTCGATCCGCACCGCGAGCACATCGCCGTCGAAGAAGCGCGCCGGCTCGAGATCCCGGTCGTGGCGATGGTCGACACGAACTGCGACCCCGACCTCATCGACGTGATCATCCCCGCGAACGACGACGCGATACGTGCTGTGAAGCTCATCTGCCAGAAGATGGCGGACGCGATCATCGAGGGCCGTGCGATGTTCGACGCGAGCCGCAAAGAGGCGAGTCCGGAGGACATGGGCTACGCACCTTCGACGACCGCCGCCGAGCTCGAGGGCATCGGCATGCCGCGCGCGAAGCGCACGCCGCGCGTCTACGAACCCGAGCCGGAAGAGGAAGAAGAGGATGTCACCGCGGACGTCGAGCCCGAAGCAAGCGCCGACACCAAGACGACCGAGGAGAGCTAGTGGTGATGACACGGATCGATCCAAAGGACGTGCAGCGCCTGCGCAGCGAGAGCGGCGCGGGCGTGATGGACTGCAAGCGCGCGCTCGAGGAGACGGGCGGCGACTACGCGAAGGCGCTCGCGCTCATCAAGGAGCGGGGCATCCAGTCCGTCGCGAAGAAGTCCGAGCGCGAGGCGAAGGAAGGCCTCGTTGCGTCGTACATCCACTCCAACGGACGCATCGGCGCGCTGGTGGAGCTCGCGAGCGAGACGGACTTCGTTTCGCGCGGGGATGAATTCCAGAAGCTCGCGCAGGAGATCGCGATGCAGGTCGCGGCGATGAACCCGACCAGCGTCGATGAGCTGCTCGCGCAGCCGTACATCCGCGACGGGTCCAAGACGATCAAGGACCTCGTCACCGCGGTGGCCGCAACGACCAAAGAGAACGTGCACGTGCGCCGCATCCAACGCTTCGCCCTGGGCGAGTCCTAGACTCCACGCGATGACGCAGGGCCGCGCGGCCAAATACAGCCGAGTGCTGCTCAAGCTTTCCGGCGAAGCGCTTCTCGGCGAGCGGAAGTTCGGCATCTCGCCGCAGTACGTGCAATATCTCGCCGCGGAGATCCGCAAGGTGCAGGAGCTTCCCACCGAGGTGGCGATCGTCATCGGGGGCGGCAACTTCATGCGCGGCGCCGAGGCCGCCGAGCACGGCATCGAGCGGGCGACCGCCGACTACATGGGCATGCTCGCGATGGTGATCAACGCGCTGGCGCTGCAGTCCGCACTCGAGCAGATGAATGTGCAGACGCGCGTGCAGTCGGCCATCACGATCCAGGACGTCGCGGAGCCGTACATCCGCCGGAAGGCGATCCGGCACCTCGAGAAGGGCCGCGTGGTCATCTTCGCGGCTGGGACCGGCAATCCGTTCTTCACGAGCGACACGGCGGCGACGCTCCGCGCCGCCGAGATCGGTGCCGACGTCATCCTCATGGGCAAGAACCGCGTGGATGGCGTGTACGACGCCGATCCGCGGACCACGAAGGACGCAAAGAAGATCGACGAGCTCACGCACCGCGACCTGCTCGACAAACGGCTCGGCGTCATGGACGCGACGGCCGCCGCGCTCGCGGAGGACCGCGACATCCCGATCATCATCTTCGACATCTCGCAAAAGGACGCGATGGTGCGTGCCGCGAAGGGCGAGCACATCGGCACTCTCGTGCGCAGCTGATGCCGCTCGAAGAGCTCCTCGCGCAGACCGAGGCGCGGTTCAGGAAGGCGATCGACGCGCTCAAACACGACGTCGCGACCGTGCGGACCGGGCGCGCCGCGCCGTCGCTTGTGGAGCAGCTCGAGGTCGAGGCGTATGGCGTTCCGACCCCGCTCATCCAGCTCGCGCAGATCAATGCACCCGAGGCGCGGCAGATCCTCATCCAGCCCTACGACCGCAGCCTCATCAAGGCGATCGAGAAAGCGATCCAGTCGTCGGACCTCGGCCTCGCGCCGAACAACGACGGCGCCGCCATCCGCCTCAACATCCCCGCGCTCAGCGAGGAGCGCCGCCGCGATCTCGTGAAGCTGCTTCACAAGAAGGTCGAGGAAGGCCGGGTCGAGATCCGCACGCTGCGCCGGCACACGCACGAGGAGATGCGCGCGAAGGAGAAGAGCGCCGGCGTGTCGACCGACGACGTGAAGCGCCTCGAGGCGCAGCTACAGAAGCTCACCGACCGCTACATCCTCATGGCCGACGAGATCGGCGTGGCCAAAGAGAAAGAGATCCTCGCCGTTTAACGAGCGCATGAGCTCCACCCCGCGGCACATCGCGATCGTCATGGACGGCAACCGTCGCTGGGCGCGCGAGCGCCACCTGCCGGCGATCGCCGGACACCGCGCCGGCGTGGAGACGATCCGCAAGACGCTGCGCGCGGCGCGCGAGCGCGGCGTCGAGTACCTCACGCTCTACTCGTTCTCGACCGAGAACTGGTCGCGCGAGGAAGACGAGGTGCGCGGCCTCATGGCGCTCCTCGAGGAGACGATCCGCCGCGAGACCGATTCGCTCGTGCGCGACGACGTGCGCCTCGCGGTCATCGGCAGGCTCCACGAGCTTTCGCCGGGCCTGCAGCGCTCGATCGCCGGCGCGGTCGAAGCGACCTCCAAGTGCGCCCACGGCGTGATGACGCTCGCGTTCAACTACGGCGGACGCGCCGAGATCGTCGACGCGGTGCGGCGCATCGTGGGTGACGGTCTCGCTTCTGACGCCGTCGACGAAGCGGCGATCGCGTCACGCCTGTACGCCCCGGAGCATCCCGACCCGGACCTCCTGATCCGCACCGGCGGGGAGCTGCGCGTCTCGAACTTCCTCTTGTGGGAGGTCGCCTACGCCGAGATGTGGGCGACGAAGGTGCTGTGGCCCGACTTCTCGGTGAACGATCTCGACGACGCGCTCGGCTCGTACGCGAAACGTGAACGGCGTTTCGGGCGCTGATGGGCGACCTGCGTCGACGCACGGTCACCGCGCTCATCTACGGCGCGGTGGTGCTCGCCGCGGTATTCGCGCCATCGATCGTCTTCACGCTCGTGCTCGCGGTGGCTGGTGTCGTCGCTCTCGCGGAGCTGGTCGCGCTGCGACGCGCCGGACGCGTCGTGGTGATCCAGGGCGCGGTCGTCCTGATCGGGCTGCTGGCGCTTTGGGGGCTGCGCACCGTGACGCTACCGCTGAGCTTCGTCCTTCCGAGCCTGGTCCCCGACGCCGCTCGCGCCGCGGGCCCGCTCGGCTGGCCATACACGATCCCCATCCCGCACGTGCTGCTCATCGTGCTCTTTGCCACCTGGGCCGCGGACGTCTTCGCCTACGTTGGCGGATCGCTCTTCGGCCGCCACAAGATCGTGCCGCGGATCAGCCCCGGGAAGACGTGGGAGGGGACGATCATCGGGTCCATCGCCGCGGCCGTCGTGTTCGTCGCCCTCGACCGCGCACTCGGCGGCTGGTACCCAGGCGCCTTCGGCGGCTCGTACCCGATCGACATCGTCGTCGGGATCGGCATCGGACCAGTGGGGTTCGCCGGCGATCTGCTCGAGAGCTGGACGAAACGGCGGGCAGGCGTGAAGGACTCGGGTACCTTCCTGCCGGGCCACGGCGGCATGCTCGACCGTATCGATTCGCTCGTGGCGACGGCTCCGTTCGTGTTGGTGCCGCTTCTCATCCCGTGCTGCGTAGTGAGTCTGGGATGATGTTCAGGTGGTGACACGACTCGCGATCCTCGGTGCGACCGGTTCCATCGGTCGTCAGGCCCTCGACGTCGTCCGGTCGCACCAGGGCCGCCTGCGCGTCACCGCGGTCGCGTCGGCGCGCAATGCCTCGGCGCTCGAGGCGATCGCCACCGAAACGGGTGCCGGCACGATGGTGCTGCAGGAGCGCGATGGCGACGACGCGCTCTGCGATCTCGCGACGCGTGCCGACGTGGATCTCGTCCTCGTCGCGACGCCGGGCATCGCCGGCCTGGCGCCGACGCTCGCGGCTCTGCGTGCGGGCAAGCGCGTCGCTCTCGCGAACAAGGAAGTGCTCGTCACCGGGGGGCACCTCGTCGCGCCGCTCGCAGGCGGGGCGGGGGACCGGCTCCGTCCGGTGGACAGCGAGCACTGCGCGCTCTGGCAGTGCCTGGTCGGCGAGCGCATGGAGAACGTGTCGCGCGTCGCGGTGACCGCGTCGGGCGGGCCGTTCCGCGAGCGCCGACTGGACGAGCTCGCGTCGGTCACGCCGGACGAGGCGCTCCGCCACCCCACGTGGAAGATGGGCCCGAAGGTGACGATCGACTCAGCCACACTCGCGAACAAGGGGTACGAGGTCGTCGAGACGCACTGGCTCTACGGCATCCCGTACGAGCGCATCGACATCGTCATGCACCCCGAGAGCGTCATCCACGCGCTGGTCGAATTCGTCGACGGCAGCGTGAAGGCGCAGCTCGCGGAGCCCGACATGCGCCTGCCGATCCAGTACGCGCTCCTGTGGAACCGCGCGCCGTCGCAGGCGGCGCGGCTCGACTGGTCGCGCGTCCGCGCGCTGCGATTCGAGGGCGCGCCGGACGAGCGCCGCTACCCGTGCCTCGCGGTCGTCCTCGAGACCGCGCGCTCCGGCGATCTCGCGGCGATGATCGGTTTGTCGGCCGCGGATGAGGTCGCCGTCGCGCGCTTCCTGCGCGGCGAGATCCGCTTCGACGAGATCGCGCCGTATCTGCGCCGCGGCGCGTCGCTCGGCGCTGCGCAGCGCGCGCCCGCGTCGCCCGACCTCGGCGAGATCCTCGGCGTCGACCGCGCGGTGCGGACCGCTCTCGAAGCGGCGCCGGCGCTGGCGTAAGCGAAGATGGACTTCCTCGGCACGCTGATCCTGTTCCTGCTGACGTTCACCGTGATCATCGCGGTGCACGAGTTCGGTCACTACCTGAGCGCACGGCTGCTCGGCATGAAGGTGCTCGAGTTCGCGTTCGGCTTCCCGCCGCGGATCGCCGCGATCCGCCACGCGGGGATCGACTACAGCCTCAACGCGATCCCATTCGGCGGATTCGTGCGCATCCTGGGGCAGGACGACTTCTCGATCCATCAGGCGGGCGAGGGCGATCGTGGGTCCTTCACCTCGAAGCCGTGGTGGTCACAGGCGATCGTCCTCGCCGCTGGCGTGACGATGAACATGGTCCTCGCGCTCGTCGTGCTCACGATCGCGTTCACCACTGGCACGACGGCCTCGACGGGCGACGTCCGCGTCGACCAGGTCGCGCCCGACTCTCCGGCGCAGAAGGCCGGCGTCCAGGTCGGCGACATCGTGCGCGCCATCGATGGGCGCGAGATCAAGCGCTCGGGCGATCTCGTCAGCTACGTGACGAGCCAGGCGCGGCTCCATCCCGATCAAGAGGTGACGCTCGCGCTCGAGCGCAACGGCCAAACGCTTCCGCCGATAACGGCGCTGCCGCGAGCGGAGCCGCCGGAAGGCGAGGGACCCCTCGGCATCCGGCTCGAAGAGGTGCAGGGCGCCGTCGCGGTCTCGCCGCCCGAGGCGTTCAAGCAGGCGGTGTCGCTCTCGGGGCAGGTGATCGGGCAGATCGCGGAGCTCCCGGGGCAGCTGCTCGCGCCACGCACCTCGACCGGCGCTCCTGCGGTGGGTGGGCCGATCGAGATCTTCCGCGTCACCGGACAGGTCGCGCAGTTCGGCATCCCGACGTTCCTCAAGCTCGTCGGCGTGCTGTCGGTGAACCTCGCGGTGCTGAACATCGTCCCGTTCCCGGGTCTCGACGGCGGGCGCCTCTTCTTCGTGCTCCTCGGCGGGATCTTCCGCAAGCGCCTCTCGCCGCAGGTCGAAGCGGCCGTTCACGCCGTCGGCTTCGTGCTGCTGCTCCTGCTCCTCGTCGTCGTCAGCATCAACGACATCCGCCGCGTCGTTGGGGGCTAGCGCGAACGAGGCCACCCGCGCGCTCGCGTGGGATGCGTGCGTCAACGCCCGAGACCTCGGTGGACTGACGACAGCCGGCGGTCGACGCGTGCGGCGTGGCGCCCTCATCCGCTCCGACCAGCTGTGCCGACTGAACGATCGCGGTCGTGACGCGCTGCTCGCTCACGGTGTGCGGACCGTGATCGACCTTCGCACCCCGGCGGAGGTCGAGCGGGATCCCGATCCGAGGTGGCACGAGCACGGCGTGGACTACGCGCTCATCCCGCAGCAGGACGAGCAGTTCTGGCGTGGGCTCGACCCCGCGCGCACGCGGGCCGAACGTGACGCGCTGGTGCTGGACCACCGCGCGGAGCACATCGTCGCGATGACGCGCGCGTTCGCCCACGCCGCGCCGGGCGGTGTGCTCATCCACTGTCTCGCCGGCAAGGACCGCACCGGCATCGCCGTCGCGTTGCTGCTGGGTCTCGTGGCCGTGTCGGACGTGGACATCGCGGCGGACTACGCGCTGTCGGAGGCGTCCCTCGCGGCCGAACTCGCGGCGGCGCTCGCGGCCGCTCCGGATGAAGAGGCACGCGCACGCATCGAGCGCGGTTATGACGCGCGGGCGGAGACGATGCTCGCGACCCTCACGCACCTCCGCACGCGCCACGATGGCGCGGAAGCGTACCTCGTGCGGGGCGGGCTCTCGGCCGCGGACGTCCAGCGCATCCGCGAACGGCTGCTCGACTGATCGCACTGTCGCGAAGTCGTCATTCGCCCGCGCCATCGGCGTGTAGGCTGTGACCCCCATGGATGCGCCCGTCGTCGACGTGCGCGCGCTACGGAAGGTCTATCGCGTCACCGAACGCGAGACCGGACTGGCGGCCACGCTCCGCTCCTTCGTCCGGCGCCGCTACCGCGAAGTGCTCGCGGTGGACGGCATCACGTTCCACATCGATCCGGGCGAGGTGGTCGGCTTCCTCGGTCCCAATGGCGCCGGGAAGACGACGACGCTCAAGATGCTCTCGGGCCTGCTCTATCCGACCGGCGGTGAGGCGACGGTGCTGGGACACGTGCCCTGGCGCCGCGAGGGCAGCTTCCTGCGTGGCATGACGCTCCTCATGGGCAACCGCTCGCAGCTGGTGTGGGACATCCCGGCCGCCGATTCGTTCCTCGTGCTGAAGGAGATCTACGCGGTCCCGGAGGCGCAGTACAAGCGCACGCTCGACGAGCTCACAGAGCTGCTCGAGCTGCAGCCGCTGCTGCACAAGCCGGTGCGCGGACTCTCTCTCGGCGAGCGCATGAAGGTGGAGTTCGCCGCCGGCCTGCTGCACTCTCCGGGCGTCGCCTTCCTCGACGAGCCGACGCTCGGCCTCGACATCTCGATGCAGGGCCGCATCCGTCGCTTCGTCGCCGAATACAACCAGCGCAGCGGCGCGACGATCCTGCTCACGAGCCACTACATGGACGACGTCGTGGCACTGTGCCGCCGCGTCATCGTGATCCACCGGGGCGTGCTGCTATACGACGGAGGACTCGCGGATCTCGCCGCGCGGATGGCGCCGTACAAGCGCATCACCGTGACCCTCCGCGCAAGCGTCGGCGACCTCTCGTCCTTCGGCGAGGTCATCTCGAACAACGAAAACGTCGTCACCATCCATGTTCCGCGGACGCAGGCGGCCGACCGCACCGCGCGCCTCGTCCGAGAGCTCGGGGATCAGCTCGCGGACATCAGCGTCGAGGACCCGCCGATCGAGGAGGTCATCGACAAGGTCTTCGCGTCCGAGCGCCCGCTGGCGGAGGCGACGGCGTGATCCGCGTTTATCGGCAGCTGCTCGTCGCACAGATCCAGGCCGCCGCGCAGTACCGCATCCAGGCGGTGCTCTGGATGCTGTTCTCGATCATCCGTCCGGTCATCTTTCTCGCGGCCTGGACCGCCGTCGCGAACGCGCAGGGCGGCAGCGTCGGCGGCTACACCACGAGCGACTTCGCCGCGTACTACATCGCGCTCACGATCGTGGGACATCTCAACACGGCTTGGAACTCATTCGAGTTCGAATTCGAGGTCCGGCAAGGCCGGCTGTCGCCGAAGCTGCTTCGGCCACTCCATCCGCTGCACTACTCGGTGGTGGAGAACCTCATCTGGAAGGTGACGACCTTCCTTCCGCTGATGCTGGTCTGCCTGGTGATCGCGCTCACCTTCCAGGTCAAGTGGAACGCCGAGTGGTGGCACCTCGCCCTCTTCGTGCCCAGCATGATCCTCGCGGCCGCGCTCAACTTCATGATCGGGTGGGTCACTGCCACGGCGACGTTCTGGCTGCAGCGCATCAATACGGTGAACACACTGCTGCAGCGGACCTCGTTCATCTTCGCCGGACAGATCGCGCCGCTTTCGCTCATGCCGACGGCGCTGCAGGTCATCTCGTACTCGCTCCCGTTCGCGTACGCCCTCGCGATCCCAGCGGAGATCCTGCGCGGCGGTGTCACGCTCGAGCGCGGTCTGCTGTATCTCGTTGGTCAGGCGGTGTGGCTGGCTCTCGCCGTCGTCGCGTTCCGGTTCGCCTGGCGTGCCGGCCTGCGCGAGTACAGCGCGGTGGGCGCTTAGTGATCCACTACCTGCGCATGTTCCGCGCGTTCGCCTCGTCTGAGTTCCAGTTCGAGATGGAGTACCGCGGCAACTTCTACCTCAGCATCTTCGAGATGTTCCTCGTGATCGGGACGAGCATCGGCGCGGTGCTGATCATGTTCGGTCACACGACGACGATGAACGGCTGGACGCTGCCGCAGATGATCGTGCTGCTCGGCGTGTACTACCTCATCCAGGGCGGAGTGAACCTCGTCTTCTCCCCGTCGTTCGAACGCCTCATGGAGCACGTTCGTGTCGGAACGCTGGACTTTCACCTCCTCAAGCCGGTGAACGTGCAGTTCCTCGTCAGCACGCGGCACCTGCGGGTAGTGCGTTCGGCGGACATCGTTCTTGGCCTGATCGTCGTCATCGTCGGGCTGCTGCAGGTGGGCGAGCAGGTCGGGGTCGCTCAGGCGCTCCTCTTCGTGTTGTCGCTGCTCTTCGGCGTCGCGCTCGTGTACTCGCTGCTCCTCGGCCTCGTGACGCTGTCCTTCTGGTTCGTGCGGGTGGAGAACCTGCTCGCGATCTTCTGGGCCTTCACCGAGGCGGGACGTTTCCCGGTCGACCTGTATCCGCTATGGCTGCGCGTGTCACTCAGCACGATCGTCCCGATCGGGATCGCCGTTACCGCGCCGGCGAACGCCATCGCCGGACGCATGGACTGGATCGGCGTCGTGCTGCTCGGTGCGGGCACGGTGCTCGCCGTCGGGATCGCGAGCGCGCTCTGGCGGTGGGGCCTCAGGAGCTACACCGGCGCGAGCGCGTAGGGCATCCTTGACTCCTCTCTAATTAGAGATTAGCGTCCGCCTCAGATATCTGTTTGGGAGGCGATCGAGGTGGCCGCACACCGCGTGATCAAGCCGACGCCGTGGAGTCATGCGGGACTGGAACGACGCGGCTACAAGAAGTGCCCGTACTGCTGGCGGCATCTGGTGAAGATCGAGGAGCACGTTGCTGCGCATGAGGCGGGTTTGATCGGATCCGACGGAAAGCGTCGCGACCGGACGCCCGAGGAAGACCGCCGGTGGGCGGAGCGCTACAACGGCACCACGGCCACTGATCGCTTCCGTCAGGAGCGGCGAACGTTCGTCGCGCGGTCTGACTACCGGCGGCTCCTTGACCTGCCAGCCGTCGATCTCAAAGCGTTCCGCAGGCAGATCGATGCGGCCGTGGACCAGGAGAGGTGAGCAGCCTCTTCGACACGTCCGTCGTGCTTGGACCGACATCGTCGAACTTGCCGGATGAGGCAGCGATATCGGTCGTAACGCTTGCAGAGGTTCGGCTTGGCGTGCTGATCGCGCCCAACGCGGCGGAGCGGTCGGTCCGACTCCAGCGGTTGTTGGTGCTTGAACGCATATACGCGGCGATACCAGTCGACGAGGACGTCGCTGGCGCCTACGCGACGATCGTTGCCGGTGAACGTGAGCGCGGACGTAGGCCACGGCCGATGGACGCGTTGATCGCGGCGACCGCACTGGCGAAAGACCTCACGTTGTACACACGCGACCAGGACCTCGCTCGAATCTCCGCGATCCGCGTTCGCCTGATCGAGTGAAGCGACCGACGTTCTCTACGGTCTCGCGTTCGAGACGGTTCCCGACCGTACACTTGTTCGTATGAGCACGCAGATGAGCGTTGACCTGAATCTGCCCGAGGACCGCGTCGGTCCGCGTCCTCGGCGCAAGTCCAAGCGCGTGTGGGTCGGCGGGACCGCGATCGGCGACGGCGCGCCGGTTTCGGTGCAGTCGATGTGCACCACGCTCACGCACGACGTCGACGCCACGATCCGCCAGATCGAGCGTCTCCAAGAGGTCGGCTGCGAGATCGCCCGCGTCGCGGTGCCGGACAAGCGTGCCGGCGAGGCGCTGAAGGAGATCGTCCGCCGCAGCATCCTCCCCGTCGTTGCCGACATCCACTTCGACTACAGGCTCGCGCTGATGGCGCTCGACGCGAAAGTGCACAAGCTCCGGCTCAATCCGGGGAACATCCACAACAAGGACGGCGTGCGCGAGGTGGTGAAGCGCGCGAAGGTGCAGGGCACGCCGATCCGCATCGGCGTGAACCACGGCTCGATCGGCGATCGCCAGCCGGGCGACGTGCGCGACGAGTCGCAGCGCATGGTCGACCTCGCGCTCAGCGAGATCAAGATCCTCGAGGACCTCGATTTCGACGACATCGTCGTGAGCGTGAAGGCTTTCGAGGTGCCGACGATGGTCGCGGCGTACCGCCGTCTCGCGAAGGCGGTGCCGTACCCGCTGCATCTAGGCGTCACCGAGGCGGGCACGCTCGTCGCGGGATCGATCCGCTCGACCGCGGGCATGAGCGTCTTGCTGTACGAGGGCATCGGCGACACGATCCGCGTGTCGCTGTCTGAGGATCCGGTCATGGAAGTGACGGCCGGCTTCGACATGCTCAAGTCACTCGGCCTGCGCGATCAGGGGCTCACGCTCGTCGCGTGCCCGTCGTGCGGCCGCGCCGACATCGACCTCATCCCGCTGGCGAAGGTCGCCGAGGAGCGCCTCCGCGCGCTGCCGACGCCGATGAAGGTCGCGGTGATGGGCTGCGAGGTCAATGGACCGGGCGAGGCGAAAGATGCCGACGTTGGGATCGCGGGCGGCGTCGGCAAGGGCGCGATCTTCCGCAAGGGCAAGGTCGTCGGCGTTTACCCCGAAGACCAGCTGATGGACGGGCTCCTGGCGGAGATCGACAAGATCCTCATCGAGAACGGCAAAGAGCCGTACTCCCAAAAGGCGCCGAAGCTGACACACGAAGGTCAGCTCACACCGGGGCGCAGTGTCCCAGCCGGACAGCGAACTTAAGCAGCCCGACGACGAACGTGTCGTCGCGCTGCATCGCGCCACGCTCACGGCGGTCGATTTCCGCCGAGCGCGCTTTGACCGGTTCTCGCTCGGCGGGTGTCTCTTCGATCGCTGCGACTTCCGTGGCCTGACACTCGATCGCAATCTGGCTCCGCTGTTCGTCGCGCTGCCGCGCAGCGTGTTCCGCGACTGCTACTTCGACGGCGCGGACATCCGGCGCGCACGGCTCGGCCAGTCACGTTTCGAGCGATGCACGTTCGACGACGCGCGTCTCGACGCCAGCCGCGCCGAGGCCGCTGAGTTCATCGATTGCCGCTTCGCCGGGGCGCTCGACGGCGTGACGTTCCACGGCGCGCCCTCTGGCCCGGAGTCGAAACGCCTCGAGCCGCGGCGCCGGCGTAACGAGTTCCGCGGCAACGACTTCCGCGACGTCGAGCTGCTCGACGTGGCGTTCGTGGCGGGAGTGGACATGGACCTGCAGCGATTCCCGGAGGACGAGCTTCACGTGCGGGTCGAAGACTTCCGGCGGCGTCTCGCGAAGGCCCGGGTCGAGATCAAGGGGCAGTGGTACGAGCCGCACCGCGGGCCCGCCCTCGCGATGCTCGCCACGCTCGCGGCGCGCTGGCGCGACCAGGACGTCGTCGTCGCGCGCCGTTGGACGCCGCGCATCAAGGCGACGGACCGACTTCAGGCTCGCGTGTGGGCGCTGCTCGAGCACATCTGAGCTCGCGAGCCGGGTGACCTCCGCCTACGGCTCCGGCTTTCTGGAGCAGCTACGCTGCTCCATCAGTAGTATTCGCGCGATGCGTTCGCGAGGGTCCACGTACCGAATCCCGCGCTAGCCGGCGTCATCAGGCGCCGGCAACGGACACGCGCGGCCAAATACGACCCTCGGAGTTGACCACATGAGACAGTCGACGCTCTTCGGACGCACGCTCCGCGAGGCGCCCGCCGACGCGCAGACCCCCGGGCACCGCCTCATGCTGCGCGCGGCGATCGCGCGCCCCCTCGCTTCGGGCCTCTACACCTGGCTGCCGCTCGGGTTCCGGGTCGCCAGGAAGGTCGAGCAGATCATCCGCGAGGAGATGGACCGCATCGGCTGCCAGGAGATGGAGATGCCGGTCCTCACGCCAGCCGACCTGTGGAAGACGACCGGTCGCTGGGACGCGCTCGAGCCGATCACGTTCCGGACGAAGGACCACAACGGCCGTGAGTTCATGGTGAGCTACACGCACGAAGAGGCCGTGCACTCGCACGCGTCGGCGGAGATCCTCTCGTATCGCCAGCTGCCGGTGATGGTCTATCACTTCCAATCGAAGGGACGCGACGAGGCGCGGCCGCGCGCGGGGCTGCTCCGCGTGCGCGAGTTCGTCATGAAGGACGCGTACTCGTTCGACGCCGATCAGGCGGGACTCGAACGCAGCTACAAGGCGCAATACGGCGCGTACGAGCGGATCTTCAAGCGAATGGGGCTGAAGGCGATCAGCGTCGAATCGGATACCGGCGCGATGGGCGGCGACGTCGCGCACGAGTTCCAGGTGCTGAACGAGGCCGGTGAGGATCGCATCGTCCTGTGCTCGAACTGCGATTACAGCGCCAACATGGAGAAGGCGACGCGCATGGCGGACGTCCCGATGCGCGATGAAAGTGTCGCGCCACGGAGCGAGATCTCGACGCCCAGCACGACGAGCATCGAAGCTCTGGCGTCGACGCTCGCGGTCCATGCCGATCGACTGTTGAAGACGCTCCTGCTTCGGGACGCCTCGGGGAACGTGGTCGCGGTCGTGCTGCCGGGCGATCGCGAGGTGAACGAAGCGAAGCTCCGCAAGATCCTCGGCACGAGCGAGGTGAAGTTCGCGAGTGACGCCGACTTCGCCGCCGCCGGCGCGGTACCCGGATACATCGGTCCCGTCGGGCTGCGCGTGCGGACCCTGATCGACACGTCGGTCGACGAGCGCGCGTATGTCGCGGGCGCCAACAAGAAGGACACGCACCTCCGGAGCGTGGTCCGCGGCCGGGACTTCACGGGCGAGACGGTGGATGCGCACGACGTGCGCGAAGGCGACGTGTGTCCGCGCTGCAAGGTCGGCCGGCTGCGGATCGACCGCGGCGTCGAGGTCGGGAATATCTTCGCCTACGGCACGTACTACTCCGACAAGATGAACGCGACCTTCCTCGCCGAGGACGGCACACGCAAGCCGTTCTTCGGAGGGAGCTACGGCATCGGCGTCGGTCGAGCGGTGCAGACCATCATCGAAACGAACCATGACGACAGGGGCATCATCTGGCCGATCGCCGTCGCGCCCTACCAGGTCCACGTCATCGCGCTGCCCTCCAACGACGAGCCGGTGCGTGTCGCGGCCGATGCGCTCGTCGCGGATCTGGAACACGCGGGCGTCGAGGTGCTGTACGACGACCGCGAGGAGACCGCGGGCGTGAAGTTCACCGACGCCGACCTCATCGGGATCCCGTTCCGCGCGACGGTGTCGAAGCGCACGCTCAAGGTGGATCAGGTCGAGCTCAAGTCGCGGAACGCGAACGAGGCCGAGCTCATACCGCGCACGACCGCGACCGAGCGGATCGCCGGCGCTGTGCGACGGGCGCTCGCTTGACGGGCGACGGCAAGAAGCCGCGCGACGTCACGCCGGCGGTGCGGGAGGACCGCGAGCGTTCGCTCGAGGCGACGCTACGGCCGCAGCGCCTGTCGGACGACGAGTACATCAACCAGGACAAGGTCAAAGGCAATCTGCGGATCCTCATCGAGGCCGCGAAGGCCCGCGGCGAGCCGCTGGAGCACGTCGCGCTGTACGGCCCGCCGGGCGTGGGGAAGACGTCTCTCGCCAACGTCATCGCACACGAGCTGGCGGTGCCGATCCGCATCACGAGCGGTCCCGCCATCGAGCGCGCCGGCGACCTGGCCGCGATCCTCACCAACCTTCAGGCCGGCGAGGTGTTGTTCATCGACGAGGTGCATCGCCTGCCACGATTGGTCGAGGAAGTGCTCTACCCGGCGATGGACGTCTACCAGCTCGACATCGTGATCGGCAAAGGCCCGGGAGCGCGCACGCTGCGGCTGCCACTGCCGCACTTCACGCTCGTGGGCGCGACGACCCGCATCGGACGGCTCTCGTCGCCGCTTCGCGACCGTTTCGGCGCGACGTACAAGCTCGACCTCTTCGAGACGGAGGCGCTCGAGAAGGTCGTGCGCCGCTCGGCACGCATCCTCGGCATCGAGATCGAAGCGGCCGCCGCCCACGAGATCGCGCGCCGTTCGCGTGGCACGCCACGCATCGCGAACCGCTGGCTGAAGCGTGTGCGCGACTTCGCGCAGGTCAGACACGACGGGCGCGTGACGCTCGCGGTCGCGCGCGAAGCGCTCGCGGCGCTCGAGGTCGACGACAAAGGCCTCGACGCCGTCGACCGGATGCTCCTCGCCGCGATCGTCGACACGTTCTCGGGCGGTCCCGTGGGACTCGAGACACTGGCGGCCGCGCTGAGCGAGGACGCCGAGACGATCGAGGATGTCTACGAGCCGTATCTGATGCAGAAGGGTTATTTGAAGCGCACCCCGCGCGGCCGCGTCGCTACCGAACACGCTTACCGCCATCTGGGTCGGACCCCGCCCACGGGCGCGACGCTCTGGAACGGAGCGCAGGCGGATGAGCCGCCCAGGTCGCAGGAGTGATCGGCGAAGGTCGCTTCGAGCTGGAGCGCGCGATCACGCAGAACGAGCTCGACCTCCACTATCAGCCGATCTTCGACATCAGCGGCGACGCTGTGCGGGGTGTCGAGGCGCTCGTGCGATGGAAACATCCGCAGAAGGGACTGGTGTCGCCACAGGCCTTCCTGCCGACCGCGGCGCGCGAAGGTCTGATGCACGCGCTCACAGCGTGGGTGCTGCGCGAGGCGCTGCTCCAGGCGAGCGTCTGGCGCAAGGATGGCCTCGCGCTGAACATGTCCGTCAACATCGCGGCGAGCGACCTGGAGGATGCGCGGTTCGTGCGTCTTCTCGATCGGACGCTGAAGATGACCGCCGGCGGGTCCGCGTTCAGCGTGGAGATCCGCGCTGACGAGTCCGCTGCGGCGTCCAGCGCTGGCCTGCGAGAGCTCGCCTCGCGCGGCATCCCGATCGCGCTCGACGACGTGACCAGCGTCACACAGCTTGACGGCGCGACGGACTGGCCGCTCGATACGGTGAAGCTCGGCCGCGAGATCATCGGCCACGCGCTCGACGATCCGCGCGCGGGCGACATGGCTCGCTCCATCGCGCGCTACGCCGTGCAGCGCGGCATCGGACTCATCGCGGTCGGCATCGAGACCAAGGCGATGCTCGGCCTCGCTCGCGCACTCGGCTGCGTCGGTGCCCAGGGCTACCTGCTGGCGCGGCCGATGGCGAGCCAGGAGCTGCGACGCTGGGCGCGGGCCGGCGCGTGAGACGCGGCCTCGCACTGGCGCTCGCGACGATCGTCGCGTGCGCACAGCCGGCCACGGTGCCCACTGCGTCGCCTACCTCCACCGCCTCGCCGCCCGCGCGAACAGGTCCACCGACGGCCGCGCCAACGCCTACACCGACGCCGCGCATCGGTCCGGCCGTCGTGGAGAACGTGCAGCTCGTCGCCTCCGGCCTCGAGGCGCCGTGGGCGGTCGCCCTCGCACCCGATGGCCGGCTCTTCGTCACCGAGCGCCCGGGCCGCGTGCGCATCGTCCGTCTCGGACCGGGCGGCGGGCTCGACGCGCGGCCGTGGGCCACGCTCCCCGCGCGCGCGAATCCCGATGCCGAGCGTGGCCTGCTCGGGATCGCGCTCGATCCAGACTTCGCGCGGACCGGCTTCGTCTACCTCTATTACTCGTACGCGGGAGCCGGCGGTGCGACCCTCAATCGCCTCGTGCGCATGCATGACTCCAGCGGCGCCGGCACCGACGAGACGATCCTTCTCGACAACATCCCCGGATCGTCGAATCACGACGGCGGCCGCATCGAGTTCGGGCCGGACGGCAAGCTGTACGTCGCGACCGGGGACGGCGAGCAGCAGGCGCGCGCGCAGGATCGAAGCTCGCTGGGAGGCAAGATCCTGAGGCTCGACAAGGACGGCAGCGTGCCCGCGGACAATCCGTTCCCCGGGTCGCCGGTGTTCTCCCTGGGACATCGCAACGTGCAGGGACTCGCGTTCCAGCCGGACACCGGCGTCCTCTACGAGACTGAGCACGGGCCGAGCGGATTCTTCCCGGCGTGCTGTCAGGACGAGGTGAACCTGATCGAGGCCGGCGCGAACTATGGCTGGCCGATCGTGACCGGTAAGCCGGGCGACCAGCGCTTCCGCGATCCGATCGCATGGAGCGGCAGCATCGACACGTGGGCGCCGTCCGGAGCTGCCTTCGCGACGCGACCCGGTCCGCTCCGCGGCTCGCTTCTTTTCGCCACGCTCCGCGGCCAGCATCTGCACCGGATCGTCTTCACGCCGGACGGGCGCGGGGTGGCCTTCGAGGAGCGGCTGCTTGTCAACCAGTACGGCAGGCTCCGCGACGTTTACGAGATCGCGACCGGTGAATTCCTCGTGCTCACGAGCAACCGCGATGGACGTGGCCGGCCCGCCGTGGACGACGATCGTGTCCTGCTGGTGACACTCCGCTGAGCATCGGAGAGATACGGCCCATGAGACAATCGATACATACCCGGACGTGGCTCGCTCGGCGCTGAGCGAAGGAAAGGATCCTAATGGCCACCGAAGACACCGCGGCGAAGACCGAGAAGGCCGCATCGCCGATCGTCGCCGAGGCTGAGAAGCAGGAGAAGATCCTCAACGCGCTTCAAGCCGTGCTCGATCCAGAGATCGGGCTTTCGGTCATCGACCTCGATCTCATCCGCGAGGTCGTGTTCACTCCCGAAGAGGCCGAGGTCAGGATGGTCCTCACCACGCCCTTCTGCCCGTACGGCCCGATGCTGATCAACCAGATCCAATCGGTGTCCGAGCAGGCCGCGGAGATGCCGGTGAAGGTCACCGTGCTTCCGGACCACTGGGAGCCACCGCCCTGGCTCCGGTAATCACGAAGGCGCGGCCCCGCAACCACTTCGCGATCAAGTTCGCGGCGGGGGCGATGCGCGTCGCGGCGGTCCTCTTCATGCTCGGCGGCGCCCTCGGTATCTACGGCGCGAGCCTGTACCAGGTGCCGGAGGGGGCAGTGCCGCTCTTCCCCGGCGTCGCGCTGGCTGCCGGCGTCCTCGGCTTCGTCTTTGCCGTCATCTACGCCCTCGTGCTGTGGGGATTCGCCGACGGCTTGGTCCTGCTCTCGGACATCGACGACGCGCAGCGCACGACGCAGCGCGAGGTGGCGGACCTCCTGCTCGAGCAGCGCACGGCGCGTGGCCCGTTCCACAGCGAGCGCGTGTCGGGATCGACGCCCCCTAGCGCCTAGTGCCGCACCGCCCTAGAGCAGCTGACGCACCGTGCGCAGCTGAGGCGACGTCTCTTCGGTCTCGCCTGCGCTCAGCGGAAGTCCGAGGCACACGCCGCGCACGATCGCCCACTCGCGAATGCGCTTCCGATCGAGCCCCGCTGCCGCGAATGCCGTGATGCGACACTCCGTCCGCTCGACAGTCGGCAGCTCGCCGCTCGGATTCCAGAGGAACGGCGCGACGTCGAACTCCGGTTCGCCGACCAGCGGCTTCGGGTCGATCGCGACGTAGCCATCACCGTGGCGCAGCACGTTGTAGTGGTGATAGTCGCCGTGCAACAGCGTCGTTTCCGCGAACGACATGGACGCGAACAGCGATCGCGCCACGGACGCCAGTGGGTGAGAGCCGACGCGTGCGAGGTCGCGTACGACCCGCTCGGCGATCGAACGGAACGGCTCACCGCGCCGCGCCGGTCGCCACAAGCGGCGTGCGACTGCGACCGCGGCCGCATTCGCCTCGCCCTCGGGCAGCATCGAGATGTCCGTTCCCGGCTGCGCGCGCTCCATCAATAGCGCGCGACGCCGAGCGTCACGGCGGAGGAGGCGGACCGCCCCGTCCCCGTTCCACAGCGCCAGCGCCTCGCCCTCATGGTCGGCTTCGTCGTCCTCGACGGGGGTCACCTTCAGCACTTTGCCGTCGCTGGTGAAGCTCACGTGCGAGTAGCGGCCGCTCCGGCCTGGCAGGCGGGTCAGACCCCAATCGCGCGCGACCTTTTTGGCCGTCCCGTCGAGTCGTTCCATGAGACGGTCGCTGAGGCCCCACGGCGGCTCCGTCTTCCAGGGATGTTCGTCGTCCGTCACCGTTTAACGGGGTGGCTCCGCTCGACCGTTCGCGCAAGCACGAAGAGCAGGTCCGAGAGGCGGTTCAGCCAGGGCAGCAGGACCTCGCCGGAGACCCCGCCCGCGTCGACGCACGCGACCACGCTGCGCTCGGCCCGCCGCGCGACGGTGCGCGCGTGATCGAGCGCGGCCGAGATCGGGTTCTCGCCGGGTATGACGAAGCGGCCCTCGATGGGCGTCCGCTCCTTCAGCCATTCCAGCGCGCTGTCGAGCTTCGCGAGAGCTGCTGCATCGAGGCGCGTTTTGAGCCGCGGGAGATGGTCACGTGGCGTTGCGACCTCCGACATCGCAACGTATAGCCCCTGCTGCAACTCCAGCAGCTGTCTTCCCATCGTCGACTTCGGCGCCATCGCGCGGGCCACGCCGATCGCGCTCTGCGCCTCATCGAGGTCGCCGAGAGCGGCGATGCGCGGATCCGTCTTGCGCACACGGCCCTTGCCGAAGAGCGACGTCTCGCCTCCGTCGCCGGTGCGGGTCGTGACGCGCGCCGACGCGCGCTTCCGGGCTGGCACGCGCGAGAGCATACGAGCGACACGCGCTATGCTCGTTCGAGTCCGGAAATGCTTCCACCCGGACGGGAGGGACGAGAATGCCGACTGGTCGAGGCGAGACCAAAGACAAGAACGCCAAGAAGAAGTCCAAAGAGCAGCTCGAAAAGGAGCTGAAGAAGAAGACGGTGTCCGCGCCGGTCCAGCCGATGACCATCGAGCTCGTGCCACGCAAACGCAAGGAAAAAGACTGGTAACGGTCTCTAGCGCGCATCCATGCGGCGCCGGTGTATCAGCAAGCCGGCGCCGTTTTTCGTTTCGGAAGCTAAGGTGTGAGGACGGATAGATGGCAGTGACAGAGAAGACGAGAGCGATCGACCAGGCGATCCTGCAGATCGAGAAGCAGTTCGGCAAGGGCTCGATCATGAAGCTCGGCGCGAACACCGAGGACAAGGTCGACGCCATCCCGAGCGGGTCCCTCGCGCTCGATCTCGCGCTCGGGATCGGCGGCTATCCGCGCGGCCGGGTGGTCGAGATCTACGGCCCGGAAGCGTCGGGGAAGACCACACTCACGCTCCACGCCGTCGCGGCCGTGCAGCGCGCCGGCGGGACGGCCGCGTTCATCGATGCCGAGCACGCGCTGGACTCCCAGTGGGCCCGCATCTGCGGCGTGAACATCGACGAGCTGCTCATCTCGCAGCCTGACAACGGCGAGCAGGCGCTGGAGATCACCGACACGCTCGTGCGCTCTGGCGCAGTCGACCTCGTAGTGATCGACTCCGTGGCCGCGCTCGTGCCACGCGCGGAGATCGAGGGCGAGATGGGCGACGCGCACATGGGCCTGCAGGCGCGCCTCATGAGCCAGGCGCTGCGCAAGCTCACCGGCTCCATCTCGAAGACGAAGACGACCGTGATGTTCATCAACCAGCTGCGCGAGAAGGTCGGCGTCGTCTTCGGCAACCCCGAGACGACCTCCGGTGGCAAGGCGCTGAAGTTCTACGCGTCGATCCGCCTCGACATCCGGCCCATCGAGCCGATCAAGAACGGCACCGAGATCATCGGCCGCCGTGTGCGCGTGAAGGTCGTGAAGAACAAGGTTTCGCCCCCGTTCCGCATCGCCGAGCTCGAGATCCTCGCGGCCGAGGGCATCTCGCGCGAGGGCGGCCTGCTCGACATGGGCGTGACCACCGGCGTGCTCGATAAGTCCGGCGCTTGGATCAACTACGGCAAGCTGCGCATCGGCCAGGGTCGCGAGGCGGCGAAGCAGTTCCTGCGCGAGCACCCCGATGTCGCGAGCGAGGTCGAGGCCAAGGTGCGCGAACGGTCCGGCGCGGCGGCTCCTGTCGCAAGCCCGGATGGCGAAGAGGGTTAGGCCGGCCGCCACGCCCGTCGGCGACGCCTACGAGGCCGCCGTGCGTTACCTCGGAGGGCGGCCGCACACCGTCGCCGAGATCCATCGGCACCTTCGGTCGAAGAAGTTCGACGCGGAGACCATCGATCACGCGATCGACCGGCTACGCGCGCAGCGCTACGTCGACGACGAGGCGTTCGCGCGCTGGTGGGTCGAGCAGCGCGAGCGCTTCAAGCCGCGCGGCGGTCGCGCCCTTCGCACGGAGCTCGCGCAGAAGGGCGTGGCGCGGGACGTCGTCGATCTGGTGCTCGGCGAGCGCGCGCCCGACGCGGACGTCGAGCAGGCGCAGCGCGCGCTGACCCGACCATTGACGCGGTGGGCGGACATGCCGGACGCCGAGAAGCGGCGGAAGATCCACGCTTTTCTCGCCGGCCGCGGATTCGACTACGACACCATCGAGGCGGTGGTGCGCCGCGAGGTCACCGAGGCGGACTAGTCAGGCCGGGGATGCCTCGAGCTCGTCGATCCGTCGTGCGAGATCGACGTCGGCGTCGCTGATCGCCGTGGTCGCATGCGTGGTGAGGACGATGCGGACGTGCCGGTAGCGCTCGA
>JBGPZT010000139.1:0-7199 GCA_041493915.1 Candidatus Limnocylindria bacterium
CTGGGAGATCGTCCCGATGACCAGGCCCTTGGGGTAGAGGGACCGGAGCTCGTCGCCGATCCCGAGCCCGGCGGTGATCACGACGTCGCCCTCCTTCACCGGCTCGGTCTGGAGAAGCCAGTCCATGATCAGCGAGTCGCCGAACTGGCCGCGGACGATCCCGGTGGCCCGCGAGCCCTGGACCAGGGCGGACACCACCGATGAGGAGTCGGTGACCAGCAGCACCTTGCTGTAGTTGGTGCCGACCTCGCTCACCCGGCCGACGAGGCCCTGGTCCGAGAGCACGACGTGACCGACCTTCACCCCGTCGTCGGTCCCGATCCCGAGCACGATCGAGTGGAGGACGCCGGTCGGGTCGCGGGCGATGACCGGCGCGGGCACGCTCTCGAAGGGAACGATCCGCTGGAGCGCCAGGAGGCGTTCGGCCTGCTGGCCGACGATGGCCTGCTCCCGCAGCCGGACGTTCTCAAGGGTCAGGCGGTCGTTCACGGTCTGCAGGCGCGAGTTGTCCTCGCGCAGCTGGTCGATCTGGCTTATCGCGGACGCAAAGCGGTCACCGGCGGCGCCGACGTCGGCGAGAACGCGCTGCACCGGGACGAGGAGCTGGGTGACGAAGGTCGATGAGCCGCGGACGACGTCGGTGTTACGCAGCCCCAGGAGCAGGAGGCTGACGACGACGAGCAGCGCGAAAGGCCGGAGAACACTGCCCTGGGTGCGACGCGCACGACCAAAGCTCGCCACTACGGAGACGTCAACGCGGGACTGCCGAATATGTGTCCATCACGAGGCTTCTCTCGTACTTGGCGAGGTCCTCGACGATCATGCCGCACCCTCGGACGACGCACGTCAGGGGGTCCTCGGCGACGTGGACGGCCATCTGCGTCGCCTCGGCGACCCGCGTGTCGAGGCCGCGGAGGAGCGCGCCGCCGCCCGCGAGGTAGATGCCCTGGTCCATGACGTCGGCGATGAGCTCGGGCGGCGTCTCCTCGATCGTGGCCTTGATCGCGTCGACGATGGCTTCGATCGACGGCTCGATGGCCTCGCGGATCTGCGCGCTCGTGACCTCGATCGACCGCGGCAGTCCGGTGAGAAGGTCACGGCCGCGGAAGTACGTCGAGACCTCTTCGTCGAGCGGGTAGGCGGAGCCGATCGCGATCTTGATGTCTTCCGCGGTCCGCTCGCCCATCAGCAGGTTGAACTCGCGTCGCGCGTACTGAACGATGTCGCTGTCCATCTCGTCACCGCCGATGCGGATCGAGCGCGAGATGACGATGCCGCCGAGCGACGTGACCGCGACCTCGGTCGTGCCGCCGCCGATGTCGACGATCATCGAACCCGTCGGCTCGTTGACCGGAAGACCCGCTCCGATCGCCGCGGCCATCGGCTCCTCGACGAGGCGCGCCCATCTCGCGCCGGCGGAGACCGCCGCGTCCTGCACCGCGCGCTTCTCGACCTCGGTGACGCCGGAGGGGATGCCGAGGATCACGCGCGGCCGCGGGAACAACAGCGCGCGCTCGTGCACCTTACGGATGAAGTAGTTGAGCATCTGCTCGGTGATGTCGAAGTCACTGATCACGCCGTCCTTGAGCGGACGGATCGCGACGATGCTCGCCGGCGTGCGTCCCACCATCCGCTTCGCCTCGGCGCCGATCGCGAGGATCTGACCCGTGCGCTGATCCTTGGCGACGACCGACGGCTCGGCGATGACGATGCCGCGCCCGCGCACATGGACGAGCGTGTTCGCGGTGCCGAGGTCGATGCCGATGTCGCGTGAGAACAGGCCGAAGAGACCATCGAACAAGGGTGGGGATACCCCTTCCAGACGCGGAGCCACGTTCACGCGAAGGATAACGTCGCAGCGCGTCAGAACGCGCGCGGTTCAGGGTCTGGGCGTCGGAGTCGCCCCGGTCGCGCTCGGGCGCGGCGAGACGCTGCCGCTCGGGCGCGGCGAGACGCTCCCGCTGGGTCGCACGGTCGGACGCACCGTCGGACGCGGCGTCGCCGTCGCGGGCCGGCGGCTCGTCGCGGGTCGCGGCGTCGCGGTCGGCGCGGGCGTACCGGGGATGACGCGCAGCTCGCCCGCGCTCGAGAGGCCGGCGAGACGGATCGGCTGGTAACGGTCGTCGTAGACGATGACGCGGTGGACGGCGCGCGGCGGCGTCTCCTCGTAGACCCACACGAGCGGGTGCTCGGCGTGGGCCCACGCCTCGAAGCTGCGGATGTGACCGGTGCGCCTCGGGTCGCGACCGATCGTGAGGTTCATCGCGTCGCCCGGGCGCAGCTCGCCCTTCGTGATCGGGAACGAGACCTGCCAGATCGAGTCGGTGGTGAAGCGACCGACGCTCCACGTCCAGCTCACGTACGCCGAGCAGTCCATGCCGTTCGTCGTCGAGTTGCCGCCCCAGATGTACTTGAGACCGAGGAGCGTCGCGGCACGCGACAGGATCCGCTGGCGGATCTGCGCGGTCGCGTCCGGCGCGGGTTCGGCGACGGGCGCAGTTGGTGGCGGAGGAGGCGGAGCGGCGGGCGCGTTCGCGCCGAGCGGATCGGCTCGCAGCGAATTCACGGTCGACAGGATCTTGTCCGCGAGAACGCTCCAGTCGGACTCGGCTGCGGCCGCGCGGATCACAACGACACGATCGGCCGGCCGCGAGAAGAAGTACCGGCTGAAGATGTGGACGCCCTCGTAGACCGCTTCGTCGTCGAGCGTGACGAATCCGGGCGCGGCGCCCAACTCGCGATCCCCGCGGATGCGCGCGTCCATGCCCACGAGCCCGCTGTCGACGCGCGCGAGGCCGACGCTGATGACGGCGCCGGCGTCGGCCACGAGCCCGCTCGTGATCGGGATCGGCGCGGCGTAGAGCGTTGGATCGGAGAGACGCAGTTGGTAGCGGACGATCTCGAGCACCGGCTCGGGCGGATCGGAGACCGGGTTCAGCGCGCTCGCGGGACCGCGCACCCAGCCGGCGGGCGCGACGAACGACACGCTCGTGTCTCTGTCGGAAAAGAGCTGCGGCAGGGACATGTCCACGCGAAGGACGTCCGGAGGAACGCCGGGCGCGGGCGCTCCGAGCTGGTGATCGGCGGCGACGGCGACCGCCCGGCCGCCGGTCGCAGCGGGACCTTCGATCGTGCGGCTGCCCTGGAATGGCAGCGCGACGACCGCGGCCAGAGCCAGCGCCGAAGCGGCGCGCGTGAGGATCGGTCGGGCGGACGCTCCCACCGGGTTCTGGGAACGAATCGCTCGGGCCAACGTTCCACTCTGCTACGCAGTCGCTACGCGGCTGCTGCTCTTCTATCCCTACGGGAGACTGAACACGCTGCCGGACGGTTCGCGCCGCAGGCTGAGCCAGCGCCCGGCGCCAAAGACGAGATGATCCACAACCTCAATTCCTAACAGCCTCCCTGCTGCCGCCGCGTCCTTCGTCGTCCGGAGGTCGTCGGCGGACGGTGAGGGATCCCCGGACGGATGGTTATGGGCCAGCACGATCCCCGAGGCGTTGCGGCGCACGGCCTCGGTGAAGAGCTCCCCGATGCGCACCGACGTGCCCGCGACGTTGCCGACGTACACCGGCACGACCGCGATGAGCCGGTGTTTGCGGGAGAGGAGCGCCACGACGAGCGACTCGCGCTCGAGGTGCGCGAAATGTGGCGCGAGCGCGGCGGCCGCGAGCTCCGGTGTATCGCAGCGCTCGCCGTCGGCGCTCGCCGCGATTACACGCCGACCGAGCTCACACGCAGCGGCGACGCGCACCGCGGTCGCGAGACCCAGGCCGGCGTCGCGCAGACGGGAGACGTCAGCTTGACCGACGGCGCGCGCTCCGCCGACCCTGCGCAGGACCTCGTTCGCGATGAGCACCGCCGAACGTTGCCGCGTGCCGCTGCCGATCAGCAGCGCGAGGAGCTCGTCATCCGACAGCGACGACGCGCCGCGCGCGACCAGACGCTCGCGCGGACGGGTGGACTCAGGCCACTCGCGGATGGGCACGCACGCGTGATATCGGCATCACGATGCCGAGTGCGCTATTCGGCCGCCTTGCCACCGGCGTGCACGGTCCAGTCGCGCTCGTCGAAGTCCTTCGCGCAGTACGGGCAGATGTTCCATTCGGGCCGGATCAGCTTTGCGCACGAAGGACACATCCGCTTGAGACGCGTGCGGCAGGTCGGGCACAGGATGAAGTCCTCCTGCACGCGTTCCTTACACGTGGGACAGACGACGCGCTGCTCCGCCTCCGCGAGGAGGCTCTCCTCCGCCAGCTGCCGCTCGTAGGCCTCACCGAGCGTCTCCTTCGGACGCACGATGAGGTACAGGAACAGGCCGAGGATGTTGGTCACCACGACGAGCAGGCCGGCGAGATAGGGAAGGATCGGATTCTCCGTACGTTGCTGCGCATCGCGGACGGTCCAGAAGACCATCGCGAGGTAAAGAGCGAGGACGTACAGACCCACGCCGCGGAATGCAAGCTGGACGAGCGGGTTGTTGACGAACGTCGTCCACATTCCACCAAAATCAGGCACTGCCTAGACCTCCGCCCCGAGCCGCTGCGTATCACGACGCACGCGGTCACGCCAATAGTCGAGTAGATCCGCCAGCGTCTTCTCGAACGGGATCTGTGGCTCCCATCCGGTCGCGCGTTGGAACTTCGCCGTGTCCGCCCACAGGATCGGCACGTCACTCGGCCGGAGCCGCGCGGGATCCTCCTGCGTGCGGATCTTCACCGTCGAATGTGAAAGAAGGATGTCGAGCATCTCCCGGATCGACCAGCACTTGCCGCGGCCGACGTTGTAGACCTCGCCCGGCTCGCCCTTCTCGAGAGCGAGCCAGTAGGCGCGGACCATGTCGCGCACGTCGGTCCAGTCGCGCTTGCTCGTGAGGTCGCCGTGGTAGATCACCGGCTCATGCTTTCCTGCCTCGATCAACGCGATCTGGCGCGCCATGGTGCTGGTCACAAAGTGCGTGCCACGGCGCGGGCCGGTGTGATTGAAACCGCGCGTCACCACGAGATGCAGTCCGTAGGACTTGAAGTACTGGTACGCGAGCTTGTCCTGGGCCACCTTGCTCACCGCGTACGGCGACAGCGGCCGTAGCGGATTGGTCTCTTTCATCGGGACCTCGTCGGGATGGACGAGCCCGTACTCCTCGCTGGAACCGGCGACGTGCATCCGGATCTGCGTGTCGTGCCGCCGGATCGCCTCGAGCACGTTGAGCTGCGACTCGATGTTGATGCGCAGCGTCGCGGCCGGCTCGTCGAACGAGGACTGCACGTAGGACTGCGCGGCGAGGTGGAAGACGCGCTGCGGCTGGACCGAGGCGATGAGCTTTTCGACCGCGCCGGCGTCGGTGAGCTCGCAGTGCAGGAGCGTGACGCGGCCGCGGCGGCCGTCGTCGCGGAGCGTCCCGCCGGTCGGATACCGGCCCTCGATCATTTCCACCTTGTTCTGGGCGGTCAGGACCTCGAGGTTCTCCGTGCGCGAACGCCACCGATACGTCGCATAGATGGCGACGTCTGGGTGGTTGGCGAGGATGTATTCCGCGAGGTGGCTGCCGGCGAACCCGGTGACACCCGTGATAAGGACACGCATTGGACCGAAGACTAGCAAACGCTATGCCGCGCTCCGCGCTACCGCCCCTGCGCTCGTCTGGACGCAAACTGCTTACGCAGCGGTCCCCAGTAATACTCGCGCCAGCCGGAGCTGATCTCGCCGTAGAACTCGTCGGGGACGCCCGTCTGCGTGAACGTGATGCGGGTACCGCCGGCCGCGCGGGCAAGCGCGAAGGTCGCCTTCGAATAGGTGCCTTTCGGCCAATTGTTCGCACGCCAGGACTGCACGATCTTCTTGTCCTTGGTGAGCGCGAGCTGCTCTCCTTCGAGGTCGTGGCCGACCGTGAAGGGCCCGCCGACCTTGCGGCTCACTTTGGTGGGCTGCTGCGAAAGCTTGGTGTGCTTTTTCGAATCCATGATCGTCTCGTAGATGTCGTGCGGAGTCGCGCCGAGGATCGTCGCCGTCTGCCGGATGGTCTTCATCTGCCCCTCCCTGATCCTTGCGAGACTAATCCCGTGAGCACCCTGGAGATCCGTCGCCACGCCGAGCGCGTCAACCGCGCCGACGAGGCGAGCGCGCTCTCCGCCGCCGGTCACGCGATGTGCGAGCGCCTTGCGAAGGACGCGCCAAAGTACGCGCTCGTCGTCGCGAGCCCGCTGCCACGCGCGAAGGAGACGGCCGAGCGCATCGCGGGCCGCCTCGACTCGGTCGAGCCCGCGCTGCTCCCAGACCTCGGCGGCGCTGCCGCGCGGATGTTCGGCGAGATGCGAACGCTCGCCGACTGGGCGCTCCTCCTGCGCACCGATGAGAGCGCGCGGCGCTTCGCGGAGGAGCAGCTTCCCGCCTGGGCGCGCATCGCGTCGCGCGTGGGTGAGAAGGACCGCGTCCTCGCCGTATCGCACGGCGGCATCGTCGATCTGCCCGCGCTCGTCGTCGCCAGGCAGCTCGGCGCGACGCTTCACGGCGCGTCGTTCGGCTACGGTGAGGGCGTGCGCGTCACCTACACGAAAGGCGCACCGGTCAAGATCGAGGAGCTGCGCGTCCGATGAGGTGGCTCCTGGTCGTGTTACTTGTACCGCTGCTCGCGTGCGAGTCGCGGGTCATCGTCACGCGGACACCGCCGCCGCAAGGCCAGAGCGCTTCGCCGCGGGCGTCGGGCTCGGCCTCCTCGTCAGCCACCGCGAGCCCGACCCCGACAAAGGTGGCGCTGCGGCCGGTCCCAAGCGTGACGCCGGTATCGCGTCTGGTGAGCTACGAGCGCGGAGGAGACGTCGGCCTGCCCTCGCTCCGTTTCCTGCTCACGGACGACGGGCGCGTCATCACCGAAGAAGCCGGCGGCGACCTCGTCCAACGCAAGCTCACGCCGAGCGGCGCGGCGACGATGCTGTTGCAGGCGATCGAGACGGGACTCTTCGAGCGCGATGCGAGCTTCGGCCGCGACGCGCTGCCCGGCACGACGCCACCGGCGCACGGCGTGACGGTGCTGATCTTCGTCGTCGCGAATGGCACGCGCGAGGTCCGCGTCTCCGTGGTCCCCACCGGTCAGCCCGATGACGAGTTCTATCAGCGCTCCGCAACGCGCGACAAGCTCACCGCGCTCGCCCGCGGATACGAGGATCTCTCGTACGTCACGGCGAGCCAGTGGGCGGAGGCGA
>JBGPZT010000255.1:0-2095 GCA_041493915.1 Candidatus Limnocylindria bacterium
CGGCCGGTGCGGAGTCGGTAGCGCTTCTCGAGATGTTCGGCCCGGATCGCCACCATGCGCGGCCATGCTAGGGAGTGCGCGTCGTCAGCGGGCGAAGCCCTCGTAGATCATCGCGCCGTCGCCGCCCTGGAAGTTCAGCTCGACGACGATGCCCGTCGCGGTGCCGCCGACCGCGTCGACGACGACCGCGTACTGCGTCTCGTTCGCGAGGCCGAGCACGTCACGCGGGTCGATGCGGATCGACTGCCTCGCCGTGATCGGAATGTCCTGCGACGCCGCGAGCGAGCCGTCGGCGAACTTGTACCAGGAGAGATGCAGGCTCGTCGCGGTCACGCTCTGCAGCACCAGCGGCGTCGACCAGCCGTCGGAGCCGCCGAGGCGTCGCGTCACGTTCGGGAGGAACAGGCGCGCCGCAGGCTGCATGCTCGCGGAATAGCCGGCCGCGGTCGTGTCGCCGATGACGTTCACGACGGCGGCGATCTTCCCGCCGGTGCCGCCGCTCCCCACGAACGAGTACTCGCCGTTCGCGAGGCAGCCCGCCGAGGCTGCCGCGCCGCAGGTCGGCTGCGTGGTGTCGCCATTGATGAAGCGCGGATCGAACACCCACGCCGCGCCGGCCGCGACCGCGGATCCGGTGAACGTCGTCGTCCCGCTGCCACCGAGCGGCGTGAATGTCAGCGACGGCGTCACGGTCGCGGTGCCGGTGTTCTGCACGACGATGGTGGAAAGACCCTGCCCGACACCTGCGACGTTCTTCACCGCGTAGGGTCCGTAGATCGTGTCGGCGCCGCCGACGATGCCGTTGGCCGAGTACATGACCGGCGCGCCCACCGACGGCGCGTCGTTGTGCGTGTTCACGATGACGCTGACCGGCTGGCTCGCGGTCACCGTGACGGAGTACTGCGTCTGGTCGGTGAGGTCGATCTCCGAGTTCGGGTCGATGAACTGCGAGCGGCCGGGCTCGATCTGCCGCGTGATGCTCGCGGTCTTCGTGCCGTCGAACGAGATGAAGGACGCCGTCGCGGTCGTGCCCACGGTGCCGACGTTCTGGATGATGATCGGCGTCACGAAGCCGAAGAACCGCCGCACGATGTTCGGCAGCGAGACCGTCGTGGCGCCGGAGCTGGCACCGACGTACGAGCCGGCCTCGGTGCGCGCGCCCGAGCCCTGATGCTCGTTGACGACGGCGACGATGTCGGTCATGTAGCTCTTCACGACGACCGCGTACTGCGAGTCGCCCGACAGATCCGTGTCGTTGTTGGGCACGTCGGCGAACGACTGGCCCGGCTTCAGCGCGCAGATGTCGCGGTGCGCGACGAGCACGCCGCTGGAGAAGCTGTAGAAGTCCAGTCGCAGCGACGTGATGCTGAAGCGGTTGGTGTTCTGCACGATGAATGGCGTGTACCAGCCCGACGGACCGCCAAGCGTTTTGGTGATGTTCGGCAGGTACACGGTCGTGTTCGGCTGCTCCGGCCGCGCGCAGGTGGCCGTGCCGAGCGTGAGCTGCCAGTTGAGGCGCGTGTTGCCCGCGTCGATCTGGACGTTGTGCGCCTCGAAGCGCGAGTAGCCCTCTTTGTTGTAGTAGACGACCCAGAACGTCGGGCCGGGCACGAAGCCGTCGATCTTGTAGTAGCCGTCCGCGTCGGTCGCCGTGGTGCACAGAACCGGCGGGCCGAGGGTCACGCAGACGTTGGCGAGGGGCGCGCCGGTGGCCCCAGAGGTGATGAACCCGTCGAGGTAGGCGGTGGCCGCGGCCGCCGGGCCGGCGCCGCCGGACAGGGCGGCGACGACGAACGCCGCGACGAACAGGAGCCTCAAGAAGCCACTCCGGGGGGCATGCATGGGGCTAAACGGGGGCAAGTGCGGCTAGTGACGGCGCAGCCGCCGCTCTGCGACCGAGGCGACCTGGGCAACGAGGACGCCCAGAAGCAGGCCGCCGAGTGCATCGCTTGGCCAGTGGTCGGCGAGGTACACACGCGTGACCATCATGAGCGCCACGAGGCAGACCGCAAGCCACGACGGGATGCGGGCGACGCCGGCGAGGAAGGCCATCCGGGCGACGTGGCCGCTCGGGGAACGCGCCGGCGAAGGCGAC
>JBGPZT010000201.1:0-3984 GCA_041493915.1 Candidatus Limnocylindria bacterium
CGCGAACAGGGACAAGGCGGACGGGGAAAGCGCCGTGCTCGCGAAGATCGCCGAGCTGCCGGAACCGGATCGCGCCCTGGGCCAGCGGCTCCATGCGATCATCACAGCCAGCGCGCCAGCCCTCGCGCCGAGACTCTGGTACGGGATGCCCGCGTATGCCAAAGACGACAAGGTCGTCTGCTTCTTCCAAAGCGCGCAGAAGTTCAAGACGAGGTACGCGACGCTCGGCTTCAGCGACGCGGCGAACCTCGACGAAGGCGCCCTGTGGCCGACCGCCTTCGCGCTGAAGGCGTTGACCGCCGCCGAAGAGGCAAGAATCGGCGCGCTCGTGAAGAAAGCGGTGCGCTGAGGACCGAGCTTGCCACTAAGAAGACCCGGTGAAGCTGGTTATGCCAGTCGGTATGCCAGCGCGCGTGGCGGTGCAATCGCCGCCATCGTTTTCAAGACCGCCGCATTCGACCGCTCTGCCACCCCTCCGGAGCCAGTAACGATAGGCCCGAGCCGTCGTCGGCTTTCCAAGTTCGCGACCAGTCCCGTCGGCGACGAGCTCAGCCGATGATGTAGACGATGAGCCGCTCGGATGCGTAGCTGATCAGCTTCAGGCGATCGAGCAGCGACACCCCCGGGCCTCAGCTCACGTGCTGCGGCGCTTGAAGATGCCCGCGACCGCAGCGCCCACCACCAGTCCGCCGCCCGGCAACGCCAAGCCGACCATGCTGCGTGGATCGAGCGTGCCGGTCTGCGTCAGCAGGACGCCGAAGCCCAGCCCTGCCAGGAGCCCGAAGACCGCACCGCCGACGCGACCGCCGCGGAACGCCGTCGCCAGGACGCCCAGCGTTCCCAGCACGCCCACGGCGAGCCCACCCGCGCCGGCCGCGGTGCTGAGCGCGTCGACGTCGTCGACGATGATCGTCACGTACCCGCTGCAGCTGTCCGAGCTGCCCGCGACAGAGATGATGCGGCCGTACTTGCTGTAATCGGCGACAGCGTATGGACCTCCGGAGCCGCTGGTGCCTTTGTTACCAGTCGAGTTGACGACCGGAACGGCGACGCCGAACACGACCGCGCCGATCTGCACCGTGGTCTGCTCCGACGGCGCCGATCCCGTCCCGGTCACGACGTCTTCGTTCTTCAGGTGCCATTCGGCAAGTGCCGTCAGATCCGTGCCGCCGGACTTTGACGCTGTCGCCTGCACCTTGCAGCCGCCCGTGACGACGGCCGCGCTCGGCGCCGCGCTCGCGACCAGCAGCGCACAGCTCAACACAAGCAGCGTGGAGCCACGCAGCACGAATCCGAACCAATGCCTCATCGCACTCCCCCACAGCGGCGCCGTTTCGGCATCCCCACGATGCTCGTAAGCATGCTAGGTGTCTGGTCAATCGTGTTACCAGCTGTCGCTGGGAGCAGGATGCAACTGGGTGGGCGGAAAATGCCCTTGCGGGGCCTAGTAGTCAGACCCTAGGCGCTGGCTGTTCGCCTCGGAAGACGGCCGCGTGGCGTCGAGCGAAGTCGTCGAAGCTCATTGGTCGACGCTTGAAGATCGTCGGGATCACCTGCGACACGGTCGCCTCTTTTCCCTTGCGACGCTCTGCGAAGAGCTCCGCCAGGCCATCGGCGAGATACGCAGGCATCCCCGCAGCGAGCTGGGCCGCCCTGGCGTCTTCGGGCGACACGTTGACGTAGCGGATCGGCTTGCCCGTCGCAGCGGAGAGCGCAGCAGCGACCTCGGTCATCGTGAGCGCGTCGGGACCCGTGATCGGGTACGTCTTTCCCTCGTGTCCCGAGCCGGTCAGCACGTCGGCGGCGACCTCAGCGATGTCGCCGATGTCGACCGAGGCGATCCGCGCGTCAGCCATCGGCAAGAACAGCGCGCCTCTGTTGACGATCGATGGCACCTGGCGGAAGTACGCGTGCATGAACTCGCCGGCGCGCAGATGCGTGAAGGCCATTCCCGACGCCTCCAAGTGCTGCTCGATTTCGCCGTGCATCCGAGCGAACCTGAACGGCGAGTTGAGGTCGGGGATTATTCCGGAGAGCTTTACGACGTAACGCACACCAGCCCGCGCCGCCGTATCGATGAATGCCGACTGGATCTCACCCATGGTCGGGTCTGAGGAGGAAATGAGCATCGCCCGATCGATCCCGCTCAGCGCTGTCATGAGGGTGTCCGGCCGGGCCATATCCCCTTCGGCAACGTGGACCGCGGCCAGTCGGGACAACTCGGCCGCCTTTGCAGCATTGGTGCCGCTGGCATTGCGAACCAGAGCACGTACGGCGACGCCTCGCGCCGACAGCCGCCGCACCAGCTCCCCGCCGGTCAGGCCAGTGGCGCCGGTCACGAGAATCACCTTCCGACCCTCTGGCCGACATCCCGGACGTTCATGACCTCATCGTAGAAGCGTTGCGCGGCCGTCTTATGAGTTGGATCTCTAGCCCGTTGGGTCGCCTTGCTCTCCATCACCTCAAACTTGCGGTCGTGGTGGTGGTTCGAGTCGGTTGAAACTTCCCGCTACGCGGGAACAAACGCGCCCACAGCTAGGCGCCGCTATCGGGGCCAGATCAGTGAACGACTTCTCGTGTCGGCTCACTTGTGCCGTCTCGAGTCGTGGATCAGCCGGTTGGCGACGGCCACGTACGCGACAACTGCCGCCGGAGTCCTTCGCCAGCGTAGGAGGCTGAGTCGAGAAGGGTGGACGCGCACGATGCAGTTTCAACGAATGCGAGGGGTCAGGAGCAGCCCCGGGTTCATGCTGGCACGATGGCCATATCGACACGACTCGGGTGGACGCATGGCCGTGGGCCGTGCGGCTCTATAAGACGCGTTCGACGGCGACGGCCGCCGGCCGGGGCGGCCATGTCCGCGTGAACCGTCGCGCAGCCAAGGCGTCGACGCCGGTGAAGGTCGGCGACCGCATCGCCGGCACCGGCCGCCCGACCAAGCGCGAGCGCCGCGACCTCGACCGCCTCAGGCGGCCATAGATCGCGAAGTTGAAGACACCGTTCCTCTCTCGTCTGCAGGAGGCCTGCGACCTCGTCGGTGCGAAGTTAGAGGTCATACCAGACGCGGACAACTCGGGCAGGATCACCCTTCCCTCGGGTCGCGTGCGCTACTTCCACCGACTGCAGTGGGACCTCAACACACTGGGTGCAGCGGCGATCGCTCTCGACAAGGATGCGACCGCGCGCGTGCTCAAGCATTTGAGCTATACGGTCCCGACTGGACGCAGCTTCTCATATGACGAGCGGCTGAACGAGGCGCGCGACATCGGGGGCGCCTACGCATACGCGCAGAAGCTCGGGTTGCCGGTGCTACTCAAACCGAACGACAGCTCCAGCGACCAGCACGTGTGCGTCGTTTATACCCGTGCGCAGTTCTACGCAGCCGCCCGTGCGGTCTTCGCGGCCTCCAAGAAGCTGCTGGTGCAACGCATCGCGCGCGGCAGTGACTGTTCGATCGTCGTCCTCGACGGCGAGGTCCTCATGGCGAGCGAGAAGACGCGGCCGTACGTGCTCGGCGATGGCCACTCCAGCGTTCGCAAGCTGATCGTGACGAGCCAGCGACGCAGCCACGCGGCTGGGCAGCCGGTCGAACTGCGCGCGGACGATGTGCGGGTGGGCAGGCACCTGGCCCACAGTCGCCAGTCGCTCGGCACCGTGCCCACCGTGGGTCAACGCGTCGAGCTACTGCCATGCGGAAATCTCGGCGTGGGCGGTGACGTTCGAGTGGTGACTGACGTGCTGCACCCCAAGCTACGAGCGCTCGCAGTCCGGCTGGTTGGCGACATGGGCCTGCGCCTCGCCAGCGTAGACCTCGTTCTCAGCCAACCATCCGATGCGCTGCCACAGAGGTGCACCGTTCTAGAGGTGAACTCCGCACCTGGACTCGACACGCACGAGCGAGAGCCAGGCTGGTCGCGCCGCCGCGTCGAGCGCGTGTGCAGGATCTTGCTCGCCCTCGATCGCGACCTCTACGAGAGGCTTCCC
>JBGPZT010000069.1:0-13543 GCA_041493915.1 Candidatus Limnocylindria bacterium
GGTGCCCGCGATCCGGTCTCTTCGGCCATGGCGGATCTCACGCGCGAGCGCGCCGAGGTCTTCGCGTTTGATCGTGCCGGCGGCGGCGCCGATGACGCCCAGCACGATCGCGCCGACGATCGGCGCGAACCGGCCGGCGTTGTCAGGCAGGAAGGACAGTGGGAATGCGAGGAAGAGCGCCAGGATCAGCCCGACGCCACCCCCAAATGCCCCGCCGACCAGATCGCCGGCCGAGGCCGCCTAGATCCGCGCCTTGATGATGCGCGCCGGAAGAATGGTGACGTACGGAGCGCCGAGCCAACCGAGGATCGCGCACGCGGTCGCGAGAAGAAAGACGACGAGGACCTGATTGCTGACCTGCGTGACTTGAGTGACCTCGAGCAGCGAAGCGCCGAGGAAGAAACCGAAGACCCAGCCGAGGAGTGCTGCTCCGAGACGGATGAAAGCCACTGTGCTCGCTCCTTTCTATCAAAGTGCGGCGAGCGCTCCGTCCGGCCGATGAAGATGTGGCCGCCGACGGCGACGCGACGCCGAGATGAGATGAGTTGGATCATGGGTCGAGTCTAGAGACCACTTACTAGGGGTCGGCGATCCCGGAGCGCATCAGAGCTTCGCGGAGCGACGGCGCGCCGATCACCTCGAGGCCGGTCCCGTTGAGGTCGCCGAGGCTGGCCTGCGGCACGATGGCGCGCTCGAAGCCGAGCCGTTGCGCCTCCTTCAGTCGAGCTGCTACGCGTTGGACACGTCGCAGCTCGCCGCCGAGGCCCAGCTCGCCGACGAACACCGTGCGCGGATCGGCAGGCCGGTCTCGGAGCGCCGACGCGAGTGCGACCGCGAGCGCGAGGTCCGCAGCGGGCTCCCGCACGCGGAGGCCGCCGACGAGATTCACGTAGACGTCATGCGTGCCCAGCGACAGACCGGCGCGTTTCGCAAGGACGGCGAGCAGCACCGCAACGCGCTGCGGATCGGCCCCGTTAACGGTCCGGCGCGGCAGTCCGAAACTCGTCGGTATGACGAGAGCCTGCACCTCGACGAGCAGTGGGCGCGTGCCCTCGACCGTGGGGACAACGACGCTGCCGGCTACGCCGCGGCTTCGCTCTTCAAGGAAGACCTCGGACGGGTTCGTGACCTCGCGCAGCCCAGACTCCCCCATCTCGAAGACGCCCACCTCGTCGGTCGAGCCGAACCGGTTCTTCGTGGCGCGAAGGATGCGGAAAGCGTGGAATCGCTCGCCTTCCAGATAGAGGACAGCGTCGACGATGTGCTCGAGCACCCGCGGGCCCGCGACCCCGCCCTCCTTCGTGACGTGGCCGACCAGGAAGATCGGGAGGTCGTCGCCTTTCGCGACCTCGAGAAGGCGGGCGGTGCACTCGCGTAGCTGCGAAACTCCGCCGGCTGCCGATCCGATGATGTCGGACGACATCGTCTGGATCGAGTCGATCACCGTGAAGATCGGCCGCACGCGACGGATCGCCTCGATGACGGTGCCGAGGTCGGTCTCGCCCAGCACGTAGATGCTGCCGCCCTCGATGCCGAAACGGCGCGCGCGCAGCTTGATCTGCGCGGCGGACTCCTCGCCCGACACATAAAGGACGCTGCCGCGCTGCGCCAGGGACGCCGAGGCCTGCATCAGGAGCGAGCTCTTGCCGATCCCCGGGTCGCCTCCGAGGAGGACGATCGACCCGCGCACGATGCCGCCGCCCAGCACGCGATCGAACTCGCCCAGACCGGTCGGGGTGCGCTGCTCGGCATCCGCCGGGACCTCGTTCAGCTGTATCGGTGAGCGAGGCGAGCGTGTAACACCACCAGCCTTTGGGGGTGCAACGACGCGCTCCTCAACCAGCGTGTTCCAGCCGTCGCACGCGGGGCAGCGCCCGACCCACTTCGGCGACTGCGTGCCGCAGTTCTGGCACACGAAGGCGGTCTTGGGTTTACTGGGCATTGACTCAAGTATCGGCGCATGCCTGCCGGACCGGGATCGGAGTCATCCCGCTGCCCCTCCTACCTCCCGGCCCCACCGCTGTGTCGCACAACAAACGCTGACACCGTTACACGCATCGCGCGCTTTTCGGGCTGTGCGCCTTAACGTCGCGGCGCTATATTCCGGCCGCGCGCCTGAGAGGGAAGAGTGGGGATGGGTCAGAGGGCTAGGGTTTCGGCGAGCATCGCGATGGCGCTCGCCATCGTCGTGATGCAAGTTCCTTCGCATGTCGCTGCCCCCGCAAGCAACAACCCGGCGGCCGCCCCGACAAGAGATCTTCCGACCACGCGCGCCGATCCGGCGCCCGGGACGAAAGAGGCGCGAGTGGGGATCGCCAAATACGGCAACTTACCACTGGCGTTCGAGGTCAACCGCGGTCAGGCGCGCTCGGCGGCAGATTATGTGGCGCGAGGCCGCGGTTACGCGCTCTCGCTCAAGGGCACCGGCGTCTCACTGTCGCTGCGCGCCGCGACAAGCCCGACCGCGGTAGACGATGCACTCGCCGCGAATGCGGAGCCGCTCGGTCAGCGCACGGCTGCGCCGACCACGATCCGTATGGATTTCGTCGGGGCGGCGCCTCACCCCGAACAGTTCTCGAGCGCGGCACTCCTGGGTAAGGTCAACCACTTCATCGGGAGTGATCCGTCGCGCTGGCTGACCAACGTCGAAACGTACGGCCGTGTTGGCTACCGCGGCATCTACCCCGGAATCTCCGTCGCTTACTACGGCAATCAAGGTCAGCTGGAATATGACCTTCTCGTTTCCGCGGGGACCGATCCCGACAAGATCCGGCTCGGCTTCGACGGCGTCGGCGGCGTGCGGATCGGCCCGCAGGGCGACCTCGCGCTCTCTGTCCTGGGCGGCGACCTCTCGCTGCGCCGGCCGCACGCGTACCAGCAGGTCGATGGTGCCCACGTCGAAGTCGACGCCAGCTACGTTCTCGAAAATGGAGAGGTCGGCTTCCGCCTAGGCGGCTACGATCCGAGCCGTCCGCTCGTCATCGACCCAGTCCTCGCCTACTCCACTTTCCTCGGCGGTGAATCTGCCGACCTCGGACTTGCGATCGCGGTCGACTCCGCCGGCAGCACATACGTCACGGGCCAAACATCGAACAGCTTCCCGACGACGGAAGGCGCATATGACAGCTCGCCCAATGGATCCGGGGACGTATTCGTAGCGAAGCTGAACGCGGCCGGCTCTGCACTCATCTACTCGACGTACATCGGGGGATCCGCATCGGACGAGGGATCGGGCATCGCAATCGATGCCTCGGGGAACGCATATGTGACGGGAAAGACCGCGTCGGCCAACTTCCCGACGACCGAGGGTGCGACGCAGAGCGTCTTCGGTGGAGTCGTCGACGGATTCGTGACGAAGCTCAACCCCGCGGGCTCGGGCCTGGTCTACTCGACCTATCTCGGCGGCAGCGGCGTCGATGAGGCACTGGCCATCGCGGTCGACGCGAGCCGCAATGCGCTGGTGACGGGCCAGACACAGTCGTCCGAAGACTTCCCGACGACCGAAGGGGCGTTCCAGGCGGCCTACGGGGGCGGCCTGAGCGATGCGTTCGTCACGAAGCTCAACGCATCCGGCAGCATGAAGGTGTACTCGACGTATCTCGGAGGCAGCGGCAAGCCGGCCGAGGACACCTTTGAGAGCTCGCTCGGCGACTACGCGCAGGGGATCGCCGTCGATTCGGCAGGCAACGCCTACGTGGCGGGCTCGACGGACTCGCGCAACTTCTACACCACCGAAGGAGCGGCTCAGACGAGCCACGCCTCGGTCGTGAACGCCGACCCGTCCGGATTCTTCGATGGGTTCGTCACCAAGTTCTCGCCGAGTGGCTCCCCGATCTATTCCACGTTCCTCGGCGGCGGCCGCACGGACCACGCCGTCGCCATCGCGGTCGACTCCGCCAACCGTGCCTACGTGACAGGTGGAACGGCGTCGATCGGCGGAGACACGTTCGGCGCTGCGTTCCCGACGACGGACAACGCCTTCGACACGACCTACAACCGTGGCGGTGACGCCTTCGTCACCAAGCTCAAGGCCAATGGCTCGGGGCCGCTCATGTACTCGACCTTCCTCGGCGGCAGCCCGATGATCGAACTCAGCACTGGCACCGACTTCGGCTTCGCGATCACGGTCGACGGAGCTGAGAACGCATACGTGACCGGCCGGACGACCGCGACGGACTTCCCATTGATGGACTCATTCCAGGATGGGAACGCCGGCGGTTACGACGCCTTCGTCAGCAAGATCGACACGACGTCCAGCGGGGTTTCTTCGCTTGTCTGGTCTTCGTACCTGGGCGGGAGCGGCGAAGACCTCGGCGCCGGGATCGCGGTGGATCCCGCAGGCAGCGTGTACGTGACCGGGGGGACGGTCGGGGGGGGCTTCCCAACGACGCCGGGCGCGCTGCGGAGTTCGTTCGGAGGGCTCGTCGATGGCTTTGTGACCAAGATCGCGAAGAGCGCGCTGAGCGGCATCGCGACCTGCGGTGAAGGCCATCTGGCACCTGCGACCGTGCAGCTCATCCAGGCCGGAATCGTGCTTGACGAAACGCAGACCAACGTCGACGGTTTCTTCTCCTTCTTCGGGGTTGGAGCCGGAACGTTCACGCTCAAGTACATCAAGGGCGCCGTCATCTGTGCGCAGCCGGTGACCGTCTATCCCGACGGAGACACAAGCTTCGGCGGTGCGGACCAGTGCGACACGAGTAACACCTGGCCGACAGCAATCCCGCTCGACGCGACGCTCAACTCGGCGATCCGGCAGGAAGTTCGCGGCGTGATCTGCGACGGCGGAAGGCTCTGGTACAAGATCAGGATCCCGACACCGCCATCTGACGATCCCTTGATCGTTCCGCCGCTCTCGCGGATCGTCGCGCGCCTCACGGGCACCGACGGCGGCCGGCTGCCGGGCGACTTCACGCTCATGCTCGTGAAGGATCCCAGGCTCGCCCTGCAGCATGTGTCGAATTCCACTGACGCACACACCCAGTTCGCGGGAGACACCTTCGGCGGCGACACGTTCGGTGGTGACACCTTCGGCGGGGACACCTTCGGCGGCGACACGTTCGGTGGTGACACCTTCGGCGGGGACACCTTCGGCGGGGACACCTTCGGCGGGGACACGTTCGGTGGCGACACTTTTGGCGGGGACACCTTCGGCGGGGACACGTTCGGTGGCGACACTTTTGGCGGGGACACCTTTGGCGGGGACACGTTCGGTGGCGACACGTTTGGGGGGGACACGTTCGGTGGCGACACCTTCGGCGGGGACTTCGCGACTTCGCGCAGCCTCAAGGGCGGCGACCCGAACGCATACTCAGCCGCCATCGCCCGGAGTGTCGTGCGCGTGGCGGCGCACCGCGGCACGTCGCAGGAGGGGCTCTGGCAGAACACGTGGGCGAACTCGATCACGTGGTATCTGCGCGTCTCGAGCTACCGTGGTTCGGCGGGCGCGTTCCACCTCAGCTCGCAGGTCTTCACTGGTCTCTGCGACGGCGTCACCGTCACGTCCGCGACGTCGTTGGCGCCGCTGCCCCCAGCCGCCAACACCTACAACACGCTCATCCTGCGAAATAGCGTCAGCGATGGCACGTACGCTGCCGCGAACCTGACCGCGCTGCAGACATCGCCGACGGCGCTCGCCACGCACCCGACGGTGAACGGCGCTGTCGTCGACTTCGCGTTGGACGCTGGCCTGACCGCCGCCTACCAGCAGTACAAGGTCAACCCCTTCTGCCCGGCCGCCGCCAACGTAATCGCGGAGGGAATCCGCGGCTACATCAAGGCGTTCAAGGTCGCGAACCCCGAGCTCAAGTGGATCCTCATCGCGTCGTCCGATGAAGGCATTCCGCTCTACCGCGTACCCGACTACGCGAGCATCGCGCCCCAGAACATGCTTGTCATGCCGCTCAAGCCTCTGACGGTCGAGGGCGAGCTGCGGTTGAACTTCTTCGGCACCGACGACGCCTACGGGGACCTCGATCCGGTCCAGAAGACGGACCACTTCCTGTTCATTCCCGAGCTCGGAATCGGGCGCATCAGTGAGCCGAAGTACGTGCCGACGATGGTGAAGGCGTATCTCGATGCGAACGGATCGCTCACGCCGCAGAGCGCGGCCGTCTATGGTTACAACTTCTGGAGCGACTCCGCGAGCAGCATCCAGCAGCAGCTGCTCGACAGCGGAAAGAGCGTGAACCAGTTCCCGACCGCGCACCCGAAGATCCAGTCCGGACAGGGGCTGCCAACGGACGCGGACGCCTGGAATGCCCAGGATCTCATCGACGGCGTCGCCGCGAACACGGACGTTGTCGTGCTCATGGCGCACGGCCTGCGTGCTTCGGAGATCGCGCCGGCGAACTACTTCCCGACGGTGAAGCCGCAGCAGCTCATCAATCTTGCGAACACGAGCCCGGCGATCAAGCGCCTCAAGCTGCTTGTGACGGGCGCCTGTAACTTCGCACTCGCCGTCCCCTCTTCGCAGGGCATAACGAACGTCACGCCGGACCCGAGGACGGCAGAGATCCCGCAGGCCCTCGGCTGGACGGCCGTGGCGTGGGACTCCTATGCCTACGGTGACGATGAGCGCATCGCCTACAGCGAGGAGCTCGCCGACGACCTCTTCCGCGAGCTCCGCTACGGGTCTGCCAACGACGTTGTGGTCCTCGGAGACGCCATCGCGCGAGTGAAGCGCGACTGGGCGGCGCGCCAGACGGACCTCAAGGGTATCCACCAGAAGTCGCTCATGGGCATGGGCATCCTCGGCTTCCCGATGCTCCGCGTGAACATGGGAGCTACTGGACGCCTCGGCGCCCGGCCGAACGGCCTCGCCGACTTCACCAGCGGCCAGCTCAACGACGTCCCGACCCTCCCGGGTAACCAGGATGAGCTCGATCTCCGGACGAAGGACATCACGATCAATTTCAATGACACAGCGAACCAGCTCGTACGCACGGACGTGACCCTCGCCAATCTGGACGCGCCCAGCACATCAACCAAGGCCTCGTACTACAAAGTGCAGACGCCCGCGAACTCCGCGGGCTTTGTCCAGATGAATCCGCTGGAGCCCATCGCGCCGCGCTTGAGCGTTCCGTTGCATCCAAGCGATCTCGCTGCAGACTCTGCGACCTTCGCTCGAGGCGCCGTCCTCATGAAGGCAACGTGCCTGGACGAGACGACGGTGACATCAGGCGGCGCGACGTCGAACTTCATCCCGCTCATCTCGGCGCCGGCCTACCAGCTCGCGCCGCCGCGCGGCCCGTACCTGGCCGATCGCTTCGAGCCGAACGATTGGTGGAAGGTCAACTACCAGAACACCGGCCGCGAGTTCCTGCTCGTCCGCCCGGGACTGTTCCGTTCGACCCGATCGGCGACCGGTGCGCCGGAGAACTTCGGCACCGAGCGCACCTTCAGGCAGGTGACGTTCCGCGCCTACTACAGCTCGCTGATCGATGCCGAGATCAGCGACACGGCCATACCCGCACACACGATGCAAGCGATCCAGGCGGGTCCGCCCGAGTTCTTGCGCCACAGCGCCGCGCCGAACGGTACGGGTACCGCGGTCGACTTCGAGACCATCATCTCGGGCCTGCCGAACGTCGGCATCCAGAGCGTGTTCGTGACGTGGTGGAACGAAGCCGCGACATGCGGACCGACTGGCTCCGGGCTGACATCGCTCGAGCTCACCCACGATGGCACGACGCAGCGGTGGTTCGGCTCGCTCGCGCTCCCCTCTGGTGTGAGCGCCTCGAACGTTCGCTACCTGCTCCAGGCGGTGAACGGCGCCGGCCGTGTGCGCGTCGCCGACAACTTCGGCCTGGGCTTCCCGGCCGAGACGCCGCCGACCGCGCCTGCGCCCCTCGCTGACACCGAGCTCACCTTCACTCAGGTCGGCTCCGCTGTTCCGCCCGCGTCGGCGACGGTCGCTTCCGGCCGCAAGATCACGGTCGCGGCGATGCTAACGCGGACGGATACAGGCGCCGAAGTTGCGGGCAGTCGGGTCATCTTCCGTCTGAGCGGCGTCAATGGGGACCGGGCATTCGCCTATACGGGCACGGACGGTGTCGCGACCACGAACCTCAAGGTCGACGCGCTCCCCGGAAGCCTCTTCGTCCACGTCGAGTTCGAGGGGAACGACGACCTCGCCGGCAACAGCGCCCGCTCCCCTGCCATCACCATCATCAAGGAAACGACGAGCTTTGCGGACATGTCGGTGCAGCCGGCGACGCAGCAGCAGGGCGGCGTAATCCAGGTGTCGGCGCGGCTCCGCGACGGGCTCTTGCGTCCGTTGCGCGAGCAGGGCGTGCTCTTCCTCATCACCGCTCCGGAATGCACGGCCTACCCGGCCGATGCTTCGAGCCCAACCGCGCCGCCGAGCTGCACCGTCCTGCAGGCGCAGGGAGCCGAGACCGACTACGCGGGCCGCGCGAGGGCGAGCATCCCGCTCCGTGTCGCGGCGGGGGCGGGTGGGACGGGTGCGTCCTACCGCGTACACGTCGCCTTCGCCGGCAAGGTCAAAGTCCCCTCGGGCGACCTGCTCGTGCCCTTCTTCATGCTGAACCTGGAGAACGCGCGCTACGACCCGGCGCGGGCGTCGCTCGGGCTCATCAGCGTCGTCAATCAGAAGATCGCTTTCACCAGCAGCCGCACCGGCAACGGCGACATCTACGCGATGAACGTCGACGGATCCCAAGTGACCCGGCTTACGGACAGCTCGGCGATCGACGCGGATCCGGACTGGTCTCCCGATAGGACGAAGATCGCGTTCACCAGCAGCCGTACCGGGACCGGAGATGTGTACGTGATGAACTCGGACGGAACCGGCATCACGCGGCTGACGACAAGCAGCGGCATCGACACCCTTGGCAGCTGGTCGCCCGACGGCAAGAAGATCGCGTTCACGAGCACTCGCGACGGGAACGCGGAGATCTACGTGATGAACGCGGACGGCACCGATCAGACACGTCTGACGAACAATCCGCGGATCGACGCCGACCCCGACTGGTCTCCTGACGGAACGAAGATCGCCTTCAGCAGCACGCGCGACGGCAACTCGGAGATCTACGTCATGAACGCGAACGGCACCAACCCGACGCGGCTCACGAACAATCCGGCGATCGACACGCTCGGGAGCTGGTCTCCGGATGGAGGCAAGATAGTCTTCACCAGCGGCCGTACCGGCAACGGGGATATCTACACGATGAACGCCAATGGCACGGGGGTCACGCGTCTGACGACGAGCAATGCGATCGACGGGGCTCCGGACTGGTCGGCGGACGGCACGCAGATCGTCTTCGCCAGCACTCGAGACGGCTTCTTCAACAGCGAGATCTACGTCATGAACGCCGACGGCAGCAGCCAGACCCGACGCACCTTCCACCCCGCGTTCGACACGCTGCCCAGCTGGTAGGGATCAGGCAGGTCGAGGGGTCACGCGCGTGCGACGAGCTCTTCCGCGTGCTGCCGATCCGCTGTGGCACCGAGCTCGGCAAAGATCGCAGCGGCCTCTTGGGCAAGCGCGACAGCCTCGCCGTGTCCATCGCTCGCCTTGACACGTGCGTACGCGAGCGCGCTCAGGCTGCGAGCGAGCTCGAGACGATTCTTCGCGGGCCGCAGGATGCTCACACTCTCGGTCAGTCGCTCGATGGCCAGCTCGGTCTCGCCGAGCGCCTGATGCACAGTGCCGAGGACCTGGAGAGCGATCCCCTCTTCGTCGCGCGCTTTGATCTCGCGCGCGACCGCGAGCGAGCGCTGTGCCCACGCGAGCGCGGCGGTCCCGTCGCGCGGAAGCTCGGCCTTCGCCAGGGTGCGATAGAGCTCGGGCAGGAAAAGCCGAGAGTCGAGCTTCTCCCACTCCGCCAGCGCGACATGCAGCGATTCACGAGCCTCGTCCAGGTGGCCGTGCTCGAAATGAAGGATCCCGAGGTTCATGTGCACCGTCGCGACCCCTACGGTATTTCCCACCTGTAACCAGCAGCGGAGCGCCTCTTCGGCCGCGGCGATCGCGCCGTCGTAGTCGCGGCGGTTTCGCAGCGTCTCGGCCGTGTTCGCGAGCACCATGCCGATGCCCCACACATCTCCAATGCGACGCGCGAGCTCCTGCGCGCGTGCCTGCTCCGCGAGCGCCTCGTCCCAACGCGATTGTCGCCGGAGCACGATGCCGATGTTGTTGTGTATGTTCATCAGACCCTGCAGATCGTTGAGCGATTCGTAGATCGAAAGCGACCGACGATAGAGCTCGATGCCGGTGGTGTGGTCCCCCTTCAACACGTGAGCGGTACCGAGGTGCTTGTAGCCCTCCGCGAGGAGCTGTGGTGCTTCCGCCGCGCTCGCGCCCGCCACACCCTTCTCGCCGGCGATCACCGCCTCGTCATACCTGCCCTGGCGCCAGGCGACGTGCGCCAGTTCGATCCAGATGGCGGCTGCCTCGGCGTGCACGTTCTCTCCGACGCTGTGCTGGGCGCGCTCGAGCCAGCTGAGGGCCATCTGGTAGTCACCCGCGCGCTGGAACGTGAAGCCGATCTTGCGCTCCAGTCGAGCCTGCGCGATGGCGTCGCTGAGGAGGTCGTAGGCCTCCCGGTACGCATCTCGGGCCCGCGCGAGATCGCCGATCGTCGTGCGGACGTCGCCGATACCCTCCCGCGCACCGGCGCGCGTCGCCTCGTCGACCGCGAGCCTCAGCGCCGTGTCATATGAGCGCAGCGCCTCGTCGTTCGCGAACAAGCGTTGGGCGCGGGCGCCGGCCTTGAGGAGATAACGGCAGGCACTCGCGCGGTCGTCGCTTCGCTCGTAGTGATACGCGAGAAAGTCCACGAACTCCTCAAGCCGATTCTGGAAGAGGGCCTCGACGGCCGCGCCAACGGCACCGTGGATCTGTCGCCGCTCGGCCAGCAGCTGCGTCTCGTACGCGACCTCTTGAATGAGGAACTGTCGGAACCCGTATGTGACTTCTGGAGCTACGCTCCGCAGGACGACGAATCCTTCGCGCTCAAGGACCGCGAGCTGAGGCTGCGTCTGAACCTCCGGCAGGAGTCTCTCCAGCACGCGTACCCAGAATGTGCGCCCGCACACGGCGCCGTTGTTGATGGTCCGCCGCGTCGGGAGGTCGAGGCGGTCGAGCCGCGCCTCGACGACCTCCTGGATCGTCTCGGGCACTCGCGCGGGGGCGTCGGGTCGCAGCGAGACGCGTCCGGACCGCTCGAGCAGCAGGTCCGTCTCCTGCAGCTCGCGGATGACCTCCTCGACGAAGAAGGGATTCCCTGCCGTGCGTGCGAGGATCGTCTCGGCGAGCTCATCATCGACTGGTAGCTCGAAGACGGCCTCGATCAGATCCCGCGCATTCACATCCTCGAGCGCTCGCAGCATGAGCTCCTCGGCCGCCCACGGCGGCACCCAGCCGGGGCGCGCCGTGGTTATCAAGAGACACGGGAGCGATGGGACCACGGCCGCGAGCTCCGTCAAGACATGAAGGCTCGCGCCGTCCACCCAGTGCAGATCCTCAGCGGTAAGCACGAATGGCGCGCGCCGACCCGCGAGACTCAGGAGCGTGCGCAGAAGAGTCACGAGCACACGGCGCTTCACTTCGGGATCCAGGGTCGATTGAGACCCGTATCCGAGCACTTCGAGCAAGAGCGCGAGGTGCGAATCGTCGAGCGGGTGCCCGAGAACGGCGAACCCGTTCGCGATCGCTGTGCTTGCCGTCGCGTCGTCATCGGCAGCGTGGATCGAGAACGCCCCGCGCACGAAATCGGCGATGAGCGCATACGGTGTGTTGCTCTCGAACGAGGCACAGCGGACGGTGATGCGATCGATGCCGGAGGCGAGACTCGCACGCAGTTCTCCGACGAGGCGCGACTTTCCGACCCCGGCCTCACCGACGATACTCACCAATCGGCCCCGGCCTTCGACGGCTTCGGCCATGGCATCGCGCAGCACCTGCATCTCCGGCCCGCGGCCGATGAATGGTGTGGCCTCCGGCGCGATCTCTTCGTACCGTCGACGGAGAACGCGGTACGCGACGACAGGCTCGGCCTTTCCCTTGAGCGTCAGCGGGGCGGTCGGCTCGAACTCGAACGAATGCACCGAAAGCCGACGCGTCATCGCGCTCACCAGGATCTCGCCGAGCGGCGCCGCCGCTTCATAGCGCTGCGCCGTGTTCACGGCGTCGCCGACGACCGTGTAGGCGGTCTGGACGTCCCCCGCGAGCAGCCCGGCGACGACCTCTCCAGTGTTGATGCCGATCCGCAGCGCGAGACGGACGCCGTGGCGGCGCGCGAGATCGTCGTTGAGCTGCGCGATCGACCGCCGCATCGCGAGCGCGGCGTTGATCGCGCGCTCTGCGTCGTCTTCGTGCGAGATCGGCGCGCCGAACACGGCCATCACAGCATCGCCGATGTACTTATCGATGGTCCCTTCGTAGCGGCGGATCTGGCGCGCGAGCTCGTTGAAATACGATGCCAAGATGCCGCGGAGGTCTTCCGGGTCGAGCCTCTCGCCGAGGGGGGTCGAGCCCGAGAGGTCGGCGAACAGGATCGTGACGACCTTGCGCTGCTCGCGGAGCGCCGCCTCCGCGACCCCTGAGACCTGAAGCGACGCGCTCTGGGTGCGTGGGGAGGAAACCTGGGTGACGGCCGTGTCGAGTGGGGTCCCGCAGGAGGAACAGAACCGATCGCGCGCGCGAAGGCTCGTACCGCAATTCGCGCAGCGTCGACGAGGTCCTCCCGGCATCGCGTCACTTTACGTCGTCGGGCGGGCGGATTGTGTAGCGCTCAGAGCGCGCGGTAAACGAGGCGAGCGATGCCGCTTTTCGATGGGCCAGACGCCGACTGCCGCGGCGCTAGGGGGCGACGGGTACCGGCTTCGGGGCCTCCACCTCGGTCTTCTCGATGACGAGCTTCCCATCCACCGGGTTGACGCGGACGGTGTCGCCCGAGTGGAACTTGCCCTGGAGGAGCATCTCCGCGAGCGGGTCGGCGATCTCGTTCTGGATCTGGCGCGCGAGCGGACGCGCGCCGAAGTTCGAGTCGTAGCCCACCGTCGCGATGTAGTCCTTTGCCTCATCGGTCACCAGGAGCGTGATCTCCTGCGAGGCGAGCTGCTTGCGAACGCCCTGCAGCTCGAGCTCGACGATCTGCCGGATCTCGGGCTTCGTGAGCGGCGTGAACACCACCGTGGCGTCGATGCGGTTGAGGAACTCCGGACGGAAGAAGCGCTTCATCTCTTCCTGCACGCGCTCCTTCATGCGCTCGTACTGGGCGTTCATGTCCGCGTCTTCGCCCTCGCCCTTGGTACGGAAGCCCAGCGCGCTCTCGCTCTTGAGCATCTTTTGAGCGAGGTTGCTGGTCATGATGATGATGGTGTTGCGGAAGTCGACGGTGCGGCCCTTCGCGTCCGCGAGACGGCCCTCGTCGAAGATCTGCAGGAGGATGTTGAACACCTCGGGGTGGGCCTTCTCGATCTCGTCGAGCAGGATCACGCAGTACGACTTGCGGCGCACTGTCTCCGTGAGCTGACCGCCCTCTTCGTAGCCAACGTAGCCCGGCGGCGAGCCGAC
>JBGPZT010000043.1:0-17012 GCA_041493915.1 Candidatus Limnocylindria bacterium
GAGACGCGGACGCCCCGGGTCCCGTACCGCGAGTCGATCCGCGGCAAGGCCTCGGCGCAGGGGCGCTACAAGCGCCAGACCGGCGGCCACGGCCAGTTCGGTGACGCGTGGCTCGAGGTCGAGCCGCTGCAACCCGGATCGGGTGTCGTCTTCGAGACGCGCATCGTCGGGGGCTCGGTCCCGCGCAACTTCTGGCCCGCCGTCGAGAAGGGCATCCGCGAGCAGGCCGTGAAGGGCGTGATCGCCGGCTACCCGCTGTCGGACTTCAAGGCCGTCCTCGTCGACGGTTCGTTCCACCAGGTCGACTCGAGCGAGATGTCCTTCAAGATCGCAGGCTCCCTCGCGCTGCAGAACTGCGTCAAGGAAGCGCAGCCGTATCTGCTCGAGCCGATCATGGACGTTGAGGTCACCGTGCCTGAGGAGCAGATGGGCGACGTGCTCGCGGACCTCAATAGCCGCCGCGGCCGTGTGCTCGGCATGGACGGCGCGGGCGCGGGGCACCAGAGCATCAAGGCGCACGTGCCGCTCGCGGAGATCTTCCGGTATTCGACGGACCTACGATCGATGACCGGCGGGCGCGGCACGTTCACGACGACGCTGCTCGGTTACGAGCAATGCCCGTCGCACATCGCGGAGAAGGTCATCGCGGCGCATGCGGAGAAGGTCGAGGAGGGCGCGGCCGCCCACTAGGTGATGTCCGCGACGATCCGGCGCGAGAAATAGGACAAGAGCCACTCGACGAGCAGCGTGCCGCGGTTACGTGCGCCGACGAGCTGCATGAGGTAGTTGGTCCGCCACACCGTCCACGCCGGTAGGCCGGACAGCACGATGTGGAAAGGACGCGCGAACTCAGCGGCTGCGCTGGTCCGACCGAGCGCGACGAGGTCGCCTTTGCGCTTGTGGACGTACGACTGCGGCGGCTCGCCGCGCACGAGGCGCGCGATGTTCGCCGCCGCCGTCGGCGCCTGGAGCACCGCGACCTGCGCGAGCATCGGCAGTGGCTTGCCCTCCTGCTCGAAGTGCGCGGCATCGCCGAGCGCGATTACGTCGTCGCGCCCGCCGGCGCGGAGCGACGTATCGACGACCAGGCGGCCGTCACTCGCGTGCGGGAGGTCGCAGGCGGCGACGATCGGGTTGGTCTTCACGCCGCCGGCCCAGATGACGGTGTTGGCGATCAGCGTCATCCCGTCCTTCGTTCGCAACGAACTCTCCCCGACCTCGGAGACGAGCGTCCTCAGCATGATGCGCACGCGGAGCTGCTCGAGCCGTCGCTGCGCGATCGCGGAGAGGCGCGGATCCATCGCGGGGACGACCCGGTCGGCGCCGTCGATGAGCGTGATCGAGGGTTCGTGGTGCACGTCGATGCTGGGATAGATGCCGCGCATGGTGTGATCCATGAGGTCGCGCATCGAAGCCGCGAGCTCCACGCCGACCGGACCCGCGCCGACGATCGCGAACGAGAGCAGCTCGCGTCGCTGCGTGGCATCCGGGAGCAGGGCGGCGTCCTCGAAAGTGGACAGGATGCGGTGCCGGACCGCCCGGCCATCCTCGAGCCACTTCAGGACGAGGGCGTGCTCTCTGACGCCGGGGATGCCGAAGTCGTTCGTCACGCTGCCGGGCGCGATGACGATGTGGTCGTATGCGATCTCGCCGTCCGCGGTCCGCACCGTCTTCTTCTCGACATCGATCGCCTCTACCTCCGTCCGGAGGAAGCGAAAGCCGGCCTTCGCGAGAGGCACGCGCAGCGGATACGCGACCGCGTGTGGCGGGAGCTCGCCGGTCGCGACCTGATAGAGCAGGGGCGTGAAGAGCGAGAAGTTGGAGCGGTCGACGAGCGTGACCTCCGCTTCGCCGCGCTTCAGGCTCCTCTCGAGGTGGCGGACGAGGTGCAGCCCGCCGAAGCCGCCGCCCACGATGACGACGTGCTTCACGAGCCCTTCGCGACCGCGGCCTGCAGGCGGTCGAGCTCCAGGAGGTAGGCCCGCGTGATCGGATCGTGGGCGTCGAGCGTGCGCGCATGCTCGAGCCGCTCGCGGGCCGCGCTGAGGTCCCCCGCGCGCATCTGGGCGAAGCCGGCGTCCGCGATGTACGCGGGCTCGGCCGGCCGCAGCGCGGCCGCACGCTCGAGCGCACCCACGGCCTGCACGACGTCATCCGCCATCAGCAGCGCGACGCCGAGCTCATGAAGCGCGTCGGGATGCTCCGGCCAGAGCTCCAGGACCCGAGCGAACGACACGAGCGCGTTTGGCGCGTCGCCGCGGTGGCGCGCGAGCAGTCCGACGCCGAAATGCGCCTCCCACAGGTCGGGCTCAGCGGCCAGGGCGGCTTCGAAGGCGGACTGTGCCTCCGAGAAGCGGGTCGCGTCTCCCTCGACCGCGGCCGTCCCCGCGGTCTCGAGACCTCGCTCGAGGTCGGTGTGGCGGATCCCGAAGCGGAGACGTCGCGCCTGCCCCGCGATCTCGCCGCTCGTCTCGCTCTCGAGCAGCGCGTCGAGCTCGAGCGCCGCACGCTCGGTGTCCCCTGCCTCGAACGCGGCGCGCGCGAGATTCAGCCGCACGATCGCGGGGCCGTTCGCGGCGAGCGCGGCTTCGTAGTGAGGGATGGCTTCCACGTTGCCACCGCGGGCGTGCAGGGCCGCCCCATACGAAGCGTGGAGCTCCCAGCCCGCGGCACCCGCCGCGACCGCGCGGTCGAACGCCGCGCGGCCCGCATCGAGGTCGCCGCGCTGCAGGGCGATGATCGCGGCGAGCTCCTGCGCCGATCCGTACGCGTCGCTGGTGGAAGCGATGCGACGAAGGTGCCCGAACGCAGACGCGCTCGCGCCGGCATTCGCGTAGAGCTCCGCGAGACGCACGACATCCTCGTCGGGCAGCGGGCGCACGGCATGCGCGTGCTCGAAAGCGACGATCGCCTCGCTCGTGTGACCGGCCTCCGCGCGGAGCTTGCCGAGGATGTAATGGGCGCGCCACGAGCGCGGCCGGATCACGGTGAGATCCTCGAGCGCACGGACCTGCCGGCCGATGTCGCCGCGCTCGAGGGACTCTGCCGCGAGAACGAGGAGCCGCTCCTCGGCGGCGGCGCATTCCTTGTCCGCGCTCAGCGCCGCGAGATAGCGCTCCAGCGCACGCCCGATGGCTTCCTCCGCGCCGGCCGGGTCGCTCTGACGCAGCAGCGTCGCAGTGACCTCTTCGTCCATGCCCTCGAGGAGGGCCGCGTACGCGGTTTCGTTCGCGGCGGCGGGCGCGTCGGCGCCGACGGCGATCGTCGCAGCGACCGCCCGCGCGAGCCAGCGGCCCAGGGCGGGCTCGGCCGTGGCGAGCGTGCCGGGAGCGATCGCGATGGACCGCGTCGCGCGGACCGTTCCGGATCCGACGTCGACGAGCGTCGCCTCGAGGCGCCGCGACCCGCTGTCCTCGCGATAGATGCCGGTCAGCGCGTATGTCGCGCCCAGCGATCGGCCGTACTCCGCGGCCAGGTCGGCGCCCGGCGACGACCCAAAGACGAGATATCCGGCCTCGCTCGAAGCCTCTGGCATCGCGACCAGGAACACCGGCCGCACGTCGACGGCCTCGTCGTGGGCGAAGCGCTCGACCAGACGGGCGGCCAGCTGGCGCGCCCAGGCCCCCGCGCGCGGCGTGGCTCCGCGCGCGCCGAACGGGATGACGGCGACGATGGGTCGCGCGTCGGTCACAGTCTCAGCGCCAGCGGATGCGGTGGTGGCGGCGCGGCCCGACCTGGATGACGGGTTCGCTGTTCGTCGGGACCATCGTCTCGAGGCTGGCCTTGGATCCGTCGACCTTCACACCGCCCTGCTTCACCAGGCGCAGCGCGTCGCTCCGGCTCGACGCGAGCTTCGAGTCGCGGAGCAGGTCGACGATGTTGATCTCCGTCCGGCCGTCCTTCCCCACCTCGACGGTCGGGATCTCCTCTGGCTGCGCACCTTCCTTGAACTGCTTGCCGAACGCGACCTTCGCCTCGTCGGCGGCCGCCGGCGAATGCAGCTCGCTCGTGATCTGCCAGGCGAGCTTTTCCTTCGCTTCCTTCGGATGCAGGTCGCGGTTGCCGACCGCGCCGAGGATCTTGTTGACCTCTTTGCGCGGCAGCTCGGTCGCCCACTCGAAATAATGGGTCATGAGCTTGTCCTCGATCGACATCACCTTCCCGTAGACCTCGTTCGGCGGGTCGGTGAGCCAGATGCCGGTCTTCGGCTTTGACTTGCTCATCTTCTCGCCGTCGAGGCCCTCGAGCAGGTGATTGATGAGGAGGTTCTGCGGCCGCTGTCCGAGCTGCTCCTGGAGCTCGCGTCCCGCGAGGATGTTGAACAGCTGGTCCGTACCGCCCACCTCGACGTCGGATTCGATCGCGACCGAGTCGTAGGCCTGCAGCAACGGGTAGAGCAGGTCCTTGATCGGGATCGGTGTCTTCTTCTCCAGGCGCCTCCGGAACTCCTCGCGCGCGAGCATCTGCTGCGCGGTGAAACGCGACGCGAGGCTGATGACGTCTTTCAAGCCGAACTTGGAGTACCACTCCGACTGGAAGACGACCCGCGTTCCTTCGCGGGGGACGATGAGGTGGAACTGCTCGATGTAGGTCTCGGCGTTCTTCATCACCTTCTCGTGCGTCATCGTCGGTCGCGTCTCGTCCTTGTCGGTGGGATCGCCGATCTGCGTCGTCCAGTCCCCGACGATGAGCACGATCTCGTGCCCCCACTGCGCGAGTTTGCGCAGCTTGCGAAGCGGCACGGCGTGACCGAGGTGAAGATTCGGATGCGTCGGGTCGAAACCCTGCTTGACACGCAGCCGACGGTCCCCGGCGCGCAGGCTGGCGGCGAGGTCTTCGCGGACGATCACCTCGGCCATCCCACGGGTCAGGAACTCGTCGAGCTCGGCGTCGCCAGGGCGCGTGGGCACTCCGGAGAGGATATCGGCGAAGGCGAGGCCTTAGCATGAAGGCATCGCGCGCAGTAAAACGACACGCGACCACGCCCTCGGGCGCGGACCGTATCGCCAGTTGCGGCGCCGAGGTGGGGGCGGCATTCGCGGCAGGCTCGCGGTCGTGCCCTCGGTCGTGCTCGCGCTGGTCATCGCAGGCCTCGCGCTCGCCGTCTTCGGCGCGGTGACCGCGTTCGCGTTCTTCTCCTCCGACCTCCCGTCCCCGGAGGACCTCGCCCGGGATCCTCTGGCCCAGTCCACCAACGTCTACGACCGGGACGGCAAGACCCTCCTCTACCAGTTCGAGGTCGAGCGCCGTGAGGTCGTCTCGCTCGACTCCGTTCCGCAGCTGGTCATCGACGCCACGATCGCGGCGGAGGACAAATCCTTCTGGACCAATCCGGGTATCGACGTGTTCGGCATCGCGCGCGCGGTGCGCGACGACCTATTGCAGAGAGACGTCGTGAGCGGGGCATCGACCATCACGCAGCAGCTGGTGAAACAGCGGATCGTCGGCGGCGAGGTCAGCGTCTCGCGCAAGATCAAGGAGGCGATCCTCGCCGTCCAGGTCACGCGGACCTACTCGAAGGAGCAGATCCTCGAGCTCTACTTCAACCAGATCTATTACGGCAACCAGGCCTACGGCATCAAGGCCGCGGCGCAGACGTACTTCGGGAAATCCGACCTGTCGACACTCTCCGTCGCGGAGTCAGCCCTGCTCGCGGGGCTTCCGCAGTCCCCTTCCGTGCTCGATCCGTCGCAGCCGGACAACATCGAACGGGCCAAGGAGCGCCGCTCATACGTGCTCGACCAGATGGTCGACTTTGGCGCGATCACGGCGTCCCAGCGCGACGCGGCCGACGCGGAGACCCTGAAGGTGGCCGGCCCGCAGCTGACGACGATCACGGCTCCGCACTTCGTCTTCCAGGTGCGGAACCAGCTCGCGCAGATCCTGGGCGGCGACGAGTCGGCGGTCACCCGCGGCGGATTCAAGGTGACGACCACCCTCGATACCAAGAAACAGGAGATCGCCGAGCGCCAGGTCCGCGAGTGGGTCGAGTTCCTGCACGACAAGAACGTTTGGAACGCGGCCCTCGTCTCGATCGATCCGCGGACGGGCGAGATCCTCTCGTACGTCGGCTCTGTCGACTACTACAACCGTGACGACCCGCGCGTCCAGGGACAGTACGACTCCGCGGGCATCGCGCAGAGACAGCCTGGTTCCTCGTTCAAGATGTTCAACTACGTCACCGCGCTCAAGAAGGGCGCGACACCCGCGACGGTGGTCGTCGACGCCCGCACGGACTTCACCGGGCGCGCTGATCCGACGCGCATGAGTCCGTCTAGCTGCGGCTACTGCCCGGAGAACGCCGACCTCCAATACCACGGCCCGATCACGATGCGCCAGGCGATCCGCGAGTCACGCAACGTGCCGGCCGTGAAATTCCTCTCGCAGTACAGCGGGATCGAGGACACGATCCAGACCGCCCGTGACATGGGCATCACGGCGAACATCGACCCGAACACGATCGGCTTGTCGCTGACGCTCGGCGCGAAGGAAGTGAAGCTGGTCGACATGGCGAGCGCCTACGGCGTGCTCGCGAACCTGGGCGTCCGCGTCACGCCGACCTACATCCTCAAGGTCGAGGATTCACGCGGCAAGGTCGTCTGGGAGCACAAGGACTACGAGCAGAAGCGCGTGCTCGACGCCGGCGTCGCGTGGCTCATGACCGACATCCTCAAGGACACAACGCAGCCGTCGAGGGACTTCATCTTCGGCAGCTGGACGAACATCGGGCGCCCGGCGGCGCTCAAGACCGGCACGACGGACAACCTCAAGGATGTGTACAGCGTCGGCTACGTGCCCAGCCTGGTCACCGGCGTGTGGATGGGCAACGCCAACGGCGATCCGATGAGCTCGCGTGACTTCTCGAGCGCGATGGGTCCCGGCCAGCTGTGGCGTGACTACATGAAAGAAGTGCTCGACGGCGTTCCGGCCGCGGACTGGGAGCGGCCGGCGAACATCGTCCAGGCCACGATCGTCTCCGCGCCCGGCGCGTTCGGCGGATACGGCTCGGGTCTCCTTCCCTCGAACCTCTCGCCGTTCTCGATGACCGAGTTCTTCGTGCGCGGCACCGTCCCGGCGCAAGCCGACAACTGGTGGGTCGAGGGATGTCCCGGTCCGGACGGCACGCGCCGAATCGCGCTCAAGCCGCAGGAGCGCGCGCCGGGCAACGTGTGGCAGAAGTACACCGATCAGTGGATCAAGGGAGCGAACGCGGGTTCGTACAACTACGGCCGTTTCAGCTGGAATCTCATCGGCTCCGATCCGTGCCCCAGCCCATCGCCCTCGCCGTCACCGTCGCCTTCACCGGCGTTCAGTCCGGGGCAAACGGTGAAGCCGAGTGGAACACCCTTTGTGGTCCCGTCGCTCACGCTGCCACCGTTCCCGTCCGGACGCACGGTCGCCCCGAGTCCCACCCGCACCCCGTGACCCGACGCGTCGGCGCGATCGTCGCGTGCGTCGACGCGAGCGGACGCGTGCTCCTCGTGCGTCAGCGCAGCGGCCCATTCGCCGGCGCGTGGCTCCTGCCCGGTGGCGGCGTGGAAGAGGGCGAGTCGCCCGAGGACGCCGTGCGCCGCGAGACACGTGAGGAGACCGGCTGCGAGCTCACGCGGCTCGCGCACGTCGCGACATATGAGGTCGACGAGAGCACCGAGGACTTTCGGTCGCTCATGCACCTCTATCGGGGCACGGCCGTCGGCGAGGCGCGCGCGGAGGATGGCTCTGCCGTGCGATGGTCCGCGGCGGATGGGCCGGGTTATCACGCGGCGCTGCGACGCGAGCTCGCGGATGCTGGTCTGCGCCGCGAAGATGACGAACGTCTCGCTCGCGCTCTGTCCGCGACGAACGTGACGATGCGCCGTGTCGATCGGTGAACGCGGATCCGCGAACTTGAAACGATCACGACGCGGAATGTCACGATGCGAGGCGCTCTTCACCTGAGTGCGCGCCCACCGGTACGCATTTCGTACGAGAAGTGGTCAATTTCGTCGACGATCCAGCGCGCGGATACCTCGTTGACGCGTCTTTGACACGCGAGGGCCCGTTCGACCGCTACTCGGGCGTGCGTCCGCTCCGTTAACCCAGTTGCACAGCGCAGGACGTGTGGGCGCCCTGCGGTGCGAGGGGAGAAGAGCCGGTGAGGCGCACGACCCGTGTCGCGGTCATCGCGTCGTCTGTGGCCCTGTGCCTGGCGATGCTGGGCATCGGCATCGGTGAAGTGCCCGCCGCTGCGCACCCGCAGACGCGATCGGCCCTCCAGCCCGCCGCGATCCTCACCGTGATCGCAGGCGACGTGCTCCTGCGCGCCGCCCCAGGGGGCGACTTCTCATCCGCGACGGACGGCGCCGTGCTCTACATCGGGAGCACGGTGCGCACGAGCGCGGACGCACGCGCCCTCATCACGCTCATCGAAGGCTCGACGGTGGAGCTCGATCCTGGGAGCGACATCACGATCGAAGACGCGACCACTCGCAGCGGATCCACGATGGTGCAGCTCGCGGCGTCGCTCGGGCGAAGCTGGCGCGTGGTCACACATCTCACGAGCGCCGACTCGCGCTACGAAGACCGGACGCCTGCCGCGACGGCTTCGGTGCGTGGCATCGCGATCGAGGTCGCGGTGGGCGATGGCCTCGCCGGCTTAGCGACGGCGCTGATCACGACCGAAGGGCTTGTGCCGACCGCAGCAGCAGCAGCGAGAGCGGTCGTTGTCACTCCTGGGGCGACCATCATGCGCGCGGCCTCGGCGCCCGAGCTGCCGCGCTCGGCCCCCGTCGTCGAGCGCGGCGACAAGGTGCTCTTTCAGGCGCCAGGAGCGCGCGTGCGCCTGCAGCACGGGATCCGTGTCGTGATCTGGCCCCCTGTTCATCAGAGTGACCTGCGAGGTCCAGATCTTTCTCGTGAGGAGCGGGACTAGAGGCGGACGATCGTCGCCCCGTCGCCGCCTTCCGCGGCGCCCGCGGGCTCGTGGCCGCGCACCAGTGGATGCCGTGACAGGACCTCGCGCACAGCGGTCCGCAGCGCGCCGGTCCCCTTTCCGTGCACGATCCGCAGGCGATCGACGCCCGCGACTGCCGCGTCGTTCAGGTAACGGTCGAGCACCTCGAGCGCTTCCTCGGCGCGTGCGCCCCGAAGATCGAGCTGGAGCGACACCGCCGGCGCGGATCCGCCGATGACCGGACGCGTCGCCACAGGCGGCTCCTGGGCCGCCTGCGCGGGCCGCAGGCTCGTCGCAGGCACGCGCAGCCGGAGAGGACCGGCTGCGACGTCCGCCATCCCGCGGTCGTCGATCGAGAGCAGCGTGCCGGGCTCGCTCACGCCTTCGACGTGCACCGGCGAACCGACCGCGATCGGCACGGTCGTTCGTGGCGCGGGCTCGGGTGCGGCCGCCGACCGACGCGTCGTTTCGGCCTCCGCGAGCGCCGCGCGCGCCTCGTCGACGAGGTTCCGCTTCGCGGCCCCCTCGTGCGCCGCCTCCGCCTGTCTGAGCGCCCGGCGTGCCTGCAAGAGAAGCTCGTCGACCTCGGTGCGCGAGCGCCGTGCGCCCCGGTCAGCCTCGTCGCGGATGCGGGCGGCCTCGCGCCGTGCCTCTTCGGTGAGGTGCCTCGCGTCCTCCGCCGCGACGCGCGCCTCTTCGAGCGCGGACGAGAGCTCGGTGCGGTGACGTTCGGCTTCGCGCAGCGTGCGCTCGAGGGAGCGATGCAATTCCGAGAGGTGCGACTCCGCCCGCGCGAGGACCGCGCTGTCGAGGCCGAGGCGCGCTGCGATCGCGAACGCGTTCGACGAGCCGGGCAGTCCGACATGCAAGCGGTAGGTGGGGCGCAGCGACTCCGCGTCGAATTCGACGCTCGCGTTCGACACGCCGGGCGTGTTGAGCGCGAACGCCTTCAGCTCGGGGTAGTGCGTCGTCGCGGCGACGAGAACGCCGCGCTCGAGCAGGGTCTCCAGCACGGCCATCGCGAGCGCGGCGCCTTCGTCAGGATCGGTCCCCGCGCCGAGCTCGTCGAGGAGCGCGAGGTCGTCGCGCTCCGCCTCCGCCAGAGTCGCAACGACGTTGCGGAGATGCGAAGAGAACGTCGAGAGCGACTGCGCGATCGACTGCTCGTCGCCGATGTCGGCGAAGACGCGGCGCACCACCGGCACCCGGCTGCCTCGCGATGCGGGTATCTGCAGACCCGACGCGCCCATCAGCACGAGCAGGCCGATCGTTCGGAGGGTCACTGTCTTGCCGCCGGTGTTGGGCCCGGTGATCACCAGCGCGCGGAAGTCCGACCCGAGGCGCACGTCGATGGGGACGACGCCGGTCCCGCGTTCCACGAGCAGCGGATGGCGCGCTCCGACGAGGTCCAGCACGCCGTGCCCGTCGAGAGCCGGCCGCTCGCATTCGAGATGATCCGCGAGCTCGGCCTTCGCGAGGAGCAGGTCGAGCCCCGCGAGCGCCGTCGTCACCGAGTCGAGATCCTCCCCCGCCCGTTCGACGCGGCGCGAGAGCTCACCCAGGACGTGTTGCACCTCGGCGCTCTCGGCGAGCTCGGCCTCACGTAACGCGTTGTTCGCCTCGAGGATCTCGAGCGGTTCGATGAACACCGTGGCGCCGCTCGCGGATTGATCGTGGACGATCCCCTTCACCGCGCCGCGCATCTCGGCCTTCACCGGCACGACGTATCGTCCCCCGCGCTGCGTCACCAGCTGCTCCTGCAGCGCCCGGGCGAGGTCCGGAGAGCGCAGCAGGCCGTCCAGACGCTGCTGCAGCCGCGCCTGCGCGGCGCGCAGAGCCGCGCGCAGCGAACCCAGGCGCGGGCTGGCCCGGTCGAGCACCTCGCCGGTGCCGGCGATGGCGTGTTCGATCGCCTCGGCGACGTCGCGTGGCGGTCGCGCGAAGCGCGCTTTCGCGGCGAGCGGCGGGTACGGGCGTACGTCGGTAAAGAGCTTCTCCGCTGCGCGGATCGTGTCCGCGATCTCGATGAGCTGCTGGGGATCGAGCGAACCACCCAGGCGTGCCCGCCGCAGCCCATCACGGACATCGCGCGCGCCACCGATGCCCGCGGACGGCTGCGCGCGGAGCAGTGCGCGCGCGGCGGCGGTCTCGTCCTGCAGTCGCTCGGCCTCATGCACGTCGGTCACCGGGGTCAGCGCCTCGGCGAGCTCGCGTCCGGGCGCGAAGGACGACCGTTCGGCGAGAAGGGCGCGGATCGCAGGATATTCGAGCGTGACGAGCGCGCGTTCGGCGGCGGTCGTCACCGCGACACCCCGCTCGATCCGTGCACCCACAGGCGCCACGGCCTCGCCGAGGTCGCGCTCTCAGCGATGCCGATCCGCGGGCCGCGCGCGATCTGCCACAGGGCGACCGCGGGCGCGTCGCGAAGTTGCAGCGCGGAACGCGTGAGGTCGACGCCCGAGCACGTGGTCGAGAGCGCGAAGGCGCGGCCGAGCAGTCCAGGTCCCATCAGGCGCGCGCCGTCCGCGAAGCCCTCCAGCGGCTCCGCGCCGCGGAGAAGCACCGCGCCGGCGACACCCGACCCATGCGCGACGACGTTCATGCAGTACCAGACCCCGTGTGAGAGATAGACGTAGGCGTGTCCCGGCCTCCCGAACATGACCAAAGTGCGCGGCGTCGGGCCGCGGAACGCGTGCGAGGCCGGGTCACGGGTTCCGTGGTAGGCCTCGACCTCGACGAGCCGCGCGGCGCGTCGGCCGTCGGGGCCATCGTAGAGGAGCACCTTGCCGAGGAGCTCGCGCGCCACAACGAGGGTCGGACGCGCGTAGAACGCGCGGGGCAGGCGCGGGCCGTACGCGAGGGGCGTGGTGCTAGCTGGTCTTGCGCGGATCGAGCGCGTCTCGGAGACCGTCACCGACGTAGTTGATCGACAGCACGGTGAGGAAGATCAGTATGCCGGGGAAGAATGCCCAGTGGGGCGCGATGTCGATGTAGTCCTTCGCGTCGAAGAGCAGACGGCCCCACGTCGGAGTGTCGGAGGGGAAGCCGAGGCCGAGGAACGACAGCGTCGACTCCGTCAGGATGGCTCCGCCGACGCCGATCGTGGCGGCCACCAGCACCGGGCTCAGAACGTTCGGGATGATGTGCTTCATGATGATGCGGCTGTCGGGATCTCCGATGGCCCGCGCGGCCTCGACGAACTCCTTCTGCTTGAGCGAGAGGAACGACGCGCGCACCAGACGCGCGACGGGCATCCAGTTCAAGATGCCGATGACCCCGACGATCATCAGGAAGATCCCGAGCTCGGGTCCGAACGCGGCACGGAGCGTGTCGCGGAAGAGGTACACGATCACCAGGAGCAGCGGCAGGATCGGCAGCGACAGGAACAGGTCGGTGACCCGCATCAGCGGGCTATCGAGCTTGACGAAGTATCCGGCCAGCGCACCGACCGTCAGGCCGAGCGTGATCGCGATGAGGACCGACACCACGCCGACGGCGATCGAGACGCGGCCGCCGAGCATCGCGCGCGCGAGCATGTCCCTGCCGAGGTCGTCCGTGCCGAACAGGTGCTCGGCGCTCGGACCTTTCAGCGAGACCGCGAAGTCGATGTTGTCGATCCGCGTCTGGTACAGGAGCGGACCGAGGAGCGTGATGACCACGAGCGCGGCGAACGTGAACAGGCCGGCCATCGCCAGGCGGTGGCGCGTGAACTGATGCCACGCGTCACTCCACAGCGAGCGGGCCGGACGCCGCAGCTCGACACCCGCAAGGCGCGTGATCTCGACGTCGGTCGCGGCCATTAGGAGTACCGGATCCGCGGGTCGAGGACGCCGTACAGAACGTCGGCGAGGAGGTTGAAGAGCACGACCAGCGTGGCGAAGATCAGCAGGATCGCCGCGACGACGGGCGTGTCACCGTTCCCGATCGAACGCACGAGGAGCTCACCGATGCCGGGCACGCGGAAGATCTGTTCGGTCACGATCGCGCCGCCGAAGACGGCCGGGACGCCGAGCGCGACCAGCGTCACGACCGGGATGAGGCTGTTGCGCAGCACATGGCGCAGGACGACGAGGCGCTCTTTCAGACCCTTGGCACGGGCCGTCCGGACATAGTCCAGCGGCAGATGCTCGAGCATCTCCGAGCGTGTGTAGCGAGCGATCGTCGCCGTGTCGAACAGCGCGAGGACGGTGATCGGCATGATCGACTGGCGTATCTGATCGCCCAGCGTCGACAGGCTTGTGATCTTCAGCGTCGAGTCGTAGATGAAGGGCAGCCAGTGCAGCTTCACGCTGAAGACGATGATCAGAAGGAGGCCGGTGAAGAACGTCGGCACCGAGAAGCCGACGAACGCGAATGTGGTCGACACGTGGTCGAACACCGAGTAGCGCTTGACCGCAGAGACCATCCCGATCGGAACGGCGAGCAACACGCCGATGATGTACGCGACGCCGACGACGGCGAGGGTGTTCGGCAAGCGCTGCCAGATGATGTCCATGACCGGCGACCGGCTCATGAACGAGTAGCCGAAGTCGAGGTGCGCGACCGACGTGGCCCACTTCACGTAGCGGATCGGCCACGGATCGTTCAGGCCGAGCGACTCGCGGATCCGCTCGCGGACCTCCGGCGGAACGCGCGGGTCGGCGCCGAACGACGCCAGTGGATCCGTGGGCGCGAGCGCCAGGATGGCGAAGACGACGAAGCTGATGACGATGAGCGTCGGAACGGCGATGAGGAGACGCCTGACCACGTATCTACCCACTTCGTTAACTCCTCACGCCTTCCGGCGGCGAGGATCGGGCAGTGCGGTGGAGGTCGTCCACCGCACTACCCTACCCCGTTCGCTAGCCCTCGACGGCTACTTGGTCCAATCCGCGATCGAGTACATCTCTGAGTCCCAGCCCGTCGGAACGACGTTCTTCAGGGTGCTGGAGATCCCAGAGGTGACCTGCGTACGAGTAACGAGCGGGATGATCACGACATCGAGGATGAGGATGTCGTTCGCCTGCTTGAACAACGCGGCCCGCTTGGCCGGATCAGCTTCCTTGCGGAGCGAGTCGATGATCGTGTCGAACGCTGCGTTCTGGTAGCGGTTGTAGTTCGCGGAGTTCCAGGTGTTCACCTTGGCCGTGGCCTGCTTGGTGGTCCAGCCGTTGAGGTAGCTGGTGAAGTCAGGCTCGCTGTTGTTGGTGAACATCTCAACGTCCGCGAAGAAGTGGTTCGCACCGTCGGGCGACGTGTTCGTGAAGAACACGTCGGCCGGAACGGATTTCAGCTCGACCTTGAAGCCAGCGGCCTCCCAGTTCTTCTTCATGATGTCCTGGGTCTTCTGCCGTACCGCGTTGACGGTGGTCTGGTAGACCATGTTCAGCTTGACGCCGCCCTTGGAGCGGACGCCGTCCGCGAGCTTCCACCCGGCGTCATCGAGCATCTTTGCGGCGCCTGCCACGTCGAACTTGGCGCAGAAGTCGGTGGTCGCTGTGGACTCGTAGTCCGGAACGCCCGTGACGATGTTGCAGCCTGGCTTGCCCGAGAGGCCGTCGCCGTAGATCTGCTGCGCGACCGTCTTGCGGTCGGTTGCCATGGCGAGCGCGGTGCGGACGAGCTTGCCGTCAGCCCCGTTGAAATACGGGTGCTTGGTGTCCGGCTCCGCGCGCTTGTCGCCGAGAGATGCCGTTGGGTCGGCGAAGTTGAGGAGCAGGCGCTCGACGCTCGAGCCGTACACGGTGAGCAGCTTGCCCTTCGTGCTCGCGTCCGCCATCGGCTTGAGGATGCCTGCCTCGACCTGAAGGTTCCATGCGTAGTCGACGTCGCCGGTCTGGAAGACCGCGCGAGCCGCGGTCGGCGCGTCGCCGCCACCCTTGAACGTCACCGTCTTGAAGTACGGCTTGTCCGGGTCGCGGAACTGAGTGTTCATCTTGTAGGTGACCACGTCACCCGACTTGAAGGTGTCGACCACGTACGGGCCGGTCCCGATCGGCTTCAGGTTGCCGGGCGCATCCTTGGCCTTGTCGCCGATGAAGGCGCCGAACTGCGCCTTCTGGAGGATGCCCGATGAGAAGCCGACGCCCCACTGGTACACGTTCGGGTTCGGGGCGTCGTAGGTCACGACGACCGTGTTCGCGTCCTTGGCGACGACGGACTTCACGCCTTCCGTCGCGTCGGACGTCGAGGTCGCTGACTTCGGGTCCTTGATGTACGTGAACGTGAAGACGACGTCATCGGCGGTGAACGCCGAGCCGTCGGACCACTTCACGCCCTGGCGCAGCTTCCAGGTGACGGTCGTGAGGTCGGCGGTCACGCCGCCGTTGGCGACCGTCGGGATCTCAGACGCGAGACCGTTCGCCAGGGGCTTGGCGTTCGGACCCCACGAGGCAAGCGGCTCGATCACGAGACGCGATGCATCGTTGTCCTTTGTGCCCGTCGCAAGGTGGGGGTTCAGAATCGTTGGCGCCTGCCAGTACAGGATCTTCAGGTCATCGCCCGCGCCGCGCTTCGCAGCCGCGACGGTCGCAGATGCTGCGGGCGTCCCTGTTGCTGCGGGCGGTGTCGTTGTCTGCCCACAGGCCGCAAGTGTCATTGCCGCGACGGCCACAACAGCCGACGCGCGTCGCCATTGGTTGGTCATTCCTAGTTCGTACCTCCCACGCCTTCTCGCAATCCCGCATCGCGGAACGACCCGCGATGTTCGCAGGCTACCCTCGTACCTGTTTTAGGGCAAGGCGGTTCGGTCTTTGGTGCCCCTAGGCGCGGATCGTCGCCCCGAGCTGGTGAAGGAGGCGGCCCTCGATCCGTTTGACGGCACGGTCGACGTCGGCATCCGTGAGCGTGCCCTCGGTCGACCGCAGGACCAGCCGGACCGCGAACGATTTCTTGCCCTCGGCGACCTGCGGACCGCGGTACAGGTCCAGGAGCGAGACGGACTCGACCAAGGCTTTACCGGCGGCCCGGATGGCCTCCAGGGCGGCCGCATAGGGCGTTGCCTCGTCCAGGACGACGGCGAGGTCGCGGATCGCCGGCGGGTAGCGGGGCGGTGGCGCGGCGCGCGGCGGCGCCACGCGGTCGAGCAAGGCGGCGACATCCATCTCGGCGACGAACGTCTCCGCGGGCAGCTCCCAGAGATCGGCAACGCGGGGGTCGAGCTGTCCCCAGGTCAGCACGTCGCGGTCCGCGGACCCACGGCGCTCGGAGCGGCCGGGATGGAGACCCGGCGCGAGGGGCTGCGCGTCGCCGGTGTCAGCGATCCGCAGCTTCGCGAGCACTCCGGTGATGACGGACTTGAGGTCCCAGAGGTCGGTGTCGCGCGAGGGCCCAAGCCAGCTGTCGGGCTGCGCCTTGCCCGCGAGCACGACAGCCGCTGTCCAACGTTCCTCGGGCAGATCGTGCTCGCGTGGGAGATACACGGGTGCGATCTCGAAGATCGCGAGGCCGTCGCGGTGCCGAAGATTCCGACGGGCCGTGTCGAGCACGCTCGCGCGCAGCGTCGGGCGCGCGACCGACTGTGCCGGGGTGGTCGGATTCTGGATGCGGAGCGGGCACGGAGCGATGCGGCTCCCATCGGGACTGAGCCGATCGAGCCAGTGGGGATCGATGAGCGAGTAGGACACCGTCTCCTGGAGGCCCATACCGACGAGCGCATCGCGCAGACGCTCGCGGAACTCCTCCAGCGGATGCGCTTCGACGAGCGGCAGCGGTCCGTCGGGCACGCGGATCGGCAGCCGGTCGTAGCCGAGGATGCGCGCGACCTCCTCGACGAGGTCCTCGGGTATCGCGATGTCCGTGCGTACGACCGGTGGGCGCGCGACGAGCGTATCGCCCGCCTGCGTCACCGCGAATGCGAGCCGACTGAGCGCGCCGACCGCCTCCTCGCGAGTGACCTCGATGCCGAGGTGGCGCGCGAACTTCGTGAACGGGATCCGCACCTCGACCGGCGGACGTGGCCGCGGGTAGCGATCCACGACACCGGACGACCGAGCCCCGGCGTGCTCGCGCAGCAGCTGGACGGCTCGGGCCAGCGCGAGCGGAACGAGGTCGGGACTGAGCTGCCACGAGAACCGGCGCGCCGCGGCGCTGCCCGACGAGC
>JBGPZT010000088.1:0-11477 GCA_041493915.1 Candidatus Limnocylindria bacterium
ATGCGGCCGTCGTGCGAGATACGGTCGTCGCGATGCTCCCCTTCCTTGATCGCGCCCAGGCGTTCCATCGCGCGCTGTGACCGCTCGTTCAGCTTGTCGGTCTGCAACCAGACGCGGTGTGCGCCGAGATCGTCGAAGAGATGGCGGAGCTGCAGGTACTTCGCTTCGGTGTTCGCGACGGTGCGGCGAGCGTCGCGCCCGAGAAAGGTCCAGCCGATCTCGGCGGTCTTGTTCGCCCGGTCGATGTGCAGGAAGCGCGTGCTGCCGATGGGCGCACCGTCGCTGACCCGGCGCGTGAGGAAGGCCACCTGGTTGCCGAGGATCTGCTCCTCGAGCGCCGCGCCGATCCATCGCTCGAGTTCCCCCACCTCGCGCGGCATCGGCACGAGCATCAGGCGCCAGATGTCGTCGTCGTGCGCAACGGGAAACAGCTCTGCGGAATGCTCGCGCCGCAGAGGCTCGAGCCGTACGTGCGTGCCTGTGAGCGTGACCGGCCGCGGATCGAACTCCGGCCGCGCCCGGCCCACGACGTACGCCATCTTCACGTCGTCGGCCCAGGTCCCCTTGTCGGTCATCACCCCGTCGCGCTCGAGACCATCGACCTCGAACCCAGCCGCCTTGTACGAGGCGATCGCCCGGTCGTTGTAGGCGAGGACGCTGAGCGAGACGCGGTGGACGCCGAGATCGTCGACCAGGTGCCGTACGAGCAGGTCCAGCGCCTCGCGGCCGAGGCCCTTGCCCCACAGCGATGGCTCGCCGATCCCGATCCCCACTTCAGCGCTCTTGCCCTTCGGCTGCAGGTCGCGGTAGTTGGCCTGTCCGATCGGACGGCCCTCGTGCTCGATCACGAACGCGGCGCCGCGGCGGTCGACGATCACGTCCATCCACTTTCGCGCCGCCTCGGCGTCCGCGAAGCGGCCCGGTCGGCGACCCCACTGGAACCACGAGAAGTCGGGATCGTTCGCCCACTGCACCAGATGCGGCGCATCGGCGTGCGTCATCGGTCGGAGCGTGACGCGCGGGCCGCGGAGTGTGGGGGTGCTCACCGGCGCCGCATTCAGGCCATCGCGTCCCCCGCGCTCGTCACCGAGTCCCCCGCGCGCGTCACTGTGTCCCCCGCACGCGCTCGTGCGCGGCGAAGTCGGCCGGCAGCGCTTTCGTGTCGCGCTCCCTCTTGATGCGGTCGACGAACGCGTCGAACGCGACGCCGCGCTCCTCGTCGCGGGATCCGCGACGGCGAACCGACACCGTACCAGCGGCCGCCTCCTTGTCACCGACGACGAGCATGTAGTTCGCCCGACGGTGCTGTGCCTCCTTGACGCGGTTGCGCAGGTCGCCGGCCTGCTCGTCGAGGTGCACGCGGAAGCCGTCGGCGCGGAGCTTCGCCGCGATGTCCCGGGCGTAACCGAGAGCTGTCTCGCGCACCGGGATCACCGCGACCTGCTCCCATGCGAGCCACAGCGGGAAGTTCCCCGCGTAGTGCTCGATGAGGCCGCCGACGAAGCGCTCGAGGCTGCCGAAGAGCACGCGGTGGATCATCACCGCGCGCTCGCGCTGGCCCTGGTCGTTCACGTACGTGACGTCGAAGCGCTCGGGCAGATTCAGGTCGACCTGCACCGTCGCGCCTTGCCACTCGCGCCCGATCGCGTCGTGGACCTTGATGTCGATCTTCGGCGCGTAGAACACGCCACCGCCCTCGTCGATCTTGTACGGCACCTCACGGATGCCGAGCGCCGTCCGGAGGGCCGCCTCGGCCTTGTCCCACAGCTCGTCCGAACCGAGCCGCTTCTCCGGACGCGTCGAGAGATAGATCGACGGCTCCGTGTAGCCGAACACGCTGAGGAACTCGAGCGCGAGATCGAAGACCTTGCCGATCTCCTCCTGCGCCTGCTCCCACGAGCAGAAGATGTGGGAGTCGTCCTGCGTGAAGCCGCGGACGCGCAGCATCCCGTGCAGCGCGCCGCCGCGCTCGTAGCGATACACCGTGCCGAGCTCGCCGATTCGCAGCGGTAGCTCGCGATACGAGCGGACACGCGACTGGAACACCTTGATGTGTCCCGGGCAGTTCATCGGCTTGATCCAGAAGTTCTGCGTGCCGTCGTCGAGAGCCAGCGGGCCGTACATGTTCTCGGCGTACTTCTCGAGGTGGCCCGAACGCTGATAGGTGCGCTCGTGCGCGATGTGCGGCGTGTAGACGAGCGTGTAACCGCGCTCGTGGTGGATCTTGCGCCACCACGCCTCGAGCTCCTCGCGCACGATCGACAGGTTCGGCAGCCACAGCACGAGGCCGGAGCCGAGCTCCTCGTCGATGCGGAACAGCTCGAGCTCCTTGCCGAGCACGCGGTGGTCGCGCCGCTCGATCTCCTCGAGTCGCTTCAGGTACGCGTCGAGCTGCTTCTGATCCGGCCACACCGTGCCGTAGATGCGTTGGAGCTGCGGATTGCGCTCGTTGCCGCGCCAGTACGCGCCCGCGATCGAGAGCAGCTTGAACGGGCCGATCTTGCCCGTCTTCTCGACGTGCGGCCCCTTGCACAGGTCGACGAAGCCGTTGTGCTGATAGGTGCTCACCCGCCCGTCCTGGACATCGTCGTCGCTGTCCTCGTCGGCGCCCTTCTCGGCCAGCTTCTTGATCTGGTCGACCTTGTAGTCCTGTTTGCGCTCCCCGAAGAAGGCGAGCGCCTCGGGCACGCTCATATCGCGGTGCTGGAAGGCCGCGTCGTGCTTCACGACCTCCCGCATCTTGGCTTCGATCGCGCCGAGGTCGTCAGGCGTGAGGGGGCGCGGCAGGTCGAAGTCGTAGTAGAAGCCGTCCTGCACCGGAGGTCCGAAGCCGAACTTCGCGCCCGGGAAGAGCTCGAGCACCGCGCCGGCCATGACGTGCGCGGTGGAGTGCCGCAGCGCGTAGAGCGCTTCGTCACCGTGATCAGCCTTCCGCTCCGTCTTCGCCATGACCGTCCTCCTCGCGGACGAAAAAAGCGCCTTCGTCCCTGTCATTTCGGGACGAGAGGCGCTGCTCCCGCGGTTCCACCCGAGTTCCTCCTAGAGGCTCTCGTTCGGGCTGTATGGGGCCCACCCAGTTCGCTCGGCGGTGGTCTCCGCGCTACGCGCCGGCCCGGCTCACACCCTCCCGGGTTCGCTTACGGCAGCTGCGCGCGGCAGTGTCCGCGTCGTTGCGAGAGAGGAATCATAGCCGGGGTGGTCTAGCGTCGTCCGATGAGGCAGTTCATGCGTGGCCTGGGTCTGGTTGTGGCCGGAGTAATTCTCGCCTTCGTCACGATTGTCGTGATCGCGGTTGCGCTCGGTGGTTTGGGCGATCGCTTCTAGACGACGGCCATGTGCAGCCAAGTGAGCTGTTCACGACGGCCACGACCCGACGTCACGACGACTCAACCCGGGACTAACGGGACCGGGTAGATCTAGGCGATCGAGCGGGCGAGGGTGTCCCAAACGCGCTCTTGCACCGCGGCCGGTGCGGACCAGCGCTCCTCGACGCGACGACCGATCACGGTCATCTGGTTCGAGTAGAGCTGCGCCGCGGACTGGAGCATCTCGAGCGCCTCTTCGCGCGCGGGATGCTCGCGCCAGTCGAGGACGGTGACGCGCGCCTTGGCGATGCGCTGGTGGATCTTGTCCAGCACAACGTACTCCGGGCCCTGCGGCCAGCGCTGCGCACCGACGTCGATCCCGTGAACGAAGGTGACGCCGACGAGGTCGGCCTTGCGGAAGTCGTTGCCACGGAACTCGTTGATCTTGCGCACGGGGTCGAGGTGCTCCGCGCCCGCACCCCACGGCCGGCCGTAGACGCGGACGTTGGCGATGCGGCCGGAGAAGGTGCAGTCGATGAACTCGGCGCAGAAGGACTCCCAGCCGTCGATCCTTGCGCCGTCGAAGCGACAGCGCTCGAAGCGCGCCTGGCCCGGGCGGACCGCGCGCAGGTCCGCTTCATCGAAGCGGCAGTCGCGGAAGACGCTCCGCCGCCGGGAGGAGAACAGCGGTTGGAAGCGACGGTCGAGCGTCTGTCCGCGGAAATCGCAGTGCTCGAAGGCGCAGCCTTCCGGCGCGAAAGCGTCGAAGGTGGCGCGCCTGAAGTCGGCGTCACGGATCGTGACGCCGTCGAACATCAGGACGCCCTGTACGGCGTCTATGTCTTTGCTACTTGCCGGGTTCGGCGGTCGCGTAGATCGGAACGATGTTCGACGACTGAAGCTCGTCCATTCGCGAACGGCCTTCGAACACGACGCCCTTCTCGATCACGAGCGATGGTGTGGTGATGTCGCCGTGCACCTTGGCCGGGCGGCGAAGCTCGACGGCGGACGTCGCCTTGATGTTGCCGACGACCTCGCCCTCGACGATCACGGTCCCGCAGCTGATCTCCGCCTGCACCTTGGCGCCGTCCCCGACCATGAGCAGGTCGTTGGTCGTGATCTCGCCGGTGAACGTCCCGTCGATCCGGACCTTGCCCTCGAAGGCGAGCTTGCCTTCGAACTCGGAGCCCTTGCCGAGAAGTGCGTTCAGGTCGCTCGCGCTCGGTGTCGTGTACTCCCGCGTGTCGCGTTGCTGCATGGTCTTGTTCCCTTCCGAAGCTTCCTCTTTGCGGCCCGGTTCACCTGTGCGGGCGGGTTCCGGCGCTTCGGCGGGACGCCACACCGGCGCCGTCGACGGACGCGCAGGACCGCTCGATCGTTTGAACGTAAGTCGGGACACTATCCCCTCAACGCGCGATTTCATAGAACGTCACCCCAGTACTAGCGGGGCAATAAACGGCGGCCGGGAGCCGGTCCTCCCGGAACGGCGGCGCCAGCGACTCCACGAGCCGCTCCGGGCTCGGCTGGCGGCAGCGGAGGGTTCACCGTCGGCGCCCCTAGCTGTCGTGCTCGTGCGGCGGTATCTCGAGGTGCTTGTGCGGGGGCGACCGGTGGGCATGGTCGGTCCCGATCAGCCCCAGGCGCTGCCAGAGGTACAGGGACAGCGTGATGAGGAGCAGCACGGCCGCCGCGACCATGACGATCTCGAGGGCGGCCACGGCTACTTCGTCGTCGTCGGCGTCGTGCCGATGAACGGCAGCGGCGTGTTCGGCGTCAGGTACTGGGGCAGCTGGCCGTTCCACTTGTTGATCGCCTGAAGCTGCAGGTACTCGGGTGTCAGGGTGGTCGCCTGCGCCTTTTGGGCGTTGGCCAGGCCCTGGGCAACGATGAGGGCCGTCTCGGCCTCCGTCCGCGCCTTCTCCTGGAGCTGCTTGGCCTGCAGGTTCTGCTGGTTGGCGACCTGGGTCGCGAGGATCGCGTCGTTGAACTCCTTGGGGAACTCGTAGTTCGGGATCGTGAACTCGTCGACGACGATGTAGTAGGGCGAAAGCTTGTCCTTGAGGACGCCCTTCGCCTTGAGCGCCACCTCCTCGCGCTTCTGGATCAGCTCGAGGCCCGCGTACTGGGCGGTGACGTCCTTGAACGCCTGCTGGATCTGCTGGTCGATGATCCGTTCCTTGTAGTTCGCGCCGATGTTCTGGAGGATGAGCGGCGCCTTCGCCGCCTCGATGTGGAAGTTGATGGTGATCGTGGAGTGGATCGTGACGCCGTCTTTCGACGCGGCGCTCGAATCGACCTGCTCCTTCTGGATCCGCGTGTCGAAGATCACCACGTCGTCACGGAACGGGACCTTGGTGTGGATGCCCGGATCGAACACGTCGGGATGATCGGTGTCGATCGCCCCGAAATGCTTCACGATGCCGACCTCGCCGACACCGACCTGCGTGAACGACCCGAAGATCGCGATGATGAGAACGAGCAACGCGACGATGCCGACGACGCCGAAACCGATCGCCGGTCCGGCGTACCGCGTCTGCGTCCCCCTGATGGTCATGCGTTCCCTCCCTCGCGCGGACGGCTGCTGGCCTCAGTAAAGCATTCGGATGTGAAGGCGTAATGAACGCCGCAAGGGGCAGCCGATCTCAGAAAGGCGCTCCGACGAGAGCGTCGGAGGCGAAAGGAATGCACGCTCATGACAACGGAAGGCCGCGGATGCTGGCGCCACGGGAGGCGGTGGACATCGCCGGCGAGCTGACGGAAGAGGATATCGAGGCCGGCCGGCTCGAGAGCGTGTGCGTGAAGTGGGTCGCGGACGAGGCGGAGACGCTGACCGAGGCCTCGCTCATGCTTCGCGACTTCGCGGAGTGGCTCCTGGAGCTCGAGCTGGACGGCTGGCAGCTTGTGGACGCGATCGACGGCGGCCACGGCGTCATGGTGAACGAGGACCCCGAGAAGAGGCTGTCGGGGACCGCCTGACCCTCCCCAAGACATTTCTTCACCAATCTCTCAGACTGGCGCGATGGAGAGCATCCAGAAGCAGAACATCCTGGTCGTCGAGGACAACGAGAACACCCGCCGCCTGCTCGAGACGATCCTCAGCAGCGCCGGCTACGAGGTCATCCTGGCGCCCGATGCCGAGGAAGGTCTCCGGATCCTGGAGGAGGCGACCATCGATCTCGTCCTTCTTGATCTCTTCCTCCCCGGAGCCGACGGCGTGCAGTTCCTGCGCTCGCGCGCCGAGATGGAGCCGGACCGTCAACCTCCGGTCATCGTCGTGTCGGCCACCGAGGACATGGACACGCTTCGACCGCAGCTCCGCGAGCTCGGCGCGAAGATGGCGCTGCGCAAGCCGTTCGACGTCCACGAGCTTCTCGACGGCGTGAGCCAACATGCCACGAAGCGCACCGCGAAAGCGGCTGCACGTCCCGCGGCACCGGCCGCGAAAACTGCGCGCGCGAAGGCGAAGCCCAAGCCGGCTACCAAGTGATGCGGACAGGCGAAGCGTGCGGCGTCACCAGATGCGACCGCGGCTTGCAGACGACGGAGCGTCGGTCAGGAGCTGCGGTAACGGGTACCCCACCATCCCACCGGCAGCCGTTGGAGCCACGCGCCCTACCCGCTCTCTGACACGACGCTCCCCGTGAGAGGCGTTGTACGGCCGTGTGGTCGAGAGGTAATTGAGATTCGGCGCCGTTCCGTCCAAGGGGTGGCCTGGCTCAACTGAATCTCAACCACGAGTTCGCCCTGCGAGAGATTTGGACCACTTTGTGCGCAGCTATCAACTCTGAACCCGGCGCGCGGCAGCGCCGGACTAGGGCAGGCGCGGCACGGCAGGAGCGGGCGGACCGCCATCACCACTCTTTGGCTGCATCTGAACGTAGCCGCATCCAACACTGATCGTGAGCGCGAGCAGCAACACGAGGAAGCGCGTCATCCGGTCAGTTTCGAGACCGCTGAGCGGCTCAGCCAGCCTTACCTTCGGCCCATGACCCCCGCATACGCGGCCGATGTCGTGCCGGCCTTGCGAGTGCGTACATCGTGCGATTCCGCCCGATCGGGTGAGGCGGCCGACGCTCAGAAGTTCTGGACTAGCGCAGTCGCGGGGTCGTGGCGATCGGTGGGACTCGCCGCGGCCCCGCGTTCTGCTCGCGGGAGCTACGGCCGGGCCTCGGCCGGAGGTCCCCGGCGCATGCCGGCGATGAATCACACGGACGATGTCATCCGGGGTACATCCAGCGTCGATGGGTATCGGTATGAAGAGTTGGGCGCGGGGCCGCCACAGCTTGGTAGGTGGGCAAGGGGTGGCGACCCCGCGTGGTATTTCTAAACGTGCGAGGACTACCGGCTCTCGGCTGACGAGTAGCGACCGGTTTGCTGTCGGCGGGCGACGATTCCGAAGGCCGCGGCGACCGTCGCGACGACGACCGCGACCGGGAGCGGCGTGTCGTTGATCTGTGCGCCCAGGCCGATGACCGCGCCCGCTGTAAAGAACCCGATCGCTGGTGGGATCGCCATGGCCCAGGCCTTGCCGACCAAGTACGCGAGCGCGGCCGCCACGGCAATGAGGACTACGAAACTCATTTCCGCAGGCTAGGCGACGCCTGTTGAGGCACCTCAACGCCAACGAGATGTCTTCGATGGCGGATGCTTCAGGGCCGTGACGACTCCCTCGTGATTTCTTCGGCGAGGGCGACCTCAGCCTCGCCATAGCTTCGCAGCGCAACGCGCAAGCTGATGATGTCGCCGGTGCGAGCTCCGACTGCCCCACCACCGCATTCGGAGCTCGCCACAGCCGGCGCCCCTGAGGAAGCCGACAGACTAGACCGCATTCGAAATAGATTGCGCGAGCGCGAGCCCGCAAAAGTGGCGCGCGGAGCGTCGCTGCGACCGGCACCTCGCCCACGTAGGGGACTCGGAGTTGAGGTTCGGTTGAGTGGCGGGGGCCGCCGCAATTGGTTGGTGGGTGGGATAGGAAAGGGTGCCGGCGGCCCCGCGCCGTCAGTAATAAACACGTCCAGCGTGCGGTCAGTTCTGGCGATTGGTTGAGGTGTTGTTGTGATGCGAGGCGGCTGCCCAACGGAGCTCGTGGCTACGGGACGGCGTGCTCATCCAAGTCGGGGCATTCGGTCTCGTGGACTGGCAGGCTCCGGTGGGCGGTCTTCCATCTTTCCGATGGTGATCGCGTCGAGGGGTGTAGGCGGCACGCGAACCCACTCGTGGTTCTGGTCGGCACCGCGGGCGCAGTACGCGCTCAGCTGGCTACGGATGGTGAGGGTGTAACCGTCGGCATTCATCGGGTCCACCTTGTGCTTGGCAACGCATACGAACTCTACGAGCGCGGCTGAACCGACCTGCAGCAGGAGTTCCCCATCCCTCATTCCTATGTTGTCCGTCATGCCGTGCTCCGGCGCATCCCCCATTTGGAGGAGCCTGGTGTCGAAGCACGCCCAACGCGGTTGCCCGACGACCGCGGCGACGCGTTGGCTATGGCCGCTCAAGGGGGCCTGCCAGAGGCAAGCGCGCGATCTGAGAAGTGCCGCTTTTGCGGTGGGCTCTGGGCGGCTCGAACGCCCGACCTCAGCGATGTCAACGCTGCGCTCTAACCAGCTGAGCTAAGAGCCCGTCGCCTCAAGGATACCGGACCTCGCTGGCCGCGCGCGACGCGAACATGCGCAGCCCATCGGTGGGCGCGTCTTTCGCGAAGCACACGAACTCGAACGCGCCGAAGCCGTTCGGATCGAGCAGCGTGTCGATCGCGGAGCGTCGGCCCAGCGCGCGCAGCTGCTCGATCGGAGTCTCAGCGCGCGCGGTCGCCTCGCGTATCCCGAGAGCGAGCAGCGCGTCGCGTTGCGTCGCGCGACCCGCAAACACGAAGCCCGCGCCTTCGGCAGCGCGACGGATCGCGGTGAAGTTCACGCTCGCGGTGAGGTCCTGCGCACCGGGGTCGGCGTACGGATCGGTCACGAGACGATGACGCGAGAAGCCGCGCAGAGTGCCGGCGCCGAGACGCGTGAGCAGCTCGTTCTCATCGCCGCCGTAATCGACGAACACGACATACCCGTCGGTGAGCGCGGGTCCGAGGCTCGCGACCCAACCTTCCGCCGCCGGGCTGACCTCCCAACGTCCGCCGGTCGGCAGCCGCTCGGGAACGCGCCAGCCGAGCTCGGGAAGGCTCGGCGGCCGGAGCGTCTCGGTGAGGACGCCAGCACCCTCCTGGACGAACACCTCGCGCACTCCGTCCGCGGTCCGCACCAGCACGTGCACCGGGAACGCGTCGAGCACCTCATTCGCGAAGATGACGCCCTGCACCGGCGCGAGCGCACGCGCGTCGGACGCCCAGCGGAGATCGCGGCCCGCGAGCGTCGTGGACTGCTGCTCGCGCAGCCGCGGAGAGACCTCGACGATCGTCGGACGCGCGCCTTTGGCGGCATCGGGCCGCTCTCGCTCGAGCGCGACGAGCACGTCCCGCAGGAAGACACCGCGGCCCGCGCCGGCTTCGACCAGATCCCACGCCGCGGGCTTGCCGAGCTGCACCCAGAGGTCGACGAACGCGCGCGCGAGCGCGCGCGCGAAATGTGGGCCGAGGTCGGGAGCGGTGAGGTAGTCGCCCTCGAATCCCAGCGCGACGTGCGACGTGTAGTAGCCGTCCTGTGCGTCGAAGAGGGCTGTTTCCATGTACTCCGCGAAGGTCATTGGCCCGCGCGCGCGGATGCGCGCGACGAGTCGGTCGCGGAGCGTCAGGCGCCCCAGCGCGGCGGGGCGGGTGGGCGGACCTCTGGCGGACGCACCCCGCCCTTTCCGTCGCCGTTCGTCGGCACCTGCTCCGACGACTTCCAGGTCTTCGCCACGGCCAGCTCTTCCTTCGCGAGGACGGTCACGCCGAAACGCTTGTACGTCGCGAGCTCGAAGTTCGGCGTCTCACCGAGCGCGCCGTGCGGGCAGACCTCGACGCAGTCGCCGCAATAGATGCAGCGGACGACGTCCAGCTCGTACGTCTGCAGATCGCGTTCGCGCATCATCAGCGCGCCGGTCGGGCACGTCTCGGCGCAGGCACCGCACGACACGCAGTCCGTGTACGACAGCGAAACGTTCCACGGCGTCGTGACGATCGAGTCGTAGCCGCCGCCCATGAGGCCGTAGCAGTTCGCGCCGATGACGTCGCGGCAGATCCGCACGCACTGCGTGCAGTTGATGCACTTGTTGAGGTCACGAAGGATGAAGTCATGGCTGAAGTCGTACTCGTAGTCGTGGTAGTCGATCGGCTCGGCGCGGTGGAAACGGTTCTCCGTGAGGCCGTGCTCGACCGATAGCCGCTGGAGGTGGCAGCGCCCGACGTCGGGGCACACGCACTGGAGGCAGCGCGCCGCCTCCTTCTCCGCCAGGTCCTTGGAGTAGCCGCTCTCGATCAGCTCGAACGACTGCTTGCGCTGCTCGAACGGCAGCATCGGCATCCGCACCTGCGGCTCCTCGGGTTTGTACGGGACGATGTCGATGAGCTCGGGGACCCTCTCCTCTTCGGCGATCTCCTCCGCCACGCGGGCTATGTCGTCGCCCGCGAGGTAGCGGTCCATCGCCTTGGCCGCGAGCTTGCCCTGCGCGACGCATTCGATGACCGTGCGCGGGCCCATCTGCGCGTCGCCACCGCCGAAGACGCCGGGGCGATCGGTCATGAGCGCGCCGTTGGTGATGATCGTCTCGCGCTTGCTCTTGCGAACGCTGGTGTCGCGCTCGATCCAGTCGAGCACGGGAAGCTGGCCGATCGCGGGGATGACCGTGTCGCACTCGATCGTGAAGTTCGAGCCCTCGACCGGGACCGGGCGGCGCCGGCCTGACGCGTCCGGCTCGCCGAGCGCCATGCGCTGGAACTCGATGCCGCCGACCCGACCGTTCTTCTCGACGACCTTCACCGGCGCGGCGTAGAACTCGAGCTTGATGCCCTCGTGCTCGGCGTCGTCGACCTCGCTGTAGTGCGCGCCCATCTCCTTGCGCGAGCGGCGATACACGACGGTGACTTCCGCGCCGAGGCGCCGCGAGGTGCGCGCGCAGTCGAAGGTGGTGAACCCGCCCCCGATGACGACGACGCGGTTGCCCTTCCCCACCGGGACCGGATCGCCCTCGGCGTTCTGCCGGAGGTAGTTGATCGCCTCGATGACGCCCGGCAGCTCCTCGCCG
>JBGPZT010000144.1:0-6839 GCA_041493915.1 Candidatus Limnocylindria bacterium
CGTGTGGTTGCCCATGACCGTCGCGGCGACCGGCTCGAGCGCGAAACGGTCATCGAGAAAGGTCTTGACGGTCGCCTCGAGCAACGTACCTACCATGACGGGAGCGCCAGTCTGGCACAGGGGAGAGTCACATGCCGCGCGCGAGCTATCCCGATTGCGAGAGCTGCGAAGCTCCGTGTTGCCGTCGGCAATTCATAGAGGACGACACCGGCTGGTTCACGCTCAAGGACGCGCGGCCGATCTACCTCGAGGCGGGAACGGACGTCAAGATCGTCGGCTGGCACAAGCAGAAAGACGGAAGACAGCCGATGTTCGAGTGTCAGGGTTTCGACACGACGACATTGCGATGCAACGTCTACGAAACGCGACCCGAGCATTGCCGGATTTACGACTGCCGCGACGACGATCCTGATGAGTGGCAGCAACGGGCACACTGCGACCTCGCACGCCATCAAATGCACCTACATGGATCGGCACAAAAGGCTTGACACGACGATAGAACTTGTGTTCTATCGTGTTAATGATTCAGTCTTCCGCAAGCGAAACCGTGTTCCGCGGGTATAAGACCGAGCTAGACCCAAGCCGCCATCAGGTCGATCTGTTCCGAAAGTACTCCGGCACGGCTCGATGGGCTTACAACTGGGGCCTCCAACGCAAGATCGAGACGTACCGCGCGACCGGGAGGACTCGCACGCGATTCGAGTTGGAAAAGGAATTAGGTCGCCGGAAGCGCTCGGACTCGCCCTGCTTATGTGAAATCTCGAGTGACGTGCCCATCGAGGCGCTCAAGGATCTAGAGACTGCCTTCCGACGTTTCTTTCGCGCGCGCCAGGGAAAGAGACGCTATGGGTTCCCGCGGTACAAGGCGCGAAGAGAGAGATCGGGCAGTTTTCGGTTCGCCGGGGACGGGATCAAGGTCGGGCATTCGCAGATTTGGTTACCTCGGATCGGCTGGGTTCGGCTCAAGGAGCACGGATATCTGCCGGCGTCGGGTGTTCATCTGGTCGCCGCGACGGTTAGTGAGCGCGCGGGACGCTGGTTCGTGGGACTGACCGTCGGCTACACCTTCGCTCGGCCAGCGGCCCACGATGGCCCCATCGTTGGCCTCGACCTTGGTCTCACGAATCTCGCCGTGCTGTCGGATGGGACGACCTACAGAAGAGTCCATTCGTTCAGGCGTAGCGAAAAGCAGTTGAGACGTGCCCAGCGAACGCAAGCCCGTCGGAAGAAGGGCAGCCGAAACTGGAAGAAGGCCGTCCGACGAGTTGCTGTTCTGCATGCGCGAATTCGTGACCGTCGTCATGACTTGCTTCACAAACTCACGACCGAGCTGACGAGAACCAAGTCGCTCATCGTCGTCGAGGACTTTCAAGCGAAGGCACTCAGCCGCAATCGGTCTGTTTCGGGATCCTTATGGGACGCGGCACCTGGCGAGCTTCTGCGGCAGTTGACCTACAAGTCCAGATGGAGGGGCGGCAGCATTCTCGTCGCGCCGCTCTTCTTCCCATCGACGAAGCAATGCTCGCGCTGCGGTTGGCTCGCTGCAGAGATGCCACTTGGCAATCGCGTGTTCCGATGTGGCTGGTGCGGACTGGAAATGGACCGAGACTTGAACGCCGCGAAGAATCTAGTAGCACTGGCCGCGAGTCCCGCGGACAGCAACGCCTGTCGAGAGGACGTAACTCCGTACCTAGCGGCAGTCCTCGCCGAAGCAGGAACCGTCAACGATGACGGAGGACGGAGTTCATGGAAGATGACGCGCCCCGGCCCGCGATCGACCCGACGTACGACTCCAGCGACGAGCACCCCGAGGACTGGCAGGCGCGCGCGCACTGTGATCTCGCGCGCCACCGCCGCATGACCGCGCTGCGCGCGAAGGCGACTGTCTAGTTCGTCTTCGGCTTTTCGGTCGTGGTCGCGGTGCTGGCCGCGGGCTTCTCGGGGCTGTTGGCCTCTTCGCGGAACGTCTTCACGCCCTTGCCCAGCTGACCGAGAACGTCCGGAAGCTTCCCCGCCCCGAACACGATGAGCACGATCACGAGAACGAATACGAGCTCCGGGCCCCCTAGATTGAACGGCATTCGTCACTTCCCACAGCGCGACCCGCGCGCTTCTTACTCGTAGACAGTGTACGCAGGGCGGCCCTCATCCGAACAGGCCTGCCAGGAGCGTGACGAACAGCGGGATGATCACCAGGAGCGCGAGCGCCGGGAGGTAACAGAGCGTCAGGATCAGGGTCATTTTCCCTTCGACCTGAGAAGCGGACTGAAGCAGGCGCTCGCGAGCCGCGCTCCGCAACTCCTCACGTGAGTCTTCGAGCACGCTGACCGATCCCAGCCCAAGCTCACGCGAGCGCTCGAGCCGTTCCGCAAGCCGCGTCAAGGACGCGAGAGCGGCTTCTCTCGATTCACGGATCAGGGAAAGGTGGAGAGGTGCGCCGAGCGTGTAGAGGTCGGCGACTCGCGCGAGCACCTCGTCGACGAGCGGCGCGCTGGTACCCCGACGCGCCAGCGCCACGAGGGCCGAGTCGACGGGACGACCGGATAGGACAAGGGCATGCGCCCACTCGACGAACGAAGCGGTCGCTGCTTCGGCCTCACGTCGGCGCAATGCTGCCTGTCGCTCCACGACGATCGAGGGCAGGATGAACCCAACGTACGCAGCAGCGACGATCACGAGGACGCCGATCGGTATCAGCAACGCGATGACCGCGGCGAGCAGCGCTCCAACGAGTGCAGCGGCGATCTTTGCCGCCGCGAGTTGTTCGATCGTGATGGCAAACCCACTTGCCCTCAGGGTGGTGGGAGCGACCAGTCGGAGACCGCGAAATGTTGCGAACGCGTTGGTGCCCGAAGGGCGCAGGGCGTTGAGACGAGCGGCGACACGAGATCGAGGCGCGGCTGCAAGGATCAGAAAGACCACGCAGGCGGCAACGGCGGCCGTTCCTACGAAGCTCACGCGATGTCCCTTACGACACGCCTGCTCGCGAAGATCCCGGCCATCTCGAGTACCGCCGCGAGCGGCAAGAGAATGAATCGTCCCAGCGGCGTCGTCAGCGTCTCCGCCATGCCCGGCACCGTGATCGCTAGGTACAGCGCGAGACCGGGCACGAGCGCCGCAAGCAACACGATCTGCACTCGAAGTCCGGACGTGCGAGCGCGCACGTCGTCCGCTATCCGCTGCTCATAAACGAGACGATCGACAGCGCTCGCGATGAGCGTGACGCACCGCGACGTCGGAAGTTGTTCAGCCACACACAGCGACAAGGCATCGAGACCGAGGATGACCCGACGGTCCCGGGCCTGACCGCGAGCGTTCCGCAGGGCCACATCGAGCGGCGCACCAAGGTCGAACGCCCTGACGGCTCCTGCGAATGGCGCGAACTCGATCTCCCCGCCCGAGGCGGTGGCGAAACGTAAAGCCTCCGTCAAGCTTGCCCCTGATCTCAGGCTGGCGAGCGTCATTTGCAGCAACGAGATCGTCTGGCGAGCGCGCTCGTCACGTCTTCGAGCGGCAACCATCCTCGCGACGACCGACGGCGCGGCCGCGCCGATAAGTCCGATGGCAGGGGCCCCGAAGGAAGCACCGAGCGCCAGACCGCCGATCGTCACGATGGCGCGCAGGTACTCCCATGACGCTAGCGACCTGGTCCAGCCGACCTCGCGCAGCACCAAGCGCTCCGGATGGTTCATCGACAGCCGCAAGCCACGTGGGGATCCGAACGGCACGAGGACGAGACACGTGACGGCGAGTGCTGTCGCGATCGCGCCCGCGTATGAGAGGCTCACGAGAGTCGGTCGCTCAACCGGTTAGGCAGTTGCCTTATCGATCTTTCCCCCGCTCGCCAGACGACAACTGGCCCAGTCTCCTCAACGGCAGCGATCTCGCGGACAAGACGCAGGCCATCTTTCGCGCGAGCGACATGTACGACGACGTCGAACGCTCGCGCCACGAATCGCGAGATCGCCCCTGCTGCGACGTCACCTGATCGCGCGAGCAGCAGTTCGAGGCGATCGAGTGCGCCCAACGCCGATCCCGCATGCAAAGTGGTCAGCGAGCCTTCGTGGCCGGTAGAGATCGCCTCGAGCAGCGCTGACGCTTCCCGCGGCGAACGGACCTCACCCACGATGATCCGGTCCGGACGCATCCGGAGGGCGTTGACCACGAGGTCGGCGACTCCGATGCCTGCGTCTCTCCCGGGAACACATTCCAGATGAACAACGTGTTCATGCGGAAGCACCAGCTCATTCGTGTCTTCGATGACGACGAGGCGCTCGTCTGCGGGTATCTCTCCCGCGAGCGATCGCAGGAGTGTGCTCTTGCCCGCACCAGTGGACCCTGCGACCAATACGTTGCCACGCGCGACGACGACTCGGGAAAGCAGATCCGCGGCCTGATCCGCGAGCCCGCCGGTCGCCTCCCACGAAGGCGCGGGCCCGCGGAGCGCCAGCGACACACGCGTGAATTTGCGGATCGATAGCGTCGGACCACCGACGGGCGCGATGACGGCGTTGGCTCGACTACCATCGCGCATCCTCGCGTCGACGTAGGGGCGCTCAATAGTGAGTTCGCGACCGACCCCGGCCGCAATGCGATGCGCGAGCTCGCTGACGTCCGCCGGGCTGTTGAACCGCAGAGCGACCCGTTCCAGCCGCCCTCTTCGTTCGACGAAGATCTCAGTCGGTCCGTTCACGAGCACGTCGGTGACATCGCCATCGTCCAAGAGCGGCTGCAGCAGACCGAAGCCGAAGAGCTCGGCGCAAAGGGCCTCGAGCTGAGCCTCGGATACGTCACCAGGTACGGCGGCACGGACTCGCTCCCGCAGCGTGAGCCGCCGGGCAGGATCTGCATACAACGCGAGCATCGCGCTCGGATCGAGACCCGAGGCGACCTCGGCGCGCACGCGCGCTAGCAGAGAACTGTCGATCACGCGATCCTGCGGATGAGCGCGTCGATCGCGCGCAATGTCGGCGCGCGTGTCGCGAACTGATCTTCGGCAAGGTACGCGTCCGCTGGGATCGCGCCGAGCAAAGGAAGTCCCGCACGCTCGGCGATCAGCGCTGCATCTTCATCGGCCGCGCCGATGACCACCAAGCCTGCCGGGCACGGAACGTCGCGGACCAACGCGAGCGCGCAGAACATGGCTTGCAACTGTGACGCTCGCGCTCCGGCGACAATGCACAGGCGATCGGTGCGCGAGAGCAGTCCGGCGTCGAGGCTGTCGGCTCCTGTCCCCAAATCGATGACCACAGGCGCGCCACCGCCGATCGCGTCGATGACCTCCACAGCGCGATCAACGTCCAAACGCCCACGTAACGTCGGAGAACCGGGCAAGAACGGTACGTCGGACCAGCGCGAAACGAGGGCACGTTCGCGGCCCGGTTGCACGAGTGCGTCGGCGATCGTCGCAGCTTCGATGCGGGCGCGGAGCGCGAGCGATGGTGCCCAGCGGTCGAGATCCACAAGGAGCGGTGCACGCCCACCCGCGGCCGAACGATGAGCGACCAAGCCCGCCGTGGTGCTGGTACCGACGCCGCCGACCAACGACCAGAACGCGATGCGACGGCCCGCGGCCAGTGCCGCCGGACGAGTCGGACGTAGCGGTTCGATCGGATCGGCACGACCCGTTGCTTCGCGCATGAACGTGATCGCAAGGTCAGCGATCGGGCTCGCGTCCAGCCACTCCCGAATGCGACTCACGTGAACGCCCAGTGCTCGATCGCACCGTCGTTGGCATACGTCCATCGGAATTGCTGCCGCTGGACGGCTTCCCGGTCGAACACGACTGGGCGAAGCCGAACGCGCGCCCGCGCCGCGCGAAGCGACGCGACCGAGCACCACACGATCCGCCGCCAGCCCATGACGACGTCCTCGTCATGCAGCAGCCGTCGGCACGCATCCTGGGCCGAGCGCGAGCTGCCCAGCCACCCCAGGCGGCGGTGCATGAGCGCTGCGCTCGCGTCGCTCAGTATTACTGGCCGAAGTTCGACGATATCGATCGCCTGAAGAGCGTCGCCAAGCGGCACGAGATCGAAACCGAGCGCAGGTCGTAGGCTCGCCGCAGGACTGGCGACACCAGAGCACCACGTGACGCGGACGCCGGCCAAAGCCATGTGATAGGTCGCGTCCTCGATCCCTCGATCGGTCTCGAGATACGTCACCGATGCGGCGCGCGTCAGCCTGCCCCCTCCCAGTCGGGCGAGACCGGAGTCGAACGCGGTCCGCCTGATCGCCTCGAGCCGGAGGGTGGTCCCCACTGTCAGTGCGCCGAGCTGAAGGCGAGCACGAACGTACTGGTCGCGATGCGGTCGGCGAATCGGATCTCGTCCGAAGGTGAGATCGCGATGATCACGCTGCCTATGCGGTCGATCGCGGGCGCGGCATCCTGTCGTCGCGGCAGGTATGGAGCACCTGACTCTGAACGCACGTCGAGCACAAGCGCGTCGGCGGCAAGCAGCTCGACAGTGCGACCTGCCGGCGCACGACCGATCAGCGGCACCGCGAGCACGTCGACGCGCGCTCCTGGTGCAATGGCCCCACCGACGGCGCTCACGGCGACGACCGGGATCGCGACCGCACGTTCGCCGGGCCGAAGAGTAAGTCCGGTGTGGAAGACTGCCGCATCGTCCGCTAGCGCCTGGAACACGAGCGGCTGCCCTTGCCACAGGGGAGCAACGGGCACGCGCCCGATCACATCGTCAACGCTCGAGACGGCTCCGGTAGGCAACACGTCCGGTGGGACCGATCGCAGCTCGACGTCCTGCGCGGTCAACGGGCGGATCACCGCGACATCCTGAGCGGCGACGACCATGGCGACGCGCTGCGCACCGATGTAATAG
>JBGPZT010000120.1:0-8401 GCA_041493915.1 Candidatus Limnocylindria bacterium
ACGATGTGGCCTCGATGGCGCCGACGGGCAGCGATGCGAACACGAGCGGCGTGCCGCCGTACGGATCGCGATACGCGCCGATCACCGCCCCGCGCGAGGAACGGATGTGCGCGACGAGCTCGCCGATCTCCGCATCGTCAGCAGCCATCGCGCTCTGCCCCGGCTCCGGGCCGCGCGGCTCGGCCGGGCCGCGGCGTTTCCGCGTGGTCTTGCGCGTCGTCTTCCCGGTGGTCGTCTTCGCCGTCGTTCTCTTCGCAGGCATGGGGGCTCACTTTAGTCGCGCCAACGCTCGGGCGCTCTTCTCCCGGCAACGCGGACGTCGCCGATTTGTCGCGTGAAGCGATTGACGTCCGCACCGATGCGTTCCAGGACTCGATCGATCTCGACCTCGACGCCGCGTCGCCGGAAGTACCGTGCGAGCGAGGTGATGTCGCGCGTCAGCAGATCGTACGCGGCGGGATGCGTGACGATCTCGACCGTCTGCGAGAAGTCGATCAAGACCGCACGCTCACGCCACCAAAGCACGTTGAACGCAGATAGGTCGCCGTGGACGCGGTCGACGGAGACGAGCACCGAGAGCTCGCCCAGCAACTCGTCCCATACGCGCTGCGCGGCCGCCGGCGCGAGGTCGACCTCCGAGAGGCGCGGTGCCGCGCGCTCGCCGTCGCCGACGAAAGCCATGAGGTAGCCGTCGTCCAGCCGCTCGACCGGCGGTGGGACCGTCACGCCCGCGTTATGGAAGAGCACGAGACTGTCCCACTCTTGCCCGATCCAGCGCGCATGTGCCGCCTCGTGGCCGAACCGCGTGTTCTTCTTCATCGCGCGATCCTCACGGAACGTGCCCTCGCCCCACACGCCGCGATACATCCAGTTGTTCTGGAAGGATCGGCGGTCGCGCGCCTTGAAGCGCTTTTCGGCGAGCAGGGTCGTTCGGTCGCTCCCTGTTCGGGCGACGAGGTGGACTTCGCTCTCTTTGCCGGTCTTGATGACACCCAGGCGCGTATCCCGGTACGCCCCGGTGACGAGCCAGTCGCTGGGAAACAGGTCGCGTGACGGCATGCGTCCTCCGCGGAGGGAGGGCATGAGTGAATGGAACCGCACGCGCGAAGCTGCGGGGCGGCCTAGGCGGCGGACACCGCGGTGGGGAGGCCGGCGCAGCGAGTGCGTGCGGTGCAGACGCTCATGTCCGGCCTCCTTGTGTTTCGTCGCCCCGACGGGCGCCGGCGAATCGTACACGCTGGCATCTCCGCTGCCCAGAGGCCGCGCTTCGAGCTACGTGCGCGGGGAGGGACTTGGGAAACCGCGCTGCGGCGGCACGATGAGGTCTTCTCCGAAGATCTTCGAACGTGGCACTTCGTCGAGGAAACGCTGTATTCCGTTGACGATCGCGGTCGCGACGCCGTCGGCTTTGTCGACCATGAGCTCGCGATCGTGGTCGTTGGAGAGGAATCCCATCTCGAGGATCGCTGCTGGTGTGTGAGCCGCGGCGGCATGCTGATAGCGACCCCAGTTAAAGGCATAGTAAGCCTGCATATTTCTCCCGATCCCCAGTGCATCCCACTCGAGACCGGTCAACTTTCCGTACTCGTCGCGCAACAGACTCACGAGCTTGTCCTCATACGGTCCGCGGCGCGAACCGTGCGCGATCTTGAAGCCACTTTTGTCCCCCGTGCCATCACCATCAGCGTGGAGCGCAAGGAACACATCGGCCAAGTAACCGGGAGGGATCGTCGTCGGAATGATGTCCACGATGTAACCGCGCGCGGTGAGCTGCGCCTTGATCCGCTGCGCGATATCCATGTTCACGTCGACCTCGTCGACGCCCGCCCAGCTCGTTCCGGTCTGGAACGTGATCCGCGTTCCGAGCTCGGTGGGAACTTCATCGGTCATCCAGTGGCCGACCTGGATCCCGATGCGCCGCGGCCCCGTCGGCATCGCCGGCTTCGGTATGCGGACGCCGTTCGCCTGTACGACGGCACCGCCGGGTGGCGCAAGGGCGACCGGTGGGACACCGGGAACGTCGCGCGCGGGATCGAGGTCCTCCGGATCGATGTCCTGGAGCATCGGGAGCGGGGCACCGGCCAGGACGGTCACGCCGGCCGCCGCCTGCGCGCCGGGGATGCCAAGCACGCTTGGCACGCTTCCTGGCGCCAGAACGCCGCACGACACGACCGTCGCCGCGACGACCGCGAGACCAGCGACGGCGATCACGAACAGGCGGCGCATCTTCATAGGCTACGCGACATGCACGTGGCTGACCCACTTTATCCACTGAAATCCGCGGTGGTCAGGTGCGATGAGGCGCGCCGGATACCCGTGGCCCGGTCTCAGGGTCTCACCACCGACATGTGTCGCGATCAGAAGACGATCTGCCTCCGCGATGGGGAACGACCACGCGTGCCCGGTGAGCGACACGACATCGACACGCTGAGCTGACGCGTGAACGGCGTGCCGGGCGAGCAGATCGGCGAGCGTCACGCCTCGCCAGCGCTGCTCGGTCCACCAGCCTCCGGTGCAATCGAGCACCGCGTCGCGCTCGGTGGAGGACAGAGCGACCAGCGCGTCGTAGCCGATCGCGCCCGGCGAAGCGACCTCTCCGTCGACCTGCATGCGCCAGGTCGCAACATCGATCGCCGGCACGGCGTCGAAAGCCCAGATCGTGAGCGGAAAATCGTTGCCACTGAACGCGGCGGCGGCGCGTGACCCGGTCGAGCGGCGCGCCGCGCCAACGCGGTCGAGCGCGGCCGTCGCAACGATCGCGCCGACACCAACTGCCAGCGCGCGCAGGGCGACGCGACGACCTCCGAGATCAGCCTTCGCGGGACGCGACTCCCAGCGGCGCGCGGCGTGCGCGACCATCAGCGGGACCAGCGCGACGCCAACGAACACGTGCACATTGAGCAGCGAATACGGCAGCGGCCGGTCGAACGACACGATGCCGATCGACCACGCGAGGCCGAGGCCCAGCACGAGCAGCAGCGCAAGGGACGCGAGTCCTCCCAGGGCGAGACTGACACGGGCGGCTCGGCGCGCACGACGACGGAGCGAGCGTCGCGCGATCCCGTACTTCCAGGCGAGGACGAGCACGACCCCGACGCCGGCGGCGCGGTGCATCACGAGCAGCACATCCGCGGTCGGACGAGGCGCGATCCACGCGAGCAGGCCGGTCGCGACGAGAAGTGGAACGACGAGGAGGAGCGCGAGGTTGACGAGCCGCCGCGGCATCTCGAAATGCTAGTCCGGCGTCGATGCCAGAGACTGGCCGCGTGAACTCGGATCAGCTCCTCTATCTGACCCGCGAGCCGCTCAATGCGGAGACGCCACTCGAACGACAGGTCGGCGCGATCACGCCCGCGTCGCGCCATTACGTCCGCGACCACTTCCCGATACCGCCGGCGCCGGAACGCCTCGCGATCGACGGCGCGGTGCACACCCCCCTTCAGCTCGGACTCGACGACATCCGATCGCTGCCCCCGCGGTCGCTGGTGGTGACGCTCGAATGCGCCGGCAATGGACGTGCCTTCCTCGATCCGCCGGTCGCCGGCGAGCAGTGGCGGACCGGGGCCGTCGGCACCGCGGAGTGGACCGGCGCGTCGCTACGTGCGGTCCTCGAGATGGCTGGACCGCTCGCTAGCGCGGTCGAAGTCCTTTGCGTCGGCGCGGACGCGGGCACACCCGCCGACGTGGGCACGCGGATCGCGTACGAACGCTCGCTGCCCCTCGCCGAGGCGCTCCGCGACGACGTGCTGCTCGCGTACGCGATGAACGGAGACGACCTTCCGCCTGAGCACGGCGCGCCGCTGCGGCTCATCGTCCCAGGCTGGTACGGCATGGCGTCGGTGAAATGGCTCGCGCGGCTCAGCCTCATCGAGCGGAGGTTCGACGGGTTCTTCCAAGCGAAGCGCTATGTCGTCGGAGACCGGCCGCTGCGCGAGATCGCGGCACGCGCGCTGATCGCCTGGCCCGGTGAGGGCGAACGTCTCGAGTTGCGCCCGTTCGTGGCGCGCGGCTACGCGTGGAGCGGTCGCAGCGATCTCGCGCGGGTCGCCCTCTCCGCCGACGGTGGCCGCAGTTGGCGCGACGCGACGCTCGCGGGCGCGCTGTCGCGCTACGCCTGGCGGGAGTGGCACGCCGCCATCGCGCCGCGCACGAGCGGGCAACTGGTGTTGCTCGCGCGCGCCGTCACGACCGCCGGCACGACACAGCCGCTGCAGGAAGTGCGGGGCGCCCTTGGCTACGCGAACAACGCGGTGCGGCCGGTCCGGGTCGAGATCGCCTAGCCCTGGTGCGCCTCTTGCACGCCGCTGAGACGGTCCCGCACATCCGGCGCGAAGCAGGTGTCGATGAGCGCCATCAGCTGGGGCGCAGTGCGCACGACCTGATCGAGCAACGCCTGTCCCCCGACGACGTTCGACTCCCCGCCCGAGTGCAGATTCAGCATGCCGTGGTCGATGCCGTCGTAGACGCGCCCGTTTTCGCGGTCGTAGACGGGGCGTCGCGCCGGGTTGCGTCCGTCGAACCAGCCGCGCGCCCTGCCCCAGAGCTCGTCGAAGCGCGGTCCGTCGGTGACCCCGCGAAGACGCTCGGTCGCGTACACCGCGGAGGCGACGCCGTACGGCTGCACGACCGGGTGATCGAAGCCCGAGTCGATCTGCGGCGCGAGATAGGTCAGCGCGCTCTGCCGCGCGATAGCGATGAGGTCGTCGCGTCCGAGGAACGCGCCGGCCTCGGCGAGCACGCCCTCCTGCTGATGGCCCCACAGGTGCGGCTCGAGCTCATCGGGGTTGTCGAAGAGCACACCACCGTGGCGGCAGGACGCGATCTCATCGCACCACGTCCCGAGCTCCGCCCGCAGCTCGTGGAACGCGCCGGCGCGGAGCAGGTCCAGCGCCGTGAGGACGTGGATCGAACGGACATCCGCTGGCACGTCGCGCGCGGCGCGGATGTGATCGAGGCCGCGCTCGAGCGCGTCGCGCGCGCGTTCCTCTCCGAGGGTGACCGTCGCACGCGCGAGCGCGCGCACGCCGCGAGCGTGCCAGAAGCCGCCGCCGGGGAACGACGTGACGCCGTGCCCGTTGTGCCGGCCCGACCAGTCGGTGATGAAGTTCACGAAGCGACCGTCTTCGAGCTGCATGTACAGGAGGAAGTCGAGCAACGTCAGCGCCCAGTCCCGCATGCGAGGCAGGCCGGTCGCGGACCACACGTCGGTGAGGAGGATGAGAGCGCGTGCGGCGTCGTCGACGCAGGCGACGCCTTCGAATCCGCGGTCGGCCGCGGGGAACGTGCGATCGGCGGCGTCGGCGTAGACCGCGATGGCGCATGCGCGCTCTCCTGCGGACTCGACCGGGACGGTGAGTCGGGCGAGCTGGCGCAGCATGACTACACCTTCACGAGCCGTTCGGCGGCGCCGCGCCAGGGTTCGAGGCTGTCCACGATGTCGCTCACGTCGAAGTCCGCGGCCGCGACGACCGAGTCAGCGGCCCCGTAGTACATGCGCAGGCGGCCGCCACCGAGGTCGACATGCCCGCAGGAGAAGATCGTCTCGTTGAACAGGCCGGTCCGCTCGAACGGCTCGAACGGCTCCAGGATCGGCTGCGCGGAGCGCGCGAGGATCTTGCGCGGGTCGTCGGCGTCCAGGAGCAGCGCACCCATGGCATAACGCGTGTTGCGGTCCACGCCGTGGTACAGCTCGAGCCAGCCGTCTTTGACGCGGAACGGCACGGTGGACGCTCCGGTGCGGAGCTCGTCCCAGTACTCCCAGCGCGGAAGGCAAAGCGTCTCGTGGCTGCCCCAGGAGTGGAGGTCTTCGCTGAACGCGATCCAGATACCGCAGATGCGGCTGAATGACTGCGGCATCGGCCGGGTGAGCGCGACGTAGCGGCCGCGGACCTTTTCCGGGAAGATCACGACGTCCTTGTGGTCGGGGAGGAAGATCACGCCGTGACGCTCGAAGCTCCGGAAGTCGGTCGTCGTCGCGAGGCTGGTGGTGATCCCCCAGCGTGACACCGAAACGTAGGTGATGTGCCACCTGCCGTCGATGAACGTCGCGCGCGGATCCTCGACGCCGTATTCCTCCATGTCCGTGTGCGGCGCGATCGCGGGCGTCTCGTCGATGGTGAAGCTCGTGCCGTCGCTGCTGCGCGCGACGCGGAGGTGCGATATCTGGGCGAGGAAGTCGATGTATCCCTCGTTGGTCGCGCGGAGATTGCCGGACGCGTTGCGATAGCGGATCGACCGCGGATCGCGCAGATCGAGGCCCGGCAGGGTCGTGGGTAGGTGCGCGACGACGACCCGTGGGGCGCCGTGGCGCGTGTCAAGGAAAGCCATCCCGATGAGCTGCTCTTTGCGATAGTGCGCGGGCAACGGACGGAGGATCGGATGTGGCGCATCGAGATCGAGCGTCAGCGCGTCGGGACCCGGCTCGATGTCGGTCCGCGGCCGCTCGGCCACGCGCAACAGGAGGACGATCTCGTCGCCGACCCGCGCGGCCGCGGCGTTGAAGACCGACACGACCTCGAGCGTGGGGATGGACGGCTTTACGTCGCGTGCCGTGATAAGGGGGTTCTGTGGAAGCCGATCGCCGAGATTCATGCGATCGGTGTCGGCTCCTCTTGACGCGGCTCCTCGCGCTCCGGCTCGGGTAGGCGATGGTCGAGGACGTCGCGCATCATTGCCAGCACGCGGCGACCGATCGCGGGCCACGCCATCTTCTTGCCGTACTCGTATGCGCGCATCTCCAGCTCACGCTTGCGCTTGGGATCGCCCAGGATCGAATTCACCGCCGACGCGATCGCGGCCGAGTCGCGGAAAGGCACGAGCATCCCGCGGCCGCTCTCGAGCACTTCCCGCGCGTGGAGGTACGGCGTCGACACGATCGCCTTCCCGGCGCCGAGTGCGTAGGCGAGGGTGCCGCTGGTGATCTGGTTCGGGTCGAGGTACGGCGTGACGTAGACGTCGGTCGCGAGCAGGTAATCGACGACCTCGCGCTGGGTGAGGTACTGGTTCACGAACTTGACGTGGTCGCGCATCCCGAGCCGGCCTGCCGATGCGATGAGCGAATTGCGATACGCCTCGCCTTCCCGCTTGAGCAGCTCCGGGTGCGTCTGGCCTACGACGAGATAGAGGGCGTCGCGATGGCGCGCGACGATCTCTGGCATCGCCTCGATGACGTACTCGAGCCCTTTCCGCGGATCGACGAGGCCGAACGTCGAGACGATCGGCCGCTCCTCCACGCCGAGCTGGCGCTTCAGGCGATGTCGGCCACGCGGCTCGATAGCCGGCATGCCGTGCTCGATGACCACGGCCGGCCGGGAGATGCCATAGACGTCGTGCAGGAGGCGCGCGGCGGTCGTGCCCATCACGACGACCTGTTCGCTGTGCTCCGAGATGAGGCGCACCGTCTCGAGCGCCCACGGTTCTGGCTTCGGCGCGACCGTGTGGAGCGTGCTGACGACGGGCTTCGTGCAGTTCTCAAGGAATACGCGTAGGTGGTCGTCGTACGTGCCGTCGTGCCACACGCCATACAGCCCGAACTCGTGCTGCACGTTGACGATGTCCACATTCGACGCGCTGATCGCCACGGCCGCGTCGCGGTAGGTGCTCGGCTCCTCTTGACGGATCCGCCACCGCACCTCGGGTCCGTACGGACGCGCGGCGCCCGGCTCGTCGATGGCGGCCGCGAAGATCCGCACGGCCGGATCGGCCGACCTCACCGCTCCCGAAAGATCCGCGGTGAACGTGGCGATGCCGCAGCGGCGAGGGACCGAGGACGCGATGAAGGCAATGCGCATAACACCATTTTCCCAACTGGGCGCTCGGTTGGAAGGACGCTGGCCGCCCGCGGAGGGCGCCGTAGGAAAAGGTCCATCGAGGGGAGTGCCCGTGGTCAGTGTAACGCTAGCGAGAGCCCTCGATAGGCAGCCCCGCGCTCCGCCAAGCGCTGAATCCACCACGAAGATTCGCTGCTGCGATGCCGTGACGCTCGAAGATCCCCGTCGCGAGGCTCGAACGCACGCCGCTCGCGCAGTACACGACGAGCGTTCGCTCGCGCGGCACTTCGCCGATGCGCCGCTCGAGTTGCTCGTACGGAATGTGTTGCGCGCCGGGCACGTGACCGCCCTCGTACTCGGATCGCTCGCGAACGTCGAGGAATCGTGCTCCGTCGACCGCCAGACGTCCCGCGGTCCGCGCGTCGAGCTGCTGCGTCGTCGCGGTGGCATCGTCCGACGCCGCGATCGGCTCCGCGTATCCGCGCACGTCGTCGAAGCCGATGATCGAGAGCTGCGCCCGCAGCCGCTCCGCCTGCCCCTCGTCGCGTGTGAGGAGCACGACCGGCGTGCCGAACGCGACGACCGCTCCGCAGCGGACCGCGAAGCCGTCGTTCCCGACGATGTTGAGCGCG
>JBGPZT010000174.1:0-4974 GCA_041493915.1 Candidatus Limnocylindria bacterium
CGAAATCGTAGAAGTCCTCCCATTCCTGGAGCTTGCTCGTGAAGAGTTTGCTGTCGTCGACGACCACGCCGCCCAGCGTCCGATAGAACTCCTCGGCGTCGATGCGATGTGAGCGCTCGACCTTGCCGTTGAGCCGCGTCGTCGCCGGCTTGATGTACACGTGCTCGATGCCGCGCGGCGTCTTCACAGCCCTTCACACCTTCTGCTTATAGTGCCGGCCGTGACCATCGCGGTGGCGCGGCCGAGCGCGCGGATGGCAGCCGTCTTGTATCTCGCGTACTTCGTCATCGCCGGCATCGGTCAGGTGCTCGCGCTCCAGGATCCCGCATCGGCGCTCGCCGCCGCCGTGCAGGTCGGCGGCACGATGTGGTACGGCATCGTCGCCCTCCTGCTCTGCCGTCTGTTCGGCGACCCGACGCGCGGCGCCGGCGCCCTGGCCATGGTCAGCGTAGTCGTCGGCTGCGTCCTCCAGTCGCTGTACTACGCGCTCGGCCTGGGTCGCGGCGCGGAGGTGCTCGCACTGGCCTTCTTCGGGCTCTTCCTCGTCTTCCTCGGCTACCTCGTCGTGCGCTCGGCGCTCATCCCACGAGCGATCGGCGTCGCGCTCATCGTCGGGGGCGCGGCGTCGTGCGTCCTCTGGCTGCCATTCGTGCCCGCGGCGCTCGCGCCTGCGTTCCTGCTCGGCGGGGTCGCGGAGCTCGTGCTCTTCCTGTGGCTCTTGATCGTCGGGGTCCGGCGTTAGCCTGGACGCGCAGCGACTCGCCGGTGCCGTCTACATCATCTACTTCATCCTTGCCTTCGCGGGTGCCGGCCTCAGCAACGTAGCGCTGAAACTCGTCAGCACCGCCTGGTACTTCGTCCTCGTCCCCTCACTTCGGCACCGAACCGAAGTCGATGCGCGTGCCGTCAGGCAGTTCCACGCGTAGCACGGTGCGGGTCGAACCGATCACCCACCTACCGCCTCAGACGTAACCCGAGCGCGTCGTAGCGGGACGTGTGATTCGCCGGTCGAGTTTTGCGACTGTGACCGGCAACATATGCGCGTCAGGTGTAGTCAACTAGTCACCGATCTCCCGGACCCGCTGCGCTACACGGCTATCTCCACGACCGTCTAGGCGCGGCCAGGCGGGTACCCTGGCGCACAGCACTGGTCACACTCTCGAAAGCCGATGGTCGCGAGATGTCGCGCTCCCACTACATCGCGGGCACGCGGGCGCGAGCTGTGGCAGGGGTGCGCATCTGCATCAATGAAACGCCCAAGCCATAAGTCACGAATTCGCCCTCGGGAATGACCTCAACGATGCAAGCGGACTCGCGTCTTTCCGGCGGCAGAAGGGCGCCCAGCTCCTTCGATCGCGAGAGAGCCTCCCGCGAGCCGGCCGGGTGGACTTTCGCGGATGCGTGGAAGCTCACGGTCGCGGGCGGGATCGGCAGCACGAGCGACAGGACACCACCTCGATGAACCGGCACGGTCAACGAGACGCGCCCACTCGCGGCAATGTGCCGCGCCTTCCAGCTGTCCGCTGCAACCGCGATGTAAAGCCGCCGGTCCACGGCCCTGTAGACGACGCCGCTCGACCTGGGCTCGCCCGCCGGAGTGACGTAGCTGACGACCGCAAACGACGCCTTTGCAAGTTCTTGCCACACCTGCTCGGTACTCAGGGTTGTCATGTCAACGCCTCCTCCAGAACCTTCTCATCACTCCGGATCGGCCGACAAGAGTCGAAGGTCGGGACGCAGAAGAATCGTTTGACTCTTTTGAGCTTGCCTACCGAGGACGACTCTTGCGAGGATCGGCGCGAGCGGGCGCGCGCGCAAAGTCGGAGTCCCACATGAAAGTGCTGGTCGCTTACGCAACCACGTACGGCGCGACTGAGGGGATCGCGGAACCGATCGCCCGCAGCCGCGGCCTTTGATTGCCTCTGATCGGTGTCGAGGTCAGCGAGCGACGGGCGGACGAGACGTCATCGCGCCATCGCATCTCGACCTGCTCGAGCGTCCGCTCCTCGGAGCGTTGACGACGCGCATGCCGGACGGAGCGTTACAGACCCAGCCCGTGTGGTTCGACTTCGATCGCGAAGAGGTCCGTCTGAATACGATGCGCGGCTTCCGCAAGGAGCGGAACATGCGCGCCGACCGACGCGTCGCGCTCCTCATCGTCGACCCAGACCGTCCCGGGCGCTGGATCGAGATCCGCGGATGCGTCGAGCTTGACGAGACGGCAGCGCTCGTTCACCTCGACGGACTCGCGCGGCGGTATGCGGGCGCGTCTCGGTACTTCGGCGAATGCGTACCGGCGGCGCTCGCCGAGCGCGAGGTCCCCGTCCTGGTGCGCCTGACCCCGGCCCGCGTCGTCACCGAGACGACGGCCAACGCGCACACCCTTCGAACGACGAAGACCGCGCGTCCGCGGACGAGCGGGGCCGAATGCAGCGGCCGGATCGCCGTGATCCCGGCGACCCACGTCGACCTGCTCGAGCGCCCTCTCGTGACGATGTTCAGCACGTCGATGTCAGACGGGCAGCCGCAGACGCAGCCCGTCTGGTCCGACTTCGACGGATCGCACGTGCGCGTCGCTACGGCGCGCGAGCGACAGAAGGCGCAGAACATCGAGCGGGATCCCCACGCAACGGTGCTCGTCGTCGATCCAGCGGACGGTGGTCGCTGGATCGAGATCCGAGGGCTTGCGGAGCTCACGGAGTGCGGCGCGCTCGAGCATCTCGACGAGTTAGCGCGCGCCTACACGGGTCATTCCCATTACTACGGTCCAGTCCTTCCGCTCGAGCAGCGCGAGCGCGAGACACGAGTCATCTGCCGGCTCCATCCGCTGCGCGTCGTGTGCGACGCGATCCACCACTCCGGCGTGAGCCCGGTCGTCGACGAGCTTGAGTCGATCGATGTGTTTGCGGCCAGCGTGCAACGGCCTGTAAGAGAAGGGAGCTAGTCACATGTCTGGGAACAAGCGCGTGCTGCGCATCCGCGTCACGGAGGGGAACAAGCAGAAGGTGAACATCACAGTGCCGCTCGGCCTTGCGCGGCTCGCGCTCATCGGCGGCATCGCCGGCCAGATCTCGAAGCGTCACGGGATCGATCTGGACGAGGTCCTCCGTGGGATTGAGGAATCGCCTGACGGGAAGATGGTCGACGTGATCGACGAGAAGAGTGGCGACCACGTGCAGATCTACGTCGAAACGCTTGGTACCGCTGACGCTGACACCACCAACGCGACTCCTTCGGAGGCTCGTCGCTGATACGTCGGCGCTGGAAGCGACCCCGCCGTCCGGGCTAGCCGCGCCGGAGGAGTCTGAGAGGTGCGCTCAAGCTCGAGCGGATCGCGGCGTTGTGCCAGATGTTCTTCGCGTTCCGCCATTGGCGGCGGCTATCGACGACCACGATCTTCGACTCGACCGTCGCCTCGACGCCGAAGTGCTTGGCGAGATTGCGGAGCGTCGCGCGCCAGATGTCGTTCTGCATGCGCTCACCCAGCACCGGCATCATCATCGCGAGCTCCCAGAAGGGATCGCTCGCCCGAGTGAGCTCCTGGACCTGCGCCACGGTGAACCCGGACTCGTCGGTGTGCGCGCTGAACGTCAGCGGGCCGGCGAACGGATGCCCCTCGGGCGACATGAAGCTGAACGAGACGTCGTCGGCGTAGATCACGAGCACGCCAGTCGCCATAGTCGGTGTGCCGGGTATCGACGCGTTGATGATCCCGACCTCGCCTGGAGCGATGCCGGTCGCGGGCAGGAACATCCGCTGGCCCTTCGGCCAGAAGTCGCCGAACCGCGTCTTCCAGGTCGCGATGACGGCCTGGGGCGTGACCTCCGAGCCGATCCGCACCGAGAACATCTTCTGGGACAGCCGGCCGAAGCCGCCGTTCGCGGCGTTCAGCCGGCGACCGCGCACGTTCGCGTTGATCGCGCCGTCGATGTCCGCGGGGTCGAGGGTCTTCGTGGGCTTCGCCCAGTTGCTGTCATCGCGCGTCATCGCCGTGCTCCTTTACGCCTTCAGCGCCGCGAGCGCCTCGGCCTCGTTGTCGTGGATCGCGATCGCCTCGTCCAGCCGGGTGAGCTCGAAGATCTGCTTGTAGTGCTCGTTCAGCCCACAGGCGAGAAGCTTCTGCTTCTGCCGGTTGGCGCGGACGAGAAGCGTCACGAGCAGCCCGATTCCGCCGCTGTTCATGTAATCGAGCCCCGTGAAGTCGAGCACGATCGCGCGCGTCTTCTCGCCGGCCTGCCTGTATGCGGCCATGAGCGGCTGCTCCGAGGCCGCGGTCACGTCCCCGCGCACGCGGATCACTATCGTCCGCTCATCGATGCGGTCGGCCTCCGTCGTCGTCGTCGCTGTTGTCATCTCGCTCCGTCACCTTTCAACGCCGCGTTCTCGTTCGCGAAGATGGTCATGAAATCCGAGAGCCGCGTGATCTCGAAGATCTCTCGGTAGTGCGCGGAGAGCCCCGACACGTGGATCGCGCGCCCGTCCTTCCGCGCGCGTGCGAGGATCCCAACGATCAGCGCGATCCCCGTGCTCGACAGGAAATCGACGCCCGCGAAGTTGAGCAGCACCGTCTTCGAGCCGTGCGCCGCCGCGGCCGCGTACGCGTCGTTCAGCGCATGCTCCGCCGTGGAGTCGATCTGCGCCGGCAGGTCCACGACGGCCGTCCCGTCGAGGTACCGCACCGGGTTCTCTGCGGTGGTCATTTACTCCGCTCCCTTCTCGCCGAGCCGCATGACCAGCTCGACGGTGTGATGCGTCTCCGTCGTGTGCGTGCGCAGGTCGTCGACCATGTTCTTGATGAGGAAGAGACCCCAGCCCCGGGGCTTCTGCAGCCCCGCGAGCTTTGCCTCGAGGTCTGGCGTCTCGGCCTGGGGGATCTCATTGCCGCCGCCGTTGTCGACGATGCGTACCGTCACTTCGTGGTCCGTCGCGCTGACCCGCACGTGCACCGGCAGCCCGGGATCGCCGTGGTTGCCA
>JBGPZT010000011.1:0-34234 GCA_041493915.1 Candidatus Limnocylindria bacterium
ACATGAACGGAACGCCGTACGACCTCACGGACGACATCCCGGTCCCCGGCGGCACGAAGACCTATTCCTCCAACGGGGTCGACAAGAGCACGGATTACAAGGGCAACAGCAGCTACGGTGGCGGGGCCGGGAGCAGCTCGGGCCCCGACTGCTCGCTCGATCTCGCCCACAACCGGTGGGTGCTCTGGGCGACCGGGCTCACGGAGGGCCAGTACCGGCTGCAGGTGGTGACGAGCAGCGGGACCTTCAGCGAGAACGGGGTCAATGGATTCGGGATCGAGGTGACCTCGGCGTCCGGCGCGCTCCCCCATGTGTACGGCCAGAGCCGCATGGAGGCCTTCATCGTCATCAACAACACGTCCGTCTTCTACTTGGCACAGGTCGAGGGAGCGCACGCCGGCAAGATCCTCGAGATCAGCCTGTTCGACCCGGGTGACATCTCGAGCACGAACTTCAAGATCCGGATCCCGTCTGCCACCGCCCCCGGCTACACGTACGCGACCTTCACCTATACCGCCACCGGGAGCAGCTGCGGCGGGCCCACCAGTGGAGGGCCGACGACCACGCTCGTGACCTCGACCAGCTCGTGCAACTACTACAACAACCAGTGGGTGACCATCTCGGCGGTGATCCCAACCACGTACACCGCGCCGGTGGCGCCCGGTGACCCGCCGGGTGCAGGGGGCGGTTGGTGGAAGATCGAGTACGGCACGCTCGGCACCGGGCAGGACATCACCACCTGGCAAGTGAACATCCGCGGCAACCCCGTCCACCTCGTCATTCCCTGATCGTCGTCACCGGCTGCCCGCCGCGATCACGTAGTCGCGCCGCGACGACTTTCGGTATCAGTCAAAGACCTCTCGTAATGATGGTGGCGTCGGCCGCTTAACGCCGCCCGCCTGTCCGACTTTTGTCCTTGACACCTCCGGAGGGCCGAGTAATGTTCGCAGCCTGCGCCCGTTACCAGATGTTGTATCTGCTGGGGCGGCGGGGGCGACATCTAGTAGGCGATAATGCGATGAGGATGAAGGAGAGGCCGGGATGAGCTTCCGTTCGCGCGCCTTCACAGCGTCCAAGACGATCGAGGGGCCACTCCTTCTGCTCAGGGGCGCCAAGAGGGCCGTCCAGACCACCGCAGCTCACTAAGGGGAGTCCGACATGGCAATCGCTCAGATACCGCAGCAGTCCGTCCCTGTCACGACTCCGGTCGCAGCGCCGGCGTCACCGGCCCGTAAGGGCCTCCTCCTCGAGCGCTGTTTCACCCGGGAGGGCGTCCACCCGTACGACGAGATCGAGTGGGAGCTCCGCGACGCTGTGATCCCAGGCGACGGCGTCAACGTCTTTGAGCAAAAGGGCATCGAGGTCCCGAAGTTCTGGTCTGCCACCGCCACGAACGTGGTCGCGTCGAAGTACTTCCGCGGCAAGCTCACCTCTCCTGACCGCGAGTGGAGCGTGAAGCAGATGGTCGACCGCGTGGTCGACCGGATCACGCGGTCGGGCGTGGAGGGCGGCTACTTCGCGAACGACCAGGCAGCCCAGATCTTCAACCACGAGCTCAAATACTTGATGATCCACCAGCACGCCTCATTCAACTCGCCGGTCTGGTTCAACATCGGAGTCGAGGGCGTGCCGCAGCAGGCGAGTGCCTGCTTCATCCTCTCGGTCGCTGACGACATGCACTCGATCCTCGACTGGTTCAAGAACGAGGGCATCATCTTCAAGGGCGGCTCCGGTTCGGGGATCAACGTCTCGCGGATCCGTTCCAGCCGTGAGCAGCTCTCCGGGGGTGGCTACGCCTCCGGACCGGTGTCCTTCATGCGTGGTGCCGACTCGGTCGCGGGCTCGATAAAGTCGGGCGGCACGACGCGGCGCGCGGCGAAGATGGTCGTTCTCGATACGGACCACCCCGACGTCCGCGAGTTCATCTGGTGCAAGGCAAAGGAAGAGAAGAAGGCCTGGGCGCTCGGCGAGATGGGCTACGACATGAGCCTGAACGGCGAGGCGTGGCAGTCGATCCAGTTCCAGAACGCCAACAACTCGATCCGCGCGACCGACGACTTCATGATGAAGGCGCTCGCGAGTGAGTCGTTCGATCTCACCGCGCGCACCGACGGCCACACGGTCGAGACGGTGAACGCGGCTGCGCTCTTGCGCGAGATCTCGCAGGCCACGTGGGAGTGCGGCGACCCCGGCATGCAGTTCGACACCACCATCAACGACTGGCACACCTGCCCGGCCTCGGGTCGGATCAACGGATCGAACCCGTGCTCCGAGTACATGCACATCGACGATTCCGCGTGCAATCTCGCGTCGCTCAACCTCATGCGGTTCCTCCATGCCGACGGAGAGTTCGACGCTGCGCGGTTCGCGCGCGCGGTCGACTTCGTGTTCACGGCGCAGGAGATCCTCGTCGGCTTCTCCGACTACCCGACGGCGGGGATCACCGCGAACGCGAAGAGCCACCGGCAGCTCGGCATCGGCTATGCGAATCTCGGTGCGCTGCTGATGCAGCGCGGCCTCGCGTACGACTCGAACGAAGGCCGGGCGTACGCCGGGTCGATCACCGCGCTCATGACGGGCGAGGCCTACGCGCAGTCGGCGCGACTCGCGGCGGCCGTCGGTCCGTACGAGGCGTACCCGAGGAACAAGGGTGCGCACGACCGCGTCATCGAGATGCACCGCGCCGCGGCGTACCGCATCACCGCGGACCTCGTTCCGCCGACCCTGCTGTCCGCGGCGCGCCAGGCCTGGGATGACGCCGCGTCGCTCGGGAAGATCGGCGGGTACCGGAACGCTCAGGCGTCTGTGCTCGCGCCGACCGGAACGATCAGTTTCATGATGGATTGCGACACGACCGGCGTGGAGCCCGACATCGCGCTCGTGAAGTACAAGCGCCTGGTCGGCGGCGGGATGCTGAAGCTCGTCAACCGGACCGTACCCGCCGCGCTCCGCCGCCTCGGCTACACGGAAACGGAAGGCTCGGCGATCACCGCGCACATCGAACAGCGCGGGACGATCGAGGGCGCGCCGAATCTCAAGGACGAGCACCTCTCGGTCTTCGACTGCGCTTTCAAACCGCAGAACGGCGAGCGGACGATCTCACACATGGGCCACATCAAGATGATGGGCGCGGTCCAGCCGTTCATCTCCGGCGCGATCAGCAAGACCGTGAACCTGCCGGAGACAGCGACGGTCGACGACGTGAGCGAGGCGTACATCGAGGCCTGGAAGCACGGGCTTAAGGCTATCGCGGTCTACCGCGATGGCAGCAAGAAAGTGCAGCCGCTCTCGACCAACGCCGACGCGAGCAACTCGAAGAAGGCCGAGCCCACCGTGCAGTTCATCGAGCGGATCGTCGAGGTGAGCCGGCCGCAGCGGCGCCGGCTGCCCGACACCCGCGAGTCGCTGACGCACAAATTCTCGATCGAAGGTCACGAGGGCTACATCACCGTCGGGAAGTTCGAGGACGAGACGCCCGGCGAGCTCTTCGTCACGATGGCGAAGGAAGGCTCGACGCTCTCCGGCATGATGGATGCCTTCGCGACGAGCGTGTCGCTGCTGTTCCAGTACGGCGTTCCGCTGTCGCACCTCGTCGAGAAGTTCGGCCACATGCGCTTCGAGCCCTCCGGCTGGACGGGCAATCCCGAGATCGGGATGGCCAAGTCGATCGTCGATTACGTGTTCCGCTGGCTCGGTCACCGCTTCCTCACTGCCGACGAGAAGGCGTACCTGGGTCTCACGCGCATCAGCGAAGTCATCGCCGACACGCCGGCGCAGCAGGAGCTGCTTGCGACGAGCGTGTCGATCTCGCCACCACCCATCACCGAGAACTTCACCATCGCGGCGAGTCCGTCCCCTGTTCGGGGGAGGCGACTCAACTCGACACCCGATGCGCCGCCGTGCCCTCGCTGTGGCTGGCTCACCGTGCGAAGTGGCACCTGCCACAAGTGCGAGAACTGCGGAGAAACGACCGGGTGCTCATAACTCCCTAGACAGGCTCTGGCCGGCCCGCCCGCTGGCCAGTCCGCCTCGATGGCCCGGCACTCCCTGCTCCCCTGGGGTGCCGGGCCTTCTTTTTGCCTTTTTGTCACGCAACTGTGATGTGGACCACAAATTGCGTAGGAGTTAGCGGTTACAAATCTGACGCGGATGGAACGGAACGATGCGACCTTTTCGTTCGTCACAGATGCAGTGCTCAAGAATGGATCGCGGGTGCTGGTGGGCACCCGATCGGGAGGCCGCTCCGCATGACGGTCGTCACTAGAGAAGGCGAGCGCGCCGCACGACGCGGCCGGGCTGTCTCGCTGAGGTTCGCTGTCCTTCCAATGACGATCCTGGCTGCCGCGGTCGCGATCGTGTTCGCCGCTCCTTATGTCTACGCCGAGCGCGCGCTCCCTGGTGTCACCGTCGCGGGCGTGCACGTCGGCTCCCTCGACGCCGCAGCGATCCACGAGCGCCTCGACAACGAGCTCACGCGGCCGTGGGCAGAGCGCGCCGTGATCGCCGTGCATGACGGACAGACCTGGCGTACGACCAATGCGGAACTCGCCGTGTCACCGGACGTCGACATGGCCGTCGCCGCGGCGCTCGCGTACGGGAAGGGCGGCTCAGCCATGGAGCGCGTCACCGCCTGGCTCGACGCGCTGCGCGGCGAGGCGCAGATGCCGCTGACGCTACGCGCCCAGGGCGACGCACTCGACCGCTGGGTCGCGAGCCTCGCGAGTGCCGTCGACCGGCGCGCGGTATCTGGCGAGATCGACCTCTCGGCCAAGGGCCTGACACTCACCGAGCCGGTCCTTGGCCGCGAGCTTGACCGCGTCGCGGCGACCGCAGCGGTCCTCGCTGCGCCGACTTTCGACGACCGCGAGATCGATCTGCACGTTCGCGCGATCTATCCCGCGGTGGACGCGTCTGGCTACCGCGACGCCGTCGCGCGAGCGACCGCGGTCATGACGCCGCTCGAGGTGACCGTCGAGGATCGGCGCATCACCGAGGACGCGGCGGGTCTCACGTCGCTGCTTTCGATCCACCGCGTCGCGGCGCGAGCCGACGAGCTTCCTGCATTGCCGGTCGACGCGATCGCTCCGGTGGCGCGTTACCGCTACGTCGTGTCGCTGAAGCAAGACCGCCTGACGGAGTGGGCGACCGCGGTCGCCGCGAAGCTCGATCGTCCCGCCCTCAGCGCGCGCTTCAGCGTCAACCCTGATGGCATCGCGTCGGTCGTTCCCGGCGCGACCGGTATCCGTGTCGCGCAGGACAAACTCGTCGCGCAGCTCGGCACTGACCTGCTGCGTCCGGCCGTTGGGACGCGCAACGTCGCGGCGCCCGCGGCGCTCGAGATCCCGCCGTTCTCGACGGAGCAGGCGAATTCGTGGCTGCCGAAGATCTCGCGCACGTCGGAGTTCACGACCTACTACCCACCGAGCGCCGCTCGTCACGCGAACATCTCGACCGGGTCATCGCAGTTCGACGGCATCGTGATCCTTCCGGGGCAGACGTTCTCGTTCTGGGAGCTGCTCGGACCGGTCACTGTCGAGCGCGGTTACGCGTTCGCCGGTGCGATCATCAACAACCGCTCCGACGAGAACGTCATCGGTGGCGGCCTGTGCCAGGTCTCGACGACGATGTTCAACGCGGTCTCGAAGCTCGGGTACGAGATCGTCGAGCGCCACGCGCACGGTTATCTCATCGACCGCTACCCGCTGGGCCTCGACGCTGCGGTGTTCGAGCCGGGCGTCGACTTCAAGTGGAAGAACGACACCGACGCCCCGGTGTTCCTGTGGTCGTGGAACGACGCGACGAGCGTGAGCTTCGATGTGTGGAGCGTGCCCACGGGCCGCACGGTCGTCTTCAGCGACGCGGTGCAGCGGAACTTCGTCGACGTTCCCGCGGATCAGCCCGCGGATCCGGCGTTCATTCCGGGCTCAAAGGTCGCGGGTCGTGACGTGATCCGCACACGCACCGTGTACGACGGCGGAAAGGTCCTCCATCAGGACACGTTCTTCAGTCACTACGCGCCGGTGTGGGGCGGCCCCGCGCCCGCGACCGTAACGCCCGCGCCCTAAATCGGGCGCTTCTGCTTAGCCCGCCTCACGCGACGGCGCTGCGTCTAAACCTCACCTGTTCGGGTGAGCACTCGAGATAACGGGCTGACACGCGAGCCGTTAGACGACCGTGGTGGGAGTAAGCCGCCCAGAGAAGCTGGATCGCCTCATCGAGAGCGTGGCACGTGGGGAGCGCGAACTGGCGTCGATTCGCGACGCGAAGCTTCGCGAAGCCGTGCGCGTTGCGCTCCGCATACCCAAGAACGCCCCGAGCGGTCTTGACGCGCTTTCGCGGGCACGCATGCGCGACCGCGTCCTGGGTTCGGTGCGGCCACGCCGCCCCACGCTGGCCGATCGCGCTGCTATCGCGTTCGAGATGCTCGCGAAGCCGGCTCCATACGCGGTGCGCGCGATCGCCGCCGTCGCGCTCTGCATCGCGACCATCGCGGGCGCGACCGTCGCGGGCGCGGATAGCGTTCCCGATGATCCGCTGTACTCACTAAAGCTTGCGGGTGAGGATCTGCGCCTCACGCTCGCGCACAGCGCCGAGGATCGCGCCGCGGTGCAGCTTTCGATCGCCGAGCATCGCCTCGCGGAAGCGGAAGCGCTCGCGACGAGTGGTCGGGACGAGGACGCGCTCGTCGCGTCGAGCACGTACTCGCAACAGATCGCGGAGGCGGCCGCGGAGCTCGCCGACCTGGAGGAGCTGCAACCCGAAGTGGTCTCACTCGTGGCCCAGCTCGACGATCGATTCAACGAGCAGCGCTCGCGTGTGCAATTGCTCGCGACCAGGCTGTCGGCGGACCCCATCACGCTGCGCGCATCGGAGATCCTCGCCGTCGTCGCGGCCCCGACGCTCGCGCCGGGCCTCGTCGGCGTGCAGCGCATCGCCGAGACGGCCGCCGGAGTCGCTGAGGATCTGGCCTCACAAACCACCTTGCCGGTGGCGTCGCACGCCAGCCCGCAGCCGCGCGCGTCCCGGAACGCCGAGGTCGTGCGGCGCAACGCCGAGCACGCCCGCGCCGCGGCGGACCGAGCAAAGGCCAAGAGCGGCAAGAACAGGGACTCGGGCAGCAAAGGATCGGACGACCGCGACTAGCTCGCATTGAGCCGGTGCGGGAGGGCTCTCTCGCTCGAAATTCGGAGCGGCAGGGTCCTCTCGCTCGAAACGGGACCGCTCTCTTTCTCTCGGCGATGCGCCGCCGGGTGTCGCGGTCTCGGCTCTCGCTCGAGGACCCTGCCACTCCTGCTCACACGCCCTCGGGCATACGCCTCCCGCTCCCGTGCTAGAGCGCTCGGCGGAGTAGGTCGAGCGCACCGAGCAGCGCTCGACGGCGTCCCTCGACGCGCGATCCAAATCGGATCGTCGCGCTGCGCGGACGTTCGGGTGTCCAGATCCGCAGCTCCGCGCTCTGCTCCCCGTGTGGCACGACCAGGCGCACTTCCGGCGCGGGAACGAGCTCGTCGAGGAGTTGCGTGAGCTCCGCGGCGTCCGCCATCGGACGAACGAAGCCGCGCGTGTACCACGACACCGAGCCGGGCGACTCGGCGAGCGCGCGTGCGACGTCGCCACCCGAGAGCGACTCGGCCGTGGCGAGACGCCAGCCGCGGTCGCTGAGGCCGCGACCGATGACCGCGCCGAGGGTGTCGTCATCGGTGCCCCATATGTACTGACCGAGCCGCTCGCGGACGAGCGCCTCCATCCGCGCGATGCGCGCGTCCATCGTGGCGGCGTCGGCGTCCTTGTCGGTGATGCGCACGTGGACGCCGTCGTTCTTCGCTTTCGTTACCACTGTCGGCGCGGTCGACCGCACGAGGTCACCGAGGGCCTCTTCGGCCGTCGACTCGCCGACGCCGAGCATCTTCAGCGTGCGCGAGCGGAGTACGGCGCCGGCGACGAGCGTCGGCTCGACCTGGTGCTCCCACATGTAGGTCATCTCGCGCGGCACGCCGGGCATCGCGACGATCCGCTTTCCGCCCTTCCTCACGTCCCAACCCGGCGCGGTGCCGTTCGGGTTCGGCAGCGCGCGTGCCGACGGGATGAGCCACGCCTGCTTGCGGTTCCGTTCCGGCATCGGAACGCCGCGGCCTGCGAACCATTCGCGCAGCTCGCGCTCGAGCGCCGGATCGACGGCCGGATCCTCTCCGAGGACGGCGGCGATCGTCTCGCGCGTCAGGTCGTCCTCCGTCGGTCCGAGGCCACCGGTGCAGATGACGAGGTCCGATCGACCAAGGGCCTGTTCCAGCGTCTCGCGGCAGCGCGCTGGGTTGTCGCCAACGGTCGAGATGTACAGGCAGTCGATGCCGAGGTCGGCGAGCCGGGCCGCGAGGTATTGGGCGTTCGTGTCGACGATCTGGCCGAGCAGAAGCTCGGTGCCGATGGAGAGGATCTCGGCGCGCACTCGCTGACCTCCTCGCTCGTCGGGCTGGCACGCCACTTGCACTCGCGAGCGCCGACTACTCAAGAAATCCCAACCCTTCCCTTCCTCACCACAGACCCCGCCGAAAGGCGGGGTTTTGTGGGCTCTAGGGGGTCGGGAAGCCTAGGGTACGATGCCCGGGTCCGAGACCGTCGTGGAGGTGAGTCGTGGCGAACGGCTACTGCGTCAAGTGCAAGGCCTCGCGCGAGATCAAGGACGCGAAGCCGATCACGATGAAGAACGGGCGGCCCGCCACGCAGGGCACCTGCCCGGTCTGCGGCACCAAGATCTTCAAGATCGGCGCGGCTTAGTTCCTGCTCCGACCTGGTTGTCGGAGGTGCGCGCGATATGAAGGTCAAGGATCTGATGACTCCCAACCCCACGGTCTGCCGACCGGAGGACACCGCGTCCCAGGCCGCGACGCTCATGAAACAGGAGGACTGCGGCGCGATCCCGGTCGTCGCGGACGGCGGGAAGCTGGTCGGCATCGTCACGGACCGCGACATCGTGGTGCGCGCGGTCGCCGCGGGAAAGGATCCCCGCTCGACGGCTGTCTCCGCGGTGATGAGCGCCGACCCGGTCACGCTATCGCCCGATTCGGACGCGGACGAGGCCGAGAAGCTCATGGCCGAGCGTCAGGTGCGGCGGTTGCCGGTCGTGGAGAACGGACGCCTCGTCGGCATCATCGTGACCGCGCAGCTGGCGCGGCGTGGGAACGCGAAAGAGGTCGGCGATCCGTCGCGAAGTTCTCCACAAATCCACATCGTCCACAACATTCGACCGTTGGTCACGTGGGCTGCTGGTGACTACCATTTGTACGGGCCAGTAGCTCAGCGGTAGAGCAGGGGACTCTTAATCCCTTGGTCGTGGGTTCGAATCCCTCCTGGCTCACCGTGTCGTGTCTCGGGTCATTGCGAACGCTCTCGCCCGTACGGGTGAACTCGGTATTAGACCCGCCTCATTTGGCCCAGCCGAGGTAGTACGCGCGGCCCGGATAGCGGCATACAGGGTGGGAGATGCGGGCCTATCCGCCTCTTCTCCGGTGACTAGCCTTTCCCCTGTGAGCGATCTCGGTCCCCTCCGTCGCGCCCTCGTGCTCCGCTCGTGGCGTGTGGCCCTCGCGGGCCTCGCCGGAGCGCTCGCCGCCTTTGGACTCGAGCAGCTCGTGCCGGCTGGTTGGCCACGCGGCGCGATCGCATCTGTGGCGTGGCTCGCGTTCGGTCTGGGGGCGATGGTGGCCGCGATGCGCGCCGCGGAGACGACGCTCGCGCGAGAACGGCTGCCCTGGGTCTTCGTCGCGCTCGCTGCCGGCGCATGGACGGCCGGCATGCTCGTGCGAAGCGCGTTCCTCATCGCCGAGATCGACGGCCCCACGCCAGGCCTGGATGACGTGGCGCACCTGAGCGCGGCCGCGCTTCTGATCTTCGGCTTCATCGCACTACTGCGCGGGCAGCGTCTCGCGATCTACGCGTTGCTCCTCGACTCCGGGGCGGTGGTGCTCCTTCTTCTCGCCGCGATCGCGCTGCTCCTCTCCAGCGCGCTCGCGAGCGAGATGAAGGAGGAGCCCCTCGTCACCACGGTCGTCCTCCTCTACGCGGTCCTGTGGTCCGGCGCGACGGGCGCCGCGCTGTCGGCCCTCTGGGGTTCGCCGACGGAGCAGCCGCGTCGCGCATACGCGATCCTCGTCGCCGGCGTCGCGCTGAACGCGCTCGCGTTCACGCTCAGCCTGCCGATCTTCCTCTGGGGTAAGTTCCAAGCCGGCTCACCGCTCGACCTCTTGTGGATGCTCGGCATGCTTGCTGTCGGCGTGTCGGCTGGGACCTGGATCGAGGATCGCAAGAGCCAGCCGAGGCGGCTCTTCTCGCGTGATGTCATCGAGCTCTCGCGGCTCGTCCTCCCCGCCCTGACCGCCGGACTCGCTGCGGCGCTCGTCGTGGTCGCGAACGTGAGCAACGCGAGCGTCGAGCTGTTCGTCGACTCCGCTGTCGCCGCGACCATGGTCGTCCTCGCGCTACGCGCCGGCCTCGCCTTCTACACGAACTGGCGTCTGAGCGAGACGGAGCGCCGCCGCGCGGTGCAGTTCGAGGCGCTCTATGAGGTCGGCCTCGCAGCAGCCGGCGAGCGCTCGCTCGACGAGCTCGCGAAGCTCGTCGTCGAGCAGGCGACGCAGCTGTCGCGGACGGACGGCGCCATGTTCGCGCTCGCGGAGCCGGGGAACGGACTCGTCATCCGGGCGCTGCGTCCGAACCCGCAGCTCGGCCTGCGCGACTCGGTAGGCGAGCCGCTCGCCGGCATCTCGCGCGCGGCGGTCGAGACGCGCGACATGGTGGTCGCGCCGAGATACGCCGACCACCCGATGAGCTCGAAACCGCTCCACGCGACGATCGCGTCCGCCATCGCCGTTCCCCTGATCGCGCACGGCGAGCTGGTCGGCACACTCGCCATGTACTCGGCCACACCCCGCCAGTTCTCGAGCGATACGCAGCGACTGGTGCGGCTGTACGCGGCGCAGGCCGCGATCGCGATCGCGAACGCGCGCCTGCTGGCCGAGACGCACCGGCTCGCGCGTGACGACGACCTCACGGGCGTGCTCAACCGCCGCAGCCTGATGGAGCGACTCGACGGCGAGATGGCCGAGGCCGCGCGCCACGGCGACATCTTCGCGGTCGTCCTCTGCGACGTTGACGGTCTAAAGGCCGTGAACGACACCGCGGGTCATCTCGCGGGCAACGAGGTCCTCACGAAGACCGCGCGCCTCATGCGCGAGTCCGTCCGCGCTGAGGACGTCGTCGCGCGCTTCGGCGGTGACGAGTTCGTCCTCCTCTTGCCGCGCACGGGCCTGCTGCCCGCGCAGGCGCTGGTGGGCCGCATCGAATCGCGCCTCCGTGAGGAGACGTATCACTGGGCTGGCCGCGATCACCCGCTGCCGAGCGTGTCATTCGGGATCGCGTGGTTCCCTGAGGACGGCCGCACCGACGACGCGCTGCTTGCCTGCGCCGACGAGCGCATGTACGAGGACAAGGCGCGCTCGCGCGCCCGGCGCGGGAGTGCGTCCGGGGCCGACTAGCGTTTAGGCTGCTCCTGCCGATCAGGCGGGAGGGGATCCGTGGCCAAATGTCCCGAGTGCGACGCCGAGGTGACCGTCGGCACCGATGCGGTGAAGGGCGAGATCGTGTCGTGCCCCGACTGCGGCGCGGAGCTCGAGGTGACCGAGACGAAGCCGCTCGCCCTTGCGCTCGCACCGGAGGCTGAAGAAGACTGGGGTGAGTAGCCCCACCGTCGGCGTGCTCCTGTCGCGCGTCCGCGTGGAGGAGAAGCTGCTCCTCGAGGAGCTCGAATCGCGACACGTGCCGACGAAGGTCCTCGATGACCGCGAGCTCGTCTTCGAGCTCGAGCGGAAGCCGGATATCGGCGTGGACCTCGTCCTGGAGCGCTGCATCCAGCACAGTCGCGCGCTGTATGCCCTCTGGATCTTCGGCATCTGGGGCATACCGACGGTGAACACGTTCGAGGTCGCGGACATCTGCGGGAACAAGCTCCTCACGACCATGCGTCTCATCCGCGACGGCGTGCCGTCGCCGCGCACGCGCGTGGCGTTCACGCCGGAGTCCGCGCTCGTCGCCGCCGAGGAGCTCGGCTATCCCGTGGTCATGAAGCCGCTCGTCGGCAGCTGGGGTCGCCTCATCTCAAAGGTGAACGACCGCGAAGCCGCGGAGGCGATCCTCGAACACAAGGACGTGCTCGGGACCTATATGCACTCCATCTACTACGTCCAGGAGTACGTGCCGAAGCCGGGACGCGACATCCGCGCGTTCGTCGTCGGCGACGAAACGATCGCCGCGATCTACCGCTACTCCGACCACTGGATCACCAACACCGCGCGCGGCGGAAGGGCCACCAAGTGCATCGTGACGCCGGAGCTGAACGATGTCTGTGTGCGAGCGGCCCGCGCGGTCGGCGGCGGCGTCGTCGCCATTGACGTGCTCGAGGGCGCCGAGGGCCTGCTGGTGAACGAGGTCAACTACACGATGGAGTTCCGCAATTCGATCGACACGACCGGCGTGAACATCCCGGCGAAGGTCGTCGACTATGTCCTCTCCGTGGCAACAAGATGAGACGAGCGAGGAGCGGCTTCGCCGCGACGAGCAGGTGAAGGCGGGCATCGTCGGCGCCGGTGGCTACGCCGGTGGCGAGCTCCTGCGTCTCCTGCTCGGCCATCCGGAGGTCCGCGAGGTCGTCGCCGGTAGCGAGTCGCTCGCGGGCAAGTCGGTCACGACGGCGCACCCGAACCTTCGGAAGCGCACGGACCTGCAATTCGTCAGGTACGAGGACGTGTCGCGATGTGATGTGCTGTTCCTCAGCCTGCCCAACGGCACGCACCGGGCCGACGAATTCGAGGACCGCGCCGACCTGATCATCGATCTTTCGAGCGACCATCGACTGCGGGATCCCGCCGATTACCAGACGTGGTACGGCGAGCCGCACCCGCATCCGCACGCGCTCGGCCGATGGGTCTACGGCATTCCCGAGCTCCATCGCGACCAGATCCGCGGCGCCGCGCGCGTGACGGGCGCCGGCTGCAACGCGACGGCGGCGATCCTCGCTCTGCTTCCTCTCTTCGCGGCGGACGTCGTCGACCGCACGCGGCCGGTCGTCGTCGAATGCAAGGTGGGCTCGAGCGAAGGTGGTCGCAAGCCGTCCGAAGATTCGCACCATCCGGAGCGTGTCGGCGTCGTGCGGTCGTTCCGGCCCGTCGGGCACCGGCACACCGCGGAGATCGAGCAGGAGCTCGCGCTGGGCGGCGCGCGGCCGCGCGTGGACCTCTCGGTGACCGCCGTCGAGCTCGTGCGCGGCGTTCTCGCGACCGCGCACGTCTACGTGAAGAGTCCGCTGGAGGACAAGGATCTTTGGAAGATCTACCGGCAGCGGTACGGCGGCGAGCCGTTCGTGCGCATCGTGAAGGAGCGCACCGGGATCTTCCGCTATCCCGAGCCGAAGCTTCTCGCGGGCACGAACTTCGCGGACGTCGGATTCGCGGCGGATCCGCGCGGCGAGCGCGTCGTGGCGCTCTGCGCGATCGACAACCTCGTGAAGGGCGCGGCCGGCAACGGCGTCCAGGCGATGAACGTCGCCTGCGGCCTCGACGAGCAGGCCGGCCTCGGATTCCCCGGCCTACATCCCTAGCTGGTCGTCACCGCGAGCGAACCGAACGCCATCGACACGTCGATCGTGAGCAGCGGACGCTTACCCTCGAGGGCCGGCAGCGTGTAGTAGGTGTCGCCTCTCTCCGTGAAGCCCGTCGCGCGCTTCGTCGCCGCGAACGCCTTCGTCCGCACCGCGGCCGCGGTCGTCGGCGGAACGATGATGTCGACGGAGCCGAGCCCCGAGTCGATGCGCGCGTTCGCGTCGCTCCGGAGCTCCCCCGAGAAGTCGAGCGTGCACGCCGCGATGCCGCCGCCCAGGTGAAGCGTCGAAAAGCCCGCGTTCGCGAGATGCTTCGCACTGAAGGCACCGGCGCCGGTGGCGAGATCCATGAACGACATCGCGACCGGGTTGACCTGCGAGAAATCGATGTCGAACCGGCCGGCGCCCGCCTTGACCGCGAGGCGGGTCAGGGGCAGACCGCCGAGATCGAACGCCGTCTCGCTCGCGCCGGCGTTGATCACCAGCGCGAAGGGACGCGCACGCGCGATGGCGAGGTCGAGGCGCGGCGGCTCGACGCCGGTCCACGCGGTCAGGTCGAAGCGCTGCGCGATGGTCGTCACCGGTCCGGCGCGCACTTCGATCGGCAGCGCGCCGGTCGGGTCTTCATACGTGCCGGCGACCCACGTCGGTCCGTCGGACGGCGTGAAGTGCATGCGGCACGGGCCGACGCGCAGGAGGAGCGTTAGGTCCGGGACCTCCGGGTAGGGGACCTCGATCTTCGTCTGCAGGACCGTGGGCGTCATCGCTCGTCTCCTTCGGATCTTTCTCCCCCGAGTCTGGGTCCATCTGCGCCCGTTCGCAGCCGGAACTCCGTCACTTCGGTGTACTGCCGTGCCCCACAGCGACGCTTTGTCTAGGCTGACGCGGATGCTCCGAGCGGTGATCAAGGCCGGCGGCTCGCGCGGTGTCGACCGCGACGCGGTCGCGACGCTCGTCGCGGAAGTCGCGCGCCTTGACGAGATCGTGCTGGTCCACGGCGCGTCGTCGGAGACCGACCGCATCGCCGCGGCGCTTGGCGTGCCGCAGGAGACGATCACCTCGCCGTCCGGCCATGTCAGCCGCCGCACCGACCGCCGCACGCTCGAGGTGTTCGCGATGGCCGCGCTCGGCGTCGAGAATTTCCTCTATGTCGAGAAGCTCCAGCAGCGCGGGATCGACGCGGTCGGTCTCTCGGGCATCTCGGGCCGACTGCTCGTCGCGAAACGCAAGGACGTGCGCGCCGTGAAGAACGGGAAGACGATCCTGCTCCGCGACGACTACACCGGCACCGTGGAAGCGGTGAACCTGCCGCTGCTGACGCAGTTCATCGGTGCCGGTCGCGTGCCGGTCATCGCTCCGCTGGCGCTCTCGACGGAGAACGAGGCGCTCAACGTGGACGGCGATCGCGTCGCGTCGCGCATCGCGGTCGCCATCGACGCCGACGCGCTCCTCATACTCACGAACGTGCCCGGCCTGCTGCGGGATCCGAGCGATCCGACGTCGCTCGTCGCCGAGACGACGCTCGATGAGGCCGAGCGGCTCGCGCAGGGTCGCATGAAGAAGAAGGTGCTCGCGGCGCGCGAGGCGATCGAGGGCGGCGTGGACGAGGTCGTCATCCGCAGCGCGTCAGGCGATCCCACCATCCGCACGGTGATCCGCGGATGACGGTAGAGCGGCGCTCGTCCGTCGGCCGAGAGGACGCGCACACCTCGGGCCTGTACACGAAGCGGCCGCTCGTGATCGTGCGCGGGGACGGCGCGCTGCTCTACGACGAGGACGGTCGCGAGTACATCGATTGCGTCGGTGGGCAGGGCTCAGCGAATCTCGGCCACGGCAACGTGGCGGTGGCCGACGCGATCGCGGCGCAGGCGCGCACGCTCGCCTCCTGCACCGAGCTCTTCTACAACGACCGCCGCGCGGAGCTGTACGACGTCCTCGCCTCGCTGCTGCCGGCGTCGCTCGATCGGATGTTCCTCTGCAACAGCGGCACCGAGGCGATCGAGGGCGCGCTGAAGTTCGCGCGCGCGGCGACGAAGCGCGCGGGCGTGGTCGCAACGATGCGCGGATTCCACGGCAAGACGATGGGCGCGCTCTCCGCGACCTGGGGCCCGGAGTATCGCGACGTCTTCGGGCCACTGGTGCCCGGCTTCTCGCACGTACCCTTCAACCGACCCGAGGCGCTCGATGCGGCCATCACGGCGGAGACCGCCGCGTTCATCGTCGAGCTCGTGCAGGGAGAGGGCGGCGTGCGACCCGCGACGCCCGATTTCATCCAGGAGGCCGCGCGGCTCTGCCGCGACCGCGGTGTGCTCCTTGTCTTCGACGAGGTGCAGACGGGCTTCTGCCGGACCGGGACGATGTTCGCGTTCGAGCAATACGGGGTCGTGCCCGACATCCTCTGCCTCGCGAAGTCGATCGCCGGCGGCGTGCCGATGGGCGCGATCGCCTTCTCGCGCGCGGTGGGGGAGCTCCCGAAGCGTTCGCATTCGTCGACGTTCGGCGGGAATCCGCTGGCCTGCGCCGCGGCCATCGCGGCCATCGGTGAGATGCGGCGTCTCGACTTGGCGACGCGCGCGCGCGAGCGCGGCGCGCAGCTCCTCGGCGGGCTGCGCGCGATCCACAGCGACAAGGTGCGCGAGGTCCGTGGGCTCGGCCTGCTCGCGGGTATCGAGCTGAAGGAGAACGCCGGCCCGACGCTGAAAGCGCTGCAGGACGACGGCATCCTCGCGCTCGGCGCGGGACCGACCGTCGTGCGCTACCTGCCGCCGCTCGTCATCAGTGCCGCGCAGATCGACCGCGTCCTCGCCGCGACCGCGAAGGTGCTGGCATAGAGCCCGACGTCGAGCTGGTCCGCGGGCTCGTCGCGATCCCGAGCACCAGCCGGCAGGAGGGCGAGGCCGTCGCGTGGCTCGTCGCGCGCATGGCCGGGCGCGGCTTTCGCGCGTCGGTCGACGCTGCGGGCAACGCGGTCGGCGAGATCGGCGACGGCGCGACGCACGTCGTGCTGCTCGGCCACATCGATACGGTCGCCGGCCAGACCGCGGTGCGCGTCGAGGACGGCGAGCTCGTGGGTCGCGGCGCGGTCGACGCGAAAGGGCCGCTCGCGGCGTTCGTCGCCGCCGCGACGAAGCCCATCGCGGGTGTGCGCGTCACGGTGGTGGGCGCGGTGGAAGAGGAGTCGCCGACGAGCGCGGGCGCGCGGTATCGCGCCACGCTCGGCGCGCCCGACTGGTGCGTCATCGGCGAGCCGTCCGGTTGGGACGCGGTCACGGTCGCGTACAAAGGACGACTCGCGCTGCGCGTCGCGCTGTCCCGGTCCGCGCGGCACGGCGCCGCGCCGGGGATGACATGCAGCGAAGAGGCGCTCGCACTGTGGTCGACCGTGCGAGCCGCGGCAGACCGCCGCACCGGGAAGACCGACGGGTTCGCGAGGCTCGACTGCCGTCTCGAGGGCATGAGCGGCGGGACGAGCAACGGGCTGGTCGAGCGTGCCGAGCTGCGCATCGGCTATCGCATCCCGCCCGGCATCACGACCGCGGAGCTCGAGGCGGAGCTGCGCGCGATCGCGGTGGAGCACGTCGGCGAGGCGGCCATCGAGATCGAGCGCATCGGGGCCGAGGAGCCCGCGCGCACGCCGCGTACGACGCCGCTTGCGCGCGCGTTCGTCGGCGCGATCGCCGAAGCGGGCGGCAAAGCGACCTTCAAGGTGAAGAGCGGCACGAGCGATATGAACATCGTCGCGCCTGCCTGGGGCTGTCCGATGGTCGCGTACGGTCCCGGTGACTCCCGGTACGACCACACGCCGATGGAGCGCCTGTCACTCGCTGATTACGAACGCTCCATACGCGTTCTGCAGAGCGTGCTCGCACGCGCCCGCAACCCCATAATCTGACCGCAACCCGCCGCGGCGGGCAGGAGAGGGGCGGGAAGGGTGTTTTCGAAGCGCCAACGACGCCAGCGCGCCGTCGTCGCCGGTCTTGCGGCGCTCGCGGTGCTCTTTGGCGCGTTCGCGCTCCTCACGCAGGTCTTCGACACGACGCTCCAGACAGCGGTCTACGACAAGGCGATCGACATCTCGCCCGCGCAGGTCAAGAACCAGATCACGATCGTCGCGGTCGACGATCTCACCATCAGCAAGTACGACGTCTACCCACTGCCGCGGCGCGCGTACGCGGATCTCATCCGGGCACTGAAGGCGCAGAGCCCGACCGTGATCGCGATGGACATCAGCTTCTACGACCGCTCGCCCAGCCCCGAGGACGACGCGCTCCTCGCGTCGGCGATCAAGGACGCGGGCAACGTGATCCTCGCGATGCAGGGAGCGGGCGACGGTGTCCTCACCGATCACGGGACGAAGTTCGCGATGGTGCAGCTTCCCATCGCGCAGCTGGGCGCGGCGGCGGCGGGCCTCGGGTCGGTGAACGTGACGGCCGATCCTGATGGACATGTTCGCGACGCGCAGATGCGCATCGAAGGGCCAGACGGCACGACGTACTACGCGCTGCCGCTGCTCGCCGCGGCGCGCCAGCTGCGCGCCGATCTCTCCAAGGCGACGCTCTCCGGTGATCGTTTCGTCGCTCCCGCGCCGCTCGGCGACCGCGTGCTGCCGCTCGACCAGCGTGGCGGCATGGCCGTGTACTACGCGTCCCGGCCCGCCACTTCGACGACCGAGCAGCAGAAGAGCGGTTTCTGCAAGATCTCAGGCGAATTCTGCGTCGTCTCGATGAAGGACGTGATCGCCGGCGCGGTGCCGCGCGAGCTCATCCTCGGCCGCACCGTGTTCGTCGGCTTCCACTCCGTGTCGGCGGTGCCGGACGACTACCCCGTGCCGAACAGCGTCGGCCGGAAGATGTTCGGGGTGGAGATCTGGGCGAACACCGCGCAGTCCATCTTCACCAATCGCTACCCGGTGCTGAGGCAGGGCTTCATCACGACACTCGCGCAGCTCCTCATCGTGACCCTCGGCGGAATGCTCCTCGTCGTACGCTGGCGCCTGTGGGGCCTCCTCGCCGCGCTCGGCGGACTCGTCGCGTACACCGCGGGCGCCTACGTCCTGTTCGCGCTGCAGACGCAGGGCGACGTCGGGACCGGGCCCGTTGAGGTGCCGTCGGTCGGTTACGTCATACCGTCGACGTTCTGGTGGGTCATCGCGCTGGGCTACCTGCTCTTCGAGGAGCAGCTCGCGCTCTCGCGCACCCAGAGCACGTTCGGCCGGTTCGTCACGCCGGCGGTCGCGCGCACGATCATGGACCGCGAGGAGAGCGGCAGGCTCGCTCTGGGCGGCGAGGACCGGCGCGTGACGGTGCTCTTCGGCGACATCCGCGGGTTCACGACGATCTCCGAGGGAATGACTCCGGCCGTCCTCCTGAGCCACCTCAATCGCTACTTCGACGGTATGGTGAACATCGTCAACCGCTATGAAGGCACCGTGAACAAGTACAACGGCGACAACATCATGGTCATCTGGGGCGCGCCGATCGAGGTCGTCGATGAGGCGCGCAAGGCGGTCGAATGCGCGCTGGAGATGCAGAAGTGGATCCAGTCGGAACGCGCGAAGGGCGGGCCGGATGTCTCGTTCGGCTTCGGCATCAACACCGGGCACGTCGTCGCGGGCTTCCTGGGCGCGATGGGCCGCATGGAGTACACGGTCATCGGCGACACCGCCAACGTCGCGTCCCGCCTGACCTCATCGGATATCGCGCGCCGCGACCAGGTCGCGTGCAGTGCCGAGACGCTGAGCGAGCTGGGTGACGATGTCGAATACGTCGATCTCGGAGCGATCCACGTGAAGGGCCGCGCGGAGGCGGTGGCCTGTTACCAGATCGACCGCATCGGCGCGCTGGCGAACCCGAACGCCGCGCCCGCGACGAAGATCCGGGTCAGCACGGCCGCCGTGGCCGGGTTCCATTGATCGACATGCTCGACGACAAGGTCGCGCTCATCCTTGTGAAGCTCGGGCACCTCTCGGTGCAGCGCGACCGCGAGGCGTACCTGCGTGGCCTCGTGGAGCTGTGCTCGCAAGCGGTCGATGCCGAGCGCTGCACGTTCTACGTTGTCGACCAGCAGAAGAAGGAGCTCTGGGCCCGCGTCGCGCAGCGGACCGCGACGGAGATCCGCCTGCCGCTAGGTCAGGGTCTCGCCGGGCAGTCCGCGCTCACCGGCGAGACGATCAACGTGCCTGACGCGTACGCCGATTCGCGCTTCGACCGCAAGTTCGACATGCGCACCGGTTTCCGGACGCTGAACGTGCTGGTGGTCCCGGTGTGGGGGAGCCAGGGCAAGCCCGTGGCCATCATCCAGGTGCTGAATAAGCGCAACGGCACCTTCGAGCGCCGGGACCAGATGCTCCTCGAGCAGATCGCGGAGACGATCGCGCCCGTCGCCGAACGGATCACGTCGGCGGAATGAGCGGCAGGCCGGCCGATCGCCGGACCGGGGATCGCCGGCGGAACGCCGGTCATCGGCTCGAGGTCATCCTCGCCGTGACGCGTCGCCTGATGTCGGTGACGGATCTCACCTCGCTGCTGCAGCTGATGGCCGAAGCGACGCGAGAGCTGCTGGCGGCGGATCGGGCGACGATCTTCATCGTCGATCCCGACCGCGGCGAGCTGTGGTCGCGCATCGCGCTTGGCACGGGCGAGATCCGCATCCCGCTCGGGACCGGCATCGCGGGCACGGTCGCGCAGACCGGCGAGGTCATCAACATCCCGGACGCCTACGCGGATCCGCGCTTCAATCCGGAGCCCGACCAACAGAGCGGCTACCAGACGAAGAGCCTCCTGACCTATCCCATGACCGGACAGGAAGGACGCGTCATCGGCGTGTTCCAGGCGGTGAACAAGCACGGCGGCGGCGCGTTCACGAGCGCCGACGAGGACACCCTCGCGTCGCTCGCGGCGTCCGCGGCCGTGGCGGTCGAGAACGCGCAGCTCGTGGCCGAGCAGAAGCAGCTGTGGCAAACGCTCATCGAGACGCTCGCGATGACCGTCGACGCGCGCGATCAGCAGACGGCCGGACACAGCCAGCGGGTCACACGCTATGCGGACGTCATCGGACGCGCGATGGGTCTGAGGGGGAAGGAGCTCGAGAAGCTCCGCGCCGCCGCGCTGCTCCACGATTACGGGAAGATCGCCGTGCGCGACAGGTTCCTGCAGAAGCCGGGAAGGCTCGATGACGCGGAATTCGCCTACATGAAGGCGCACGCCGAGAAGACGGGCGAGTTCCTCGCGCATCTCGAGTTCCCGCGCGACATGCGCGACGTGCCGGTGATCGCGTCCCAGCACCACGAACGCATGGATGGCAAGGGCTATCCGAAGGGTCTCGCGGCGGAGTCGATCGTGCTCGGAGCGCGCATCGTCGCGGCGGCCGATGTCTTCGACGCGCTCACCTCGCCGCGCTACTACAAGCCCGCGTATCCGCTCGACAAGACGCTCGAGATCATGGACGGCATGGCCGGCGACCACCTCGATCCGAAGGTGATGGCCGCCGTGCATACCGCAGCGGCGCATCTCGAGGCCGCGCTCGCGGCAATGAAACACACCTGGCCGAAGCCGGGTGACGAAGGCATGGGGACCATCCAGGAGGCGGCGGGGCTATCCGAGCGCGACCAGACGGCGGAGAGGGCGGCGTCGTCATGAACATCCGCTTCTGGGGCACCCGCGGCTCGATCCCGACCCCCGGCCCCAACACGGTGCGCTACGGCGGCAACACTGCCTGCGTCGAGGTGCGCGACTCGAGCGGCGCACTCCTCGTCCTCGACGCCGGGACCGGCCTGCGCGAGCTCGGCATCGCGATGATGAACGGCGGCAGCAAGACTCCTTTCGAAGTGGACCTGCTCCTCTCGCATCTTCACTGGGACCACATCCAGGGCATCCCGTTCTTCCGCCCGGCGTACGACCCGAAGAGCCGCCTGCGCATCATCGGACCGAAGCAGTCGCGCACGATGAAGGACCTGCTGGGCCTGGGCATGGACGATCCGTTCTTTCCGGTGGACATCGACGACCTTCCGGTGCAGCTGACGATCGACGAGATGACCGACGGATCGGATGAGCGCGTTGGGCCCTTCCGGGTGCGCGCCGCGACGATCTTCCATCCCGCGCCTGCGCTCGCGTACCGCATCGAGGCCGACGGGCGCTCGCTCGTCTACGCGACCGACACGGAGGACGCCTTCTCGGGCAAGCCGAATCCGGTCATTCCCCTGTCGGCCGACGCGAACACGCTCATCCACGACGGCCAGTTCCTGCCGAGCGACTTCAAGGCCACGTGGGGCCACTCGACGGTCGACGCGGCCGTCGACGTCGCGGTGAAGGCGCGCGTGGGGCGGCTCGTGCTCTATCACCACGACCCTGACCGCAGCGACGACGCGCTCGATCAGATCGGTCGAGACGCCCAGCGTGCGGCGAGCGAGCGGCGCCCCGGCCTCGAGGTCGTCGTCGCGCGCGAAGGCCTTGAGCTGACCATCTAGCGCTATCGTCGGACGCGACGACGAATAGGGGAGGTCCAGCGATGAATGCACTGGAGCGGATCGATCAGGCCCGCGATGCCATCACCGTGCGCCGTGTGTACGGTGAGCCCTATCAGGAGGACGGCGTCACGATCATCCCGGCGGCGAACGTGATGGGCGGAGGCGGCGGCGGCGGTGACACGCTCGGAAACGGCGGCAGCGGCTTCGGGCTTTCGGCACGCCCGGCCGGGGCGTGGGTCATCAAAGACGGCGATGCGACGTGGCGCCCGGCGCTCGACCTCAACCGCGTGATCCTCGTGGGTCAGGTCGTCGGGATCGTGATGTTCCTCTCGCTGCGGTCGATCCTCACGGCGTGGGCGAAGCGACGCTGATCGCGTTGTCGCGGCGGCGGTCGATCGCGTAGCCCGAGCCCGACCGACGCTTCGCGACCTCCTTCATCTCCGCGGCGGCGCGTGCGACCTCGGTGGCGCTCGCGAAACGCTCGGAGATGAGCGGAACGATGCCGATGGAGACCGTGACGAACGGCACGCGGCGCGTGTGCCCGCGGCGATCGGGTGCCTCGACCCAACCACGCGCGCGGTCCTCCGCGTCGTAGAGCGCCGGGATCGACTTGTCGAAGCGCGCGATGATCTCCTTCGCAAGCTCCTCGGCGCGCGCGCCTGGCGCGAGCGCGACGAAGTCATCTCCGCCGACGTGCCCGATGAAGGTGTCGTCGACCTCACCGACCGTCTGGCTCAGGAGCTCTGCGAGGTGGGCGATGACGCGGTCGCCGCGGGCGAATCCGTGGTGGTCGTTGAAGTCCTTGAAGTGATCGATGTCGACATAGAGGCACGCGGCGTCGACGTTGTGGGCGAGAAGCGTGTCGATCTCGTGCGCGATGGTCAGGTTCCCCGGCAGGCCTGAGAGCGGATTGAGCGAGCGCAGCTCCGCCCCGCGTCGCAGGGCCGACGCGATCCGGGCCACGAGCTCTTCGACGTCGAATGGCTTGGCGACGTAGTCGTCCGCGCCATTGCGGAGCCGCGCCGCCATCTCGGCCGTCGTCCCCTTCGCGGTGACGAAGACCACCGGGATGTAGCGCGTGCGTGGATCGCGACGGAGCTCCCGATGCACCTCGTCGCCGGTCATGAACGGCATGCCGATGTCGAGGACGACGAGGTCGGGGCGCGTGGCGCGCGCCTGCTCTAGCGCCACCCTGCCGTCCGCGGCCAGGACGCAGTCGTACCCAGCCTCCTGGAGGGCCATGTCGATGAGGGTCCGGGTCGAAGGGTCGTCGTCCGCGACCAGCACGCGGCTCTTCATGCCGTCAGGCATAGCGATGCTGGACGGCACAAACAATGAGAAAACGGTACCGGGTTGCCACCGCTGGTCCTGTTCTTTGCCGAGGGAGCGAGCTAGCGGCTGCGCGCTACGGCTTAGATCAGGCCCAGTAGCCGAGCTTGGGCAGTGACGGTCACTTCCGTGGGCGAGGAGGGACTCGAACCCTCACGCTCTTTCGAGCATGAGCTCCTAAAGCTCACGAGGCTGCCAATTACTCCACTCGCCCACGTGGAAGCGTATCCGCCGCGCGTCAGCGCGACTAGACCCCGACGGCCTCGGCTCTCGCGAGCAGCGCCGCGTCCAGTGCGTCGAGCACTGCGCGAGACGAGCGGCGCTCGTGCATGCCGCGCGTCGCGCCGATGCTTCTGACCACGGCGCGCGGGTCGTTCAGCGTGACGCCCAGTGACTCGATGGCCTTCTCGCACTGCACGGTGTGCTCGACGATGTGCGACGCGAAGCGGTGAAGCCGGAAGCGAACGTCGATGCGATGCGGGACCTCGTACGGCCCCCACTGGGATGGTCGGACCATCTGCCGCGCGTCGAGACCGGCGAGTGCCGCATCGGTCTCGGCGCGTCGCGCCGCGAACGCGGCCAGGATGTCGAGCACGCCGCCGCTGGTGTCCGCCGGATCCGGCTTCGGGCGCTGCTCAGCGGAGAGCGTGAGCGGCTCGTCGTCGCGGCGCGCCAGCGCATGCTGGGTGTTCGCGCGATACGAGCGCTCGACATTGATCGCGTGCACGAGCGTCTCGCGCACGCTCCACTCGCCTTCGGCCGGCGCGCGGTCGAGGAGATCGTCGTCGATGCCGGCGAGCAGACCACGGAGCCTCCCGAACGCGACCTGCGCGAGCGTCAGGATGCGCGAAGCCTCGTCAGCGTCCCCCGTCAGCGCCGCGACGGCCATCTGCTCCTCCTCGAGCGCGTTGTAAAGCGCGTAGCCCGCATTGGCCGGGGGGTCGACGTCGCGCCACCGCCACGGGACACCCGGATCGGTGATGCGGGCGAGACGCGCCAGCGCGCGGTCGAAAGCTAGGACCGTACGCGCGCCTCGATCTTCGAGAGTCTCTCGATGACCTTGATGAGCGCGTGGTTGCCCTCGCGCCCGCCGCCGTCCTTCTGCAGCGCGTTGTAGAGCTCGTGTACCAGCGCCGCGCCCGGGAGGGAGATGTGGTCGGCGAACGCGTTGTCGAGGACGAGGCGCAGGTCTTTCTGCTGCAGGTCGATCATGAATCCCGCCCGGAAGTCGCCGGCGAGCATCTTCGGCGCGTAGTTGTTCATCGCCCAACTGGAGCCCGCGCCGCCGGCGATGACCTGGCGCGTGCGCTCGAGGTCGATGCCCTGCGACGCGGCGAACACGAGCGCCTCCGACACGCCGAGGTTGTTGATGGCGACCGCGATCTGATTCGCGAGCTTGCAGGCCTGGCCCGCGCCGTGATCGCCGATGTGGACGATGGTCTTCCCGAGCGCTTCGAACAGCGGTGTCGCGCGCTTCACGTCGGCGGCGTCCCCGCCGATCATGATCGAGAGGCGCGCCTCGATGGCGCCGATCTCGCCGCCGGACACCGGGGCGTCGAGCGTGCGGAACGGCGGCCGATTCTTCGCCGCGCGCTCGGCGAACTCCCGTGTCGCCGTGGGTGAGATGGTGCTCATGTCGATGAGGAGCAGTCCCTCGCGCGCACCGCTCGCGACGCCGTCCGGACCGAAGACCGCGGCTTCGACGTGGGGCGTGTTCGGGACCATGGTGATGACGATGTCGCACCGCTCGGCCACCTCGCGCGGGGTCTTCACGACCGTCGCGCCGTCCTTCGCGAGGGGCTCGGCGCGGGCGAGCGTCCGGTTCGTCACCGTGACGGCGAAGCCGGCCTTGAGCGCGTTGCGGGCCATCGGGCCGCCCATGATCCCGGTGCCGACGAAGCCGACGCGCTCCACTAGTCGTCATGCTCCTCTTCGCCGTTGTGCGGATCGCCGTTCTCCTCGCGCGACATGAACAGGGTGCGCGTGTCGCCCTCCTCGGTGAGGAGGTAGGTGTTCTCCTCTTTCTCGTCGACGTTCACCGATGCGACGAGCAGGTCGTCGGTGACGTGCGTGAAGCCTTCGGAGCGCTGCAGCTCGTTCGCGATCGCCTCGGCCAGCGAGTCCTCCTCGTGGGAGTCGAGCACAAGTGCCCGCGCCCGCTTCACGAGCTCGAAGAATTCGAAGGGCTCCATCCGGTCCTCGTGAGCGAGCAGGACGGCGGCGCCGATGTCCTCGTCGCCTTCGTGGATCTCGTAGAAGTGCATCCGCAATACACTATGACCGTCCCATGTCTGACGCTCCTACCACCTCCGCGCCCACCGAGCGCTCGTTCCGCCACACCATCCGCCGCGACGCGGGATCGAAGGTCTCGCTCGACGTGGAGGTCGACGCCGAGCGTCTGACGCGTCAGGCGGACCGCGTTTTCGAGCGCCACAACCAGAAGGCGAAGATCCCCGGGTTCCGCCCCGGCAAGGCGCCGCGCGCGATGTATGAGCGCAGCTACGGCGCTGAACACCTCTGGGCCGAGGCGGCAGAGGACCTCGTCGACCAGACGTATCGCGAGATCGTCGAGATCGAGGACCTGTCGCCGCTCGACGATCCCAAGGTCGAGCTGACGCAGCTCGAGCCCGGCAAGGCGATGAAATGGAGCGCGACGGTCACCGTGCGCCCCGACGTGGCGCTCGGCGACTACGCGGCGCACGGCGCCACCGTGGAGCCTTCGCCGCCGAGCGAAGAAGAGATCGGCAAGACGATCGAGGCGATGCGCGAGTCGCACGCGCAGCTGCAGCCGGTCGACCGCCCCGCGAAGGCGGGCGACATCGTCATGGTCGACATCGACGTGACGGTCGACGGGAGGACGCTGCCGCCTTTTGCGCGCAACGCGCACGTCGAGGCCAGCCGCGCAACGTCGATACCCGGCCTGGGCGAGGCCTTCGTGGGCATGAAGGCCGGCGACAGCAAGACCGTGGAGCTCGAGTTCTCATCGGAGACGGCGTCCGAGGAGCTGCGCGGCAAGAAGGGGACGTTCTCGATCAGGTCGAGCCAGGTCGCGGAGAAGGTGCTGCCCGCCCTCGACAACGAGTTCGCCAAGACCGTGGGCGTCGGCGACGTCGTCGAGCTGCAGCGTGCCGTGAAGAACGAGCTCGCGCACTCGGCGTTCCATGAGGCCCGCGACGCGGCGGCCGACAAGATGCTCGATCACGCCGTCGAGACCGCAAGCGTCGAGGTCCCCGAGGTCCTGGTGCAGGACGAGTTGGATCACATGGTCGCCGACCTGAGGGCCCGCGTGCGCGAGCAGGGGATCACCTTCGAGCAGTTCCTGCTGCAGGCGCGCAAGACCGAGGACGAGATCCGCAGCGAGTGGAAGCCCGCGGCGGAGAAGCGCGCGAAGTCCATCCTTGTCCTCGACGCCATCGCGAAGAAGGAAGGCGTCACGGTCTCGTCGAACGAGCTCGCGGCGCAGGTCGCGATGACGCCGCTCGCGCAACAGGATCCGCGCGCGCTTCGCGATCCGCTCGTGCTGGCATCGTTCGCGCGCTCGATCCGGAATCGCAAGACGGTGGACAAGCTCATCGGCCTCGAGTCACCGGATGCCGAGGCGGAAGCGATCAAGAAGGCCGGTGGCGACGCCACGAACCTTCACGGCGCGGCGCCCAAGCCCGAGCAGCCGAAGATCATCGTCCCCGAGTCGTCGAACGCGACACCCCAGGGGCGCGAGGCGATCCGCGCGATGCTGGAGAAGAAGTGAGCGCCGGGTAACCGCTAGGCCAGGTACTTCCTGAACCACTCGATCGTCGCGATCCACGCACGCGTCGCCTGCTCGGGGTTGTAACGCGGGCCGGTGTCGTTGTGGAAGGCGTGATTCGCGCCCGGGTAGATCGTGATCTGGTAAGGGACCTTCGCCGCCTTCAGTTGCTCCTCTATTGAACCCGCCGTCCCCGTGATCCCGGTGTCCTGCTCCGCATACACGGCGGAGACGGCTGTCTTCGTCTTCGCGATGTCCGCGAAGTTCGAGGGCCGTGGCCCGTAGAACGGCACCGCGGCCTTCAGGTCCGCCCCCGCCGCGACGAGACTCCAGGTCTCACCGCCGCCGAAGCAGAAGCCGACCGCGCCGATCGCGCCGCTCGTTTGCGCCTTGAGAAAGGTGATCGCGGCGTTGTGATCGGACAGCTTGTCCGCGACCGAGCGCTTCGCGAGCGCCGTGTTGTATAGCGCCTGGTCGGTGACCTTGTCGGCGCCGCCGTCGCGCGCGAGGAGGTCGATGTTGAGCCCGACGAAGCCGGCGGTCGCGACCCTTCTCACGACGTCGCGGATGTGCTCCGTCTGGCCGCGGTTCTCGTGGATCACGATCACGCCGGGGGTCCGACCGCTCACGTTCGGCTTTGCCATGTACGCCATGAGGGACGCGCCGTCAGCGCCTTTTACATCGGGCCTCGAGACGGTGATGCGTGGATCGTTGTCGCGGACCGTGACGCCGTCCGTCGTCGCGGCCGCCGGCGGCGTCGCGAACGCCTGCGCGACCAAGGCCGGAGTGGCGGTCGCGGATGCGGCGGCCGACGCTGCCGGTGCTGAGGACGCGGCACCTCCCGCACCACCGCTCGGCGCTGGCGTTCCGCAGGCCGCAACGATGGTCACCGCGAGCGCGGCGCTGCCCGAGATGAGCGTGACCCGTCGAAGGAGCTCGCGCCGGGTGATCAGCCCGTCCATATAGTCGCCGACGTGCTCGTCGATGAAATAGCGCTGGGTCTCGTTGAGTTCGCCCAAAGTTTCCCCCTGCAGCGTGTCGTCTGACGGGTATACGGTCGAGCCCGCCCTCGGGCTCACACCCGGCGAGCGGCGCCTCGCGCGAGCCACGAGCGTACCCGTGCGCGGACCTGTGGTAACGCGAACGGCTTGCGGATGTAGTCGGTGATGCCGGCGTCGAAGGCGGCGGCCATCTCGTCCTGCCGCGTCCGCGCGGTCAGCACGACGAACGGCGTCTCGCGGTAGCCGTCGAGCGATCGCAGCCGCTTGCACGCGGTGAGACCGTCTAGGTTGGGCATCTGGATGTCGACCAGCACGAGGTCGTATCGGGCCAATGCGGCCTTGCTCAGAAGCTCGTCTCCATCGAACGCGACGTCGACGTCGTAGCCGTCTCCACGCAGCACGACCTCGAGGATGCGCACCAGCGCGACATCATCGTCAGCGACGAGGATGCGCGCGCGGTCAGGCATCGCGGCGGGCGCGGGTTCGACATCGGTCGTGCGCGCATACGGGCCCTCGGCGAGGACGAGCTCCTCGCCTTCGGCCGCCGCGACGATGCGCAGCGGCCGCTTCGACGCCACGACGCGGCTCGCAGCCACGGCGGTCAGGTCATCGACGCCGCCGTCGTCGCGGTCCGGGTCGTGATGAAAGAGAACGAGCGTCTTCACGCGCGCGGCGAGAGCGATGTCGACCGCGTACTCGACGGTGCTGTGACCCCAGCCGGCCTTCGTCGGATAGTCAGCGGTTCCGTACTGCGCGTCGTGGATCACCACGTCGGCGCCGGTCAGGAACGAGGCGTGGCGCGTGTCGCCGGTGTGCGCGAGGAGGGCCGGATCGAACGCGTCGGGGCTCCGATCGGCACGCCAGTGCGGGGTGCTGTGCGCCTCGTGATCGGTGGCGTACACGAGAGTGGCTGACCCCGCCGTCACGCGATAGCCGATGCACGGCGAGGTGTGATTCAGGAACTGGGTGCGGATCTTGATGCCACCGACCGAGAACTCGGTCTCACCGAGCTCGACGAAGTCCACTTTTGCCGGCAGGGATTCGAGCGGCACCGGGAAGTACGCGTAATCCATCGTCCCGCCCACCGCGGTCGGAAGACGGCGGTCCATACCGGACGGCCCATACACGGTGATATGGCTGCCGGGCGTGAACGCCGGCAGGAAGAACGGCAGTCCCTGGATGTGGTCCGCGTGCGTGTGCGAGAGGAGCAGGTGGACGCGCGTCGGTCCCTTGGTGGCGAGCGCGAGCCCCAGCTTTCGCGCACCGGTGCCGCAATCGAGAACGAGCAGCGTGCCGTCGTCGGTCGCGACCTCGACGCAGGGCGTGTTTCCGCCGTACCGAAGCGTCTCGTGGCCGGCCGCGGAGATCGACCCGCGCGTGCCCCAGAACTTGATGCGGATCTCAGCGCCCTGCCGGCGCCAGCACGGTGAGCCGTGCGGCGAGATCGCGGAGCTGCTTCGACGCGGCATTGTCCGGATGGAGGACGACGATCGGTCTGCCGCGGTCCGCGGCATCGTCGAACGCCGGCGTGAACGGCACGACGATGTCGGGGCGCCGGTTGAAAAAGCGCGCGACCTCGTCGGTCTCCAGACCGGTCTGCGTCGTCCGGTTGACCGCGAGGAGGATCCGCTCCTTGGGGAACGACAGCTTCTCGAGGACCTCGAGACAGTCGCGGCCGGCCTTCATCGATGCGATGTGCGGCTCGCAAACGACGCAGACGCCGTCGGCGGTGTCGATCGCGGCGAGCGTGTGCTCCGTGAACGACGGGGGCGTGTCGACCATGAGGTAGTCGCTGTCGCGCCGCAGTCGGTCGAGGCTCTGCTGGACGGCGCTCACCGTCACCAGCTCGGCGCGCTCCGGCGCGTTGGAGCCGACACAGATCTGCACACCGCTGCGGTCCTGCGCGATGAACGTCGCGAACGTCGCGTCGTCGAGCTGGTCCGGCTGCGTACCGGCGAGATCGGCGAGGGTGTGTTGCGGTGTGAGGTTGAGGTGCGACGCGACATTGCCGAACTCGAGGCTCAGGTCGAGGACCGCGGTCTTGTACATCTTGGTCTCGGCCAGCGCGACCGCGCTGTTCACGGCGAACGTGGTCGCGCCGGCGCCGCCCTTGCCGTGGATGAAGACCACCACCCGGCCGCGCTTGATCACCTCGCCGGCCGTCGCCCTCATCCGCTTGATGAGGACCTCGATCTTCGCGGTGAGCACGGCCATCTCGATCGGCTTCGCGATGTATTCGTCCGCGCCCTCGGCGTAGCCGGTAAGGATGTCGTCGGCCTGCTTACGCGCCGACAGCATGACGATCGGAACGCGCGCGGTGCGGTGATCGGCGCGAAGACGTCGCGTGAGCTCGAAGCCGTTCATGTTCGGCATGTTCACGTCTGTGACGATGAGGTCGGGCATCTTCGCGCGGATCTGACGCAGTGCTTCGATGCCATCGGACGCGACGGCGACCTCGTAGCCACGGCGCTGGAGCGACGTCTCGAGGAGCTTGCGGATCTGCTCCTCGTCGTCGACGAGCAGGATGCGGTCGGCGGTCAAGCGCTGCGGTCCGGCATCGGCGCGCTCAAGCCTCCACCCGCGCGCCCGTGCCTGCAAGCGGCAGGACGACGTGGAACACCGACCCGCGGCCCAACTCGCTCTCCGCCCACACCTTGCCGCCGTGAAGCTGGACGATCTGTCGGACGATCGGAAGCCCGAGACCGGTGCCCGGAATGTCCTTCGTCGCCTGCGAATCGACGCGCGAGTAGCGCTCGAAGATCGTCTCGAGGGCCTCCGGGGGTATGCCGAGGCCTTCGTCGCGCACGTCGAGCCGAAGCTGGTCGCCGTCGGCGCGCGTCGTCACGGTGATCCGGCCCCCGGTCGGCGAATACTTCACCGCGTTGTTCAGGAGGTTGGACGCGACCTGCGTGATGCGGTCGCGGTCGGCTTGGATCTGCGGGAGATCGGACTGCAGGTCGAGCGTCAGCGTGTGGTTCGGCGCGTTGGGTCGGACGCGATCGGCGACGTCATCGATGACGGCGTTGAGGTCCATGCGCTCGGGATGGATCGTCATGTGGCCTGACTCCATGCGGTCGAGGTCGAGCATCTCATCGATCATCCGGTTGAGCCGCTGCGCGTCCTTGTTGATGTCTCCGGCGTATTCCCGCATCTCCTCGAGCGTGAGCTCCTCGTCGCGCATCATCTCGCTGAAGCCCTGGATGCCCGTGAGGGGCGTGCGGAACTCGTGGCTGACGAGGGACACGAACTCGCTCTTCGCGCGGTTGAGGCGCTCCAGCTGCTCGACCGCCTGACGCTGGCGACCGAAGGCCTCGACGGTGGTGAGCGCGGCGGCGACCTGGTCGGCGAACAGCCCGAGCATCCGGGCGTCGTCCTCGGTGTAGGCGACCGTCGGCTCGTAGGAACGTATTGCGAGAGCGCCGAGCGCGCGGCCGCTGCGAACCAGCGGAACGGCGAGGCATGTCCGCACGCCCGTCTCCTGGGCGACCGCGGTGCGTCCCTCCCAGGTCTGGTAATCCTTGATGATCAAAGGCTCGCGGCTCGCGAATACACGGCCGACGACGCCCTCGCCTGGCCGCAGCACGGCGTCGTCCGGCATGCGACCGACGGCATCGAAGTTCTCCGCCAGTCGGAGCACCCCGGCCTGCTCATCCCAGGTGTATAGCGACGCGCTGCCCTGGCCGAACAGCTGCACCGCACTGCGCAGGATCATGTCGAAGACCTCATGCGGGTCGGTGCGCGCGGCGAGCGTAGAGGCCGCGCGTTGCAGCGCGATGAGCCGCTCGTTCTCGCCCTCACGTGCCTGGAAGTGCCGTGCCGTCTCGATCGCAACGCGCAGCTCGCGCGCGACCGCCTCGACGAGCCGAACCTCGTCGGTCGTCCAGTCGCGGGGTGTGTTCGCCTGGTTGAGCGAAAGTGTTCCCACGAGCTCGCCCGCGACGTGGATCGGCGTCGCGAGGACGGAGCGGACACCCACGGGCCGCACGCTTCCCGCCGCGACCCTGGCGTCGGCGAGAACGTCGCGCACCACGGCGGTGCGTCCGGTCTCGGCGGCCAGCCGCGCGACGGGCAGTGCGTGCTGCCCGACGCCGATCGGCTCGACACTCGGCGCATCCCATTCATAGGTCACGCGCAGCGCGTCCGGGGTCGAGCCCGTCGCGGCGATGACGCGGTCGACATGCAGCGCGCGTCCGAGCTCCTCCACCGTGCCGCGGAGCACCTCATCCGGGTCGAGCGAGCCACGCGCTCGCCGGGCGATCCGGCTCACGAGCTCCTCGCGGTCCGCGCGGGACTGCGCCTCGGTGAGCGACACTGACGTGCGGATCGCACCGGCGACGAATTGGCCGAGCACGAGGACGAGCTGCAGCCGGTCCGCGGTGAGAGCGCCGCCCTTCTCCGCGCCGGCGACGACCGCGCCCACCAGTCGCTCCTGCGAAATGAGCGGCATCGCCGCGAACGAATGGATCCACTGGGCGTTCGGGAGGTCGCGCGCGAGCAGCCGCCACTGCTCGCCGCCGTCCGTCGTATCCGGAAGCACCAGCGACTGGCGATGGTCGAAGACGCGCGTGCGCATCGCGGCGGGGAGCGCCGATGCCGAGTACAGCTTGTCCAGGAGCGCGCCGGCGTGCGGGCCTTCCTCGGCGACGAGACGGAACGCCTCCGCGACGTCGTCGTGAACGAGAAGTCCCAGGGTGACGCTCGCGTCGAGCCCGCGGCGCGCGCTGCGCAGGTACTCACGCGAGATCTCGCCGAGATCGAGCGAGCCGGAGAGGGCTTGGCTCAGCGCGAAGATCGAACCGATCTCGGAGTCGCGTATCGCGCTGTCGCCGCGGGCTCCTTCGAGGGCCGTCGAGAGGCGATAGAGGACCATCCCGGCGATGACGCTGATGCCCAGCCAGACGATGAAGGAGACGCTGTCGATCGAGCCGATGAGTGCCTCGGGATCGGGGATCCGCAGCCCGGCGCGGCCGAGCTCGACGCCGTAGACCGCGTGGACGGCGAGGAAGATGACCGCGGCATAGATCGTCGAGGCCGCGATGTAGACGCGTAGCGACCGTGGGAACCGACGCATCTCGCCCCTTCTTTCGGGGGAACTTTAACCGGCTCGACACCGCCAGGACGCCCTCGACCCCACAAGTGATGGGTACACTGGGAACAAGACCGCGCGAGGAGGGATGACGTGCCGGCGTTGAATTTCGTGCCGATGGTCATCGAGCAATCCGGGCGAGGCGAGCGTGCCTACGACATCTTCTCGCGCCTGCTGAAGGAACGGATCATCTTCATCGGGGACGCCGTCGAGGACACGATGGCGAACCTGATCATCGCCCAGCTGCTGTTCCTCGAGTCAGAGGACCCCGAGCGCGACATCTATCTGTACGTCAACTCGCCCGGCGGCGTGGTGACCGCGGGCCTCGCGATCTACGACACCATGCAGTACCTCAAGGCTCCCGTGAGCACCATCTGCGTGGGGCAGGCGGCGTCGATGGCCGCGGTGCTCGTCGCGGCGGGCGCGAAGGGGAAGCGCTACGCCCTGCCGAACTCGCGGATCATGATCCACCAGGGCTCCGGCGGATTCCGGGGCAACACGCCCGACGTCCTCATCCAGGTGAAGGAGCTCGAGACGCTCGTCGACAAGCTCACGCGGATCCTCGCGCGTCACACCGGTCAGGACGTCGAAAAGGTCCGCCACGACTCCGAGCGCGACCGCTTCATGAGCGCCGAAGAGGCGAAGACCTACGGGATCATCGACGAGATCTTCGTCGGCAAGGATTCGCTCATCTCCATCGCCAAGGCCGCCGAGGCCAAGGTGGATGACAAGGATCACAAGGAACGCGTCCCGGTGGGGTCCCGCTAGGCGATGACGACCACTGCCAAGGGCGGCAAGCCATATCGCTGCTCTTTCTGCGGGAAGAGCCAGGACCAGGTGCGCAAGCTCATCGCCGGACAGGGCGTCTACATCTGCGATGAGTGCATCACGCTCTGCCGCGAGATCGTCGACGAGGAGTTCATGGAAGCGCCGAAGGCGCGGACCCTCGGCGCGAAGGTCC
>JBGPZT010000031.1:0-19236 GCA_041493915.1 Candidatus Limnocylindria bacterium
GATCTTCACCGGGCCGGCGCTGTACTTCAACTGGGAGACCGCGCCCGAGTTCCAGGACAAGCGTCTGCGCCAGGCGGTCGCGATGGCCTTCAACCGTGAAGAGGCCGGCAAGATCTTCTACGGAACGTCGGCGCGAGCGCCCAAGTACATGGCCGGCTTCCCGGACAGCCTGGTCCCCAACTGGATCAACTCCGGCGATCTGTCAAAGCTCAACCCGTACGGGTTCGACGTGGCCAAGGCCGACCAGCTCATGAAGGACGCGGGCTACGCCAAGGGCACCGACGGCATCTACGCCAAGGGCGGCAAGGCGCTCTCGTTCGAGCTGTACTTCCCGAGCGACTTCCAGGACTGGGCCGCGGCGGCGACCTACGCGTCGGACGCGCTCAACAAGTTCGGCATCAAGATCACGCCGCGGGGCGCCATCCGGTCGACGCAGCTGCCGGACATGAACAACGCCAAATTCCAGATCGGACTCAACCCCTGGGGGATCGGGAATCCGCACCCACAGGCCTCACTGGTGCGGCCATTCCGCGAGTTCAACAAGGACGCGACCGGCGGCGGCATGAAGTACCCGCTGACGCAAACGTACTCCGGCGGGTCGATCAACTTCGACACGGTGCTCGACGACGCGATCACGGGTTACGACACGGCCAAGCAGAAGGACCCGATCACCAAGATCGCGATCGCGTTCAACGAGCTGCTCCCGATCATCCCGATCTACGAACGGCTCAACAACAATCCCGTCAACGACAAGGCGCGCGTCACGGGCTGGAAGCCCGAGGGCGACCCGATCTACACCCAAGGCGGTGCGGATAACTTCACCATCGTGATGCTCATGGACGGGACGCTGCACAAGATCTGATCCCAGAGCCGAGTCGACTCGCGAGAGGGCGTTCCGAAGGGAGCGCCCTCTCTCTTTCGCGCTAGCCTGCGTTCATGCCGCTTCGCATCGGCGTACTGGGCGCGGGTTTCGCGGGATCGATGCATGCGCACAGCGCTCTCGGGATCGCTGGCGTACAGGTCGTCGCGGTCGCTGCTCTCCCGCTCGATGAGGCCGCACCGCTCGCGAAGGAATGCGGCGCTCGTGTTTCCAGCGCGGAAGAGATCTGCGCCGCGGACGACGTCGACCTCGTCGTCGTCGCGACGCCGACGCACCTGCACTCCAAATACGCGATCGCCGCAGCGAAGGCGGGCAAGCACGTGTTCTGCGAAAAGCCGCTGGCGCGAACGCTCGCCGACGCCGAGGCGATGGTGCGCGCGTGCGATGAGGCCGGCGTGAGGCTGGCCGTGGGACATGTCGTGCGCTTCTTCCCCGAGTACCGGCGAGCCAAGGAGCTCCTGGACGCCGGCGCGCTCGGGCGACCGGCGATCGTGACGCTTACGCGCGGGAACTTCGCGGTCGGCTCCGCACGAGGCTGGTATCTCGACGAGGCCAAGAGCGGCGGCGTGGTGCTCGACCTCATGCTCCACGACCTCGACACGGTCCGTTGGTGGTTCGGCGAGCCGTCCCATGTGTACGCCAAGCGATTCACGGGAAGCGCAGGGCTCGAGTACGCGCTCGCGACGATCCGCTACGACGACCGGCCGATCGTGCAGGTCGAGGCGAGCTGGGCGGAGCACGCGGGCTTCCGCACCGGCTTCGAGCTTCGCGGAGATCGCGGGATGCTGGTCCACGACAGCCGTGCCGCGTCGCCGATCGCGCTCCAATCGCCGTCCGGCCCGGCCGGTCCGGCGATGATGGCGACGCCGACGCTGCACGAGACGCCCTATTTGCTCCAGCTGCGTGACCTGTTCACGCGCATCGCGCGCGGCGATCCGCCGCTCGTCGACGGGCACGAGGGCCTGCGCTCGCTCGCGCTCGGCCTCGCGGTGATGCGCTCTGCCGACACCGGCGAGGTCGTGAAGTGGAGCGCACCGACATGACGCGACGGCTGCGCGTCGGTCTCGTCTCCTTCGCACACGTGCACGCGCCAGGTCTCGCGAGCACGCTCCGCGCCCTCGAGCAGGTCGAGCTCACCGGGATCCACGACGATGATGAGAAGCGCGGGCGCGCCGCGGCGAGCGCGCATGGAACGCGGTGGCATCCGACCCTGGAGGGACTGCTCGCGGCGAGCGAGGCCGTCGTCATCGCGTCGACCAACGCCGATCACCGCCGGTACACCGAGGCGGCCGCGAAGGCGCGCGTTCACGTGCTCTGCGAGAAGCCCCTCGCGACGACGACCGCCGATGCCAAGGCGATGATCGATGCGTGTCGCTCCGCGGGCGTGCAGCTCGGGACAGCGTTCCCCGTGCGCTGCAGCCCGGCCGTGATGGCGCTGAAAGACGCTATCGCGGCTGGATCGCTCGGTCGCATCCGCGCCGTGCGCGCCACGAACCCCGGTCAGTATCCCGGCTCGTGGTTCGGCGACAAGCGCCAGGCGGGCGGCGGCGCGGCGATGGACCACACCGTGCACGCGGCCGACGCGATCCGCTGGCTGCTGGGCGACGAGTTCGCGCGCGTGCAGGCGGAGCTCGGCTCGTTCATCTACGGCCTCGAGGTGGAGGACTGTGGGGTGCTGACGTGCGAACTCGCCGGCGGCGCCTTCGCGTCGATCGACTGCAGCTGGTCACGGCCGCAGACGTTCCCGACGTGGGGCGGCGTGACGCTGCATGTCGTCGGCGAGAAGGCGACGGTGGACATCGATGTCTTTCGGCAGGCGCTCACCCACTACGACGACACGTCGGGTCGCACGCGGCTCGTCGGCTGGGGTGACGACCTCACCGCGCGGATGGTCGCGGGCTTCGTCGACGCGATCCTCGCGGGCCGCGGCGTTCCGATCGACGGTGAGGACGGGCTTCGTGCGCTCGAGGTCGTGATCGCGGCGTACCGCTCGTCCGAGGCGAGGCGGCCGGTCGCCATCGCCGACGTCCGCGCGTGACCGGCGGCGCGCGAACGCTCGCTGATCATCCGGAGATCGCGGTGGTGCTCGGCGCGGGTCTCGAGGACGACGGCAGCCCGACCGAGACCACGCTCGCACGTGCCGACGCGGCGGCATCGCTCGCGCGTGAGCGCGATATGGCGGTCATCGTGTCCGGCAGCCACGGCGACGGGCCGGCGCCGCAGCACACCGAGGCGTACCTCATGGCGGAGCGGCTCGTGGCCAAAGGTATCTCCGGCTCTCGCATCTTCCTCGAAGACGAGTCCCGCGACACCGTCGCGAACGCCGCGCTCGTCGCCGAGCGCTACCTCGCGGGCATCGCGCCGCGGCGGCTCGTCATCGTGACGTCACCATTCCATGTCGCGCGCGCGCTGGCGATCTTCGCGATGGTGCTCGGCCCGTCGTGGCCGCTCGAGGCCCATCTCGCCCCCCGTACCGGACAAGACGAAGCGCGCGAGGCGACCGAGACTTTGTATCTCGGCCACGCTCGCGCGCTTCTTGAAGGAACGACGCCGGGCGACATCACGCGCATCGCTGCGCGTGTTCGGGCTCGGGCCGATCTCCCGACGCCCCGCCGACGCTAGGCGGCGAGGCCCATCGCCTTCGCGCTGGCGGCGTCGAGAGCCTCGACACCGACGTCGATCCTCACTTTGTCGCCGACCATGACGCCGTTCTGGATCGGCTGGTTCCAGACCAGGCCGAAGTCCTTGCGATCGATCGTGATCGTCGCGGAGGCGCCCAGGTGCTTGCCACCCTTGCCGTCGACACCGATGCCCTCGAGCACGACGTCGAACGTGACGGGACGGGTGATGTCGCGGATCTTCAGGTCGCCGCTCACGGCGTACTTGTTCTCACCCTTCGGGAAAACGGCCGAGCTCTTGAACACGATCTCGGGGTAGTTGTCAGCGTCGAAGAAGTCCGCCGAACGAAGGTGTCCGTCGCGGCGCGCGTCGCCGGTATCGATCGCGGTCACGTCAGCGCCGATCTCGAAGCTGGCGCGATGCGGGTTCTCCGGATCGAGCTCGATCTCGCCGCGGACCTTGCCGAGCCGGCCGCGGACCGTGCTGAACATCATGTGTTTGACGGAGAACGTCGCCTGCGTGTGGGATGGGTCGATGTACCAGACCATGTGAAGTGCCTCTTCTCTTGGCGCTCCCTGAGCGCTATTAGTTGATGATACAATCAACTCGTTGACTGCGCAACCTATTCCCAGAATCCGGTCGAAGCGGAAGCTCGCGCCGCGAGAGCTTCGCGCCTGGCTCGCTTTCATGCGGGCCGGGCTGGCTTCGACACGCGCGATGGACCGCGATGCGGAGACGACCGGGCGACCGCCGTTCTCCGAGCATCACATCCTCGCGACGCTGAGCGAGGGACCGCCCGACGGGATCCGGCCGACGGATCTCGCGGAGCGGGCAGCGCTGACGAAGAGCGGCCTCACCAGGGCGATCGACCGACTCGAATCGCAGCGCCTCATCGAGCGGCGCCCGTGCCCGCACGACGCGCGCGGTCAGCTCATCGTGTTGACCGACAGTGGCCGTCGCGTGCTGCGCCGTTCCGCGCCCGAGCACTTCCGCTCGATCGCCCGCAACTTCGCCGATCACCTGACCGACCGTGAGGTCGACGTGCTCACGACCGCGCTCGAGCGCGTCGCCGAGGTCGCCGTCCGCCGATAAGCAAGCCCGGTCCGATCTCGCTCTTGACGGACCGGGAGGGAAAAGTGGACGCGATCGTTCTCGCGGTGTCCCAGGAGAACGCCGACGCGCTGCTCGACGGAAAGCGCACCGCGGATCACCGCATGCTGCCGCCGACGCGACTGCCGGCACGCGCCTATCTCGCGGTGGTCGGCACCGGAACGGTGGTCGGCGAGTGCGTGCTCGGCGAGCGCGCGGGCCGCACCGCCAAGGGGTGGACGCTGCCGGTGACCAAGCCACGTCGCTACCGAAAGGCACGGCCTCTGGCGGACTTCGGCCTCGCGAAGACGCCGCGCAGCTTCAGATACGTGGAGACGTAATCGCGCAGCCTCGCTGCGCTCATCTGCTTGGCGTGTGGGCTTCGCCCACGCCGCAGTAAGGCGCTAGTTAGCGGGACGCCAGGCGAAAGTCACGTGAGTGATGAGCTGGCCATCGGTCTCGAAGGTCCAGGTCGTGTAGTTCGCGAAGTGGCCCGGTGCGCGTGTGAGACCGCGCAGGATCACGGTCGTCCCGTCGATCTGCTGCTCGCGGATGCGCCGGATGAACGGCGGAGCGATGCGGACGAGGCGGCGTGCACCGTCGCGACCTTCGAGCTGGTTATCGCCGCCGGGCAGCTCGATCTGCACGTTTTCGGCGCAGACCGCCGCGGCACGCTCTGGGTCTCGCGCTTCGAGCGCGTCCATGAATGTCTTGGCGGCTTCCAACGGATCGGGCATAGGGTGGAGTATTAGGGACGTGCGGCAACTGCGCGGGCTCCTGCCGTATGCCCTGGTCGCCGCGCTGGTCGTTGTCGCCTCGGTCGTCGCGATCGTCGTCTCGACCACGGGCGGGCCGGCCGAGCCCACCGTGGCCGCCTCGGCCTCTCCGTCAGCGGCCGCCAGCGCCTCGCGACCGGCCGTCACGGATCTCTCGGCGACGGGACGGCTGGCCTACTGGCGCGCCGAGCCGAACGGTGACCACCTGCTCTGGGTGGCGAACGTCGACAACTCCCGGCGCCGCTCGGTCGCGAAGACGGACACGCCCAACTCGATCGCGAAGACGAGGTGGTCCGTCGACGGCAACTCCATCGCGTACGTCGAGGGCGGCATCCGCCTCGTCGTCGTGCGCGTCGACGGAGCCACGACGTCGTACACGCTCGCGCCGGAGCTACGGGCTGACAGCTACCGCATCGTCGATCACCGGTTCTCGCCGAGCGGCGCGCGGATCGCGGCGACCGTGCAGCGTCAGACCGGCAGCCAGAGCGACGTCTACATCGCCGCGACGAACGGTACGTGGACACGCATCACGACCGTCGAGGACGCGATCGCGGGCGACTGGCTCGACGAGGACGAGCTGCTCGTGCAGACGACAGGCGGCGTGATCTCGGCGGTGCGCGCCACGGGGACCAATCAGTTCCGCCCGCTCACCGGCCTTCAAGCGTCGTCGCCCGTCATCGGGAGCGATGGCCGGATCCATTTCCTAGCCGGGCGCGTCACGCAGTTCGCGGGCGCCACCGAGACGTTCGTGTTCGCCGCGGCGGCGAACGTGTGGAGCATGACCGCGGACGGCACGGAGGTCCGCCGCGAGGTCGCCCCGCCGGACCAGGACAGCCTGCGTCTCGACGGTACGTGGCCGACCGGATACCTGTATCACCGCGGCACGAACCCGGCGCAGCTCGTCATCGGCTCGATCCCGATCCTGCTGCCCTCGAACGCAGGACTCATCGAACGCATCGCGGTCTCGCCCGACAAGCGTTACGCGATCGGCTTCGCCGGCACGACGGTGGTCCGCGTCGACATCTCGCCCACCGGTCTCGCGCCGAACGCGATCCTGCTCCTCGGATCCATCGATTCCGGCGACGTCTGGTTCCCGCGGAGCGTCCCGCTCGCGAGGGCAGCCGCCACACCGCGCGCGGACGCGCCCGCGGTGCGCTACGTCTTCGCGCTCGGCGGCAACGTCTGGACGATGGGCCCCGACGGCGTGGCGTCGGTCCTACGCACTGGCGCGAGCAACGCGCAGACCCAGCGTCGGTTCATCATCCCGCTCCCGCAGTGGTCGCCCACCGGAGACCGCATCCTCACCGTGGAGAGCCTCGGCACCGGAGCGTCGGCGCTGCAGCTCATCCCCGTGGCGATCGACCGCGGCGGAAAGGTGACGCGCCTGACCGCGCTCTCATCCGTCGCGCCCGCCGTCGCGTGGTCCCCGGACGGATCGCAGATCGCGGCGGTGGCGCTGCCCGCGTCGTCGCAGGACCCGTCCATCCTGCAGAGCGAGCTGACGGTCCGCGTGATGACCGCGGACGGCGCACCCGGCCAGGCGATCCCCGGCCGCGAGGTCGCATGGACGAAGCCCGGACTGTTCGTCCTCACCAACGGGACGATCCGCGCCAACGACCGCGCGCGCGACGAGCAGGCCATCGAGCTGTGGACCGGCACGCAGAAGCGCACCGTGACCACGGTGGCGCGCATCATCGGCGATGTCCGCGCGCTGGCGCCGTCGCCGACGAAGGGCATCACCTCGGTGAGCAACATCACCGCGGCGGCGGACGGCGCGTTCGCCGCGGTCCGTGTCACGTTCCTCGGCACGAACGCGACGCCCTTCCTCGTCCTGCTCCGGGCATCGGACGGCGCGGCGACGCAGTACGTCCTCGGCGACCGCATCGCCGATGAGGCATGGTCGCCGGCGCGCCCGCTCATCGGCTACACGAACACGGCGGGCGGGCTGGGCATCCCGGGCTCCCCGCAGGAGTCGAAGCCCGTCGCGACCGTCCGTGACCCGGCGACCGGTGCCGTCCTCGCGGAGGTGGACGGTCGCTTCGCCGGCTGGTCGCCCGATGGCGCGTGGTTCTACGTCGCGACGAGCGGCGGCCTCTACGCGCGGCCGCTCGCGGGCGGGGCGCTGGTCCGTGTCAGCGGCATCGGCGTGCCGGTCAGCATCACGAAGCCTTAGTCGCGAAGACCGGCGCCGTCTCGCGAAAGCGCCTGATCAGCGCGATGTGATCGTCGACTGTCGCGCAGCCCGCGCCCATCGTGCTGAACTCGAGATGGCTCGCGCCCATGTCGGCGAATCCCTGCGCGACGGTTGCCCAGTCATCAGGCGTGCGTTTCGCGGCCGCCACGCGGCCCTCGATCGGGAATGTCGCCGGATCACGGCCGGCGTCGCGCAGGTACGAGTGGAACGCGGCGAGCCGCTCGCGACCCGCCTCGTCGGGCTGCAGCTGCGTGAACCAGCCGTCCGCGATCCGCGCGATACGCCGCATCGCGGGGTCGGCGCTGCCTCCCATCCAGATCGGGATCGGCCGCTGCACCGGCAGAGGGTCCAGGCCAGCGCGATCGATCCGATGCCAACGGCCGGTGTAATCCACGACCTCCTTGGTGAAGAGAAGTCGCAACACCTCGATCTGCTCCTCGATGCGACGGGCGCGGTCGCGGAACTTCTCGCCGAGCGCGACGTACTCGACGTCGTTCCAGCCGAGGCCCACGCCGAGCCGCGTCCGTCCCTTGGTGAGGACGTCGACCTCCGCTGCCTGCTTCGCGACGAGGGCGGTCTGCCGCTGCGGCAAGATGATCACCGCGGGCGCGAGCTCCAGCCGCGTGGTGCAGGCCGCGAGGAAGCCGAACAGCACGAAGACTTCGTGGAACATCGACTTCGCGTTGTACGGGCCGCGCCACTCGGGCCGCGTCGATATGTCGGCGCCGAGCACGTGGTCGAAGGCGACGAGATGCGCGTACCCGAGATCCTCCACCGCTTGCGCGTACGCGCGGATCTTCTCCGGATCGGTGCCGATCTCGAGCTGCGGGAAGACGACTCCGACGCGCACGTGCTGAGTATCGCGGCAGTCCCGTATCGTCGACGCGTGGATGTGCAGCTCGACAAGCACAGCGGCGCACCGCCGGATGCGAGGGAGATCGAGAGGCGTCTGCGCGCCGAGGCCCGCGACGTGTATGGATGGTCGAACGGACCGGATGACCGCTACGAGCAACACGCTCACGCGTACCACAAGCTGCTCTACTGCACGCATGGCTCGATCGATTTCATCCTCGTCGATGGACGCACGCTGACCCTGCGGCCAGGCGATCGCATGCTGCTCCCCGCCGGCACGCAACACGCGGCGCTCGTCGGCCCGGTGGGATGCGCCTGCGTTGAGGGCAAGGTCTAAACTCGCCGTCATGCGCCCGCTCGCGCTCCGGATGGGGCGGCTCGGCACCGAGACAGCTTTCGAGGTCCTCGCTCGCGCGAAGGCCCTCGAAGCCAAGGGGCGGAACATCATCCACCTCGAGATCGGCGAGCCGGACTTCGACTCGCCGCGATCCGTCGTCGCAGCCGGTGTCGCGTCGATCGAGCGGGGCGAGACGCACTACACGCCGTCGGCGGGCATCCCCGAACTTCGCGAGGCGATCGCGAATTATCTGAACCGTGCTCGCGGCCTCGCCGTCGAGCCGGGGCAGGTCATCGTCACGCCCGGCGCGAAGCCGATCATGTTCTTCGCGATCCTCGCGCTCCTCGAGTCGGGCGATGAGGCCATCTACCCCGATCCAGGATTTCCGATCTACGCGTCGATGATCTCGTTCTCCGGCGCGAGGGGCGTCCCGCTCGCGCTGCGCGAAGAGAACGACTACGTCCCGGACCTCGACGAGCTGCGCCGGCTCATCACGCCGCGTACGAAGCTGCTCATCCTCAACAGTCCGCACAATCCGACGGGCGGAGTCCTGTCGCCGGCCGCGATCCGCGAGATCGCGAAGATCGCCCGCGAGCACGACCTCTGGGTGCTGTCGGACGAGATCTACGCCGAGATCATCTACGAGGGCGAGCATCGTTCGATCGTCGCGGAGGAGGGAATGGCCGAGCGCACCATCCTGCTCGACGGCTTCAGCAAGACCTTCGCGATGACCGGCTGGCGCCTCGGCTACGGCGCGTTCCCGAAGTCACTCGTGGATCAGGTCGCGAAGCTCGTGACGAACTCGGTGTCGTGCACCGCGACCTTCACCCAGCGCGCCGGAGTCGTCGCGATCTCGCAGCGCCCCGCGGAGGTCGATGTGATGCTCGCGGAGTTCCGCCGCCGCCGCGATGCGATCGTCGCCGGACTGAACCGCATCGAGGGAATCACCTGCCGGCTGCCGCACGGCGCGTTCTACGTGTTCCCCAACATCCAGGGACTCGGACGCGGTGACGCCGCGACCGTCGCGAACCGGGTGCTGAATGAGGCCGGTGTCGCCGCGCTCGCGGGCACCGCGTTCGGCCTCGTCGGCGAAGGGCATCTCCGCCTCTCGTATGCGAACTCGCTGGAGAACCTGAACCTCGCCGTCGAGCGCATCCGGGACTGGGTGGGTTCCGGCAAGACGGCGGCTCTACCTACCTACCGGTAAGTAAGCCAGGTCTAGACGCCGATCCCGTCGACGATCAGGCCGACGATGTCGGCGGCCAGCTGCTGTGGCTCGCGGCCACCCGGTAGCGGATCGCGCCCCGTCCAAGGGTCAAGCAGGTTGAGCAGGGCCTGTGCCGCGAAGGCGGTGTCCATCTGGCGGAGCTCTCCGGCATCGACGCCGTCATCAAGGATCTGCTGGAGCGGCGCGAAGAAGTGTCGGAAGAAGGCACTCCGAGCCTGGCTGTTCTGGTCGACCGTCAGCGTGACGCCGCCGTCACGCAGCAGACGCGGGGCGCTGCAGCGCGCCCCGATCAGATAGGCGAGCGCTGAGATCAGCCGGTCACGGGCGCGGCCGCCGCGCCGGGCCGCCGTCTTCAGCGCGCCGCCGTGCTCCTCCAGGACGCTGCACACGACGGCCGTGAAGAGGGCGCTCTTGTCGGTGAAGTAGTAGTAGACCGTGGGCTTCGTGACGGCGGCCTCGCGCGCGATGTCGTCGAGCGACGCTCCTCGCACGCCGCGCTCACCCCAGAGACGGTCGGCCGCCTGGAGCACGCGCTCCCGCGTTGACCCGGTCGGCCGGCGCTTCGGCTGCGGCACTTTGCGAGTCTACCTACCGGTCGGTAGGCATCGCCACCCGCCAGATCTCACACTGATTCCATGGGTCGGCTGCGGTCGTTCTGGCTGGGTGAGGCGGACATCGCGCCGGTCGCGTTATTCCGGATCCTCTTTGGGCTTCAGCTCTTCAACTGGTTCTGGCAGCTCTACCCGAATCTGACGGCCTTCTTCACGGACGACGGCATCCTCTCCCGACGACAGCTTCTCGCGTTCTATCCCGACCGGCTGTCACTCCTGAACCTCGTGGGCGAGTGGTGGCAGGTCGCGCTGATCTGGGCTTTCTCGTGCGCCGTAGCGCTGGCGCTCACCGTCGGATGGCGGACTCGGCTCGCGAGCTTCCTCGCCTTCGTCCTCATCGTGAGCTTCCAGTGGCGCAACCCATTGATCCTCGACGGCAGCGACCTCGTCTTCCGCTTCATGCCGCTGTGGCTGATGTTCACGAACGCGGGCGACCTCTACTCGATCGACGCGCTCCGGCGCCCGCAGCCGCGGACGGGCCGAGGGTGGGCCTTGCCGGTCCGCATCCTCGAGTTGCAGGTCGCCTGGATCTATCTCGCGACCGGGATCGAAAAGCTCGGCGGCTCGCTGTGGGTCAACGGCACCGCGGCGTACTACGCCCTCCAGCTCGAGCACACCTTCGGACGCTGGTGGGCGCGCCCGATCGCGCTGCAGCCGGTCCTGGTAAAGCTCATCAGCTGGTCCACCATCGCGGTCGAGCTCGGCTTCCTGCCTCTCGCGATGATCCCGTTGCGTGTGACGCGGATCATCGCCGTCGTCGCCGCGGGCGGACTGCACTTCGGGATCCTCACGCTGATGAACGTCGGCAACTTCCCGGTGATCATGCTGTCGACGCTGGTGCTGTTCCTGCCACCGACATGGCTCCGGGCGTTCGTCGATCGAGCGCAGCGCGCGCTCCGGACGCGTCTCTCACGGACCGCGCTCCGATGGTGGGGGCGTTTCGTCGCGTTCGCCGCCGGCCGCCTGCCAATGACAGCGGCTGGCTCGACACGATCGAGTGAGCTGCTCCGGCCTTTCACAGCCCTCGCCCTGGTCGTCTTCGCCCTGTTCGTGTTCACCACTGCGGTCCCGTGGCAGCTCGACGTGCTCCGGCCGACCGGCGATCCCGCGGGCCTGGTGCGCTTCCTGTCCCTGGATCAGCGCTGGGACATGTTCTCGCCGGACCCGGCGCGCGCCGATGGCTGGCTGCTCGGACCCGCGCGTCTGCTCGACGGCACGACGTTCGATCTGTATACCGGCGGTCCCGCCGACGACCGTAGCGAGCGATACAGTGACCCGCTCTACACGCGCTGGGCCAAGGTGAACGAGCGCATCGCAGACGCGGGTTACGGGGACTATCGTCTCGAATACGCGCAGTACTTCTGCCGCGAACGTAACCTCCACCTGCGGCCGGGGCAGGTGCCGCTCGACTCGTTCGAGCTGATCTACATCGAGCGCGTCATCCGGGCACCGGAGGAAGGACCACCGCTGTTGAACGAGCACCAACTCCGGTCGCACAAGTGCTAGACCAGCAGCCCCAGGAGCGCCGCCTCGTGACGGTGCTCTTCGCGGACTTCGCCGGATTCACCGAGCTCGCCGACCAGATGGATCCGGAGGAGCTGCAGGTACTGGTCTCGGGCATCTTCGAAGACCTCGCCGAGGAAGCCGTGCGACACGACGGCACCATCGAGAAGTTCATCGGCGACGCCATCTTCGTCGTCTTCGGCGCGCCCGTGGCGCACGAGGACGACCCGCAGCGGGCCCTCCGCACCGCGCTGGCAATGCAGCGCGTGTTCGCGGACCACGCGGCGCGGGTCAAGAAGCAGCGGGGCGTCGAGTTCGGACTGCGCATCGGCATCCATACCGGCATGGTCGTCGCCGGTGCGGTCCGCAGCGTCGCGGAGTACGGCGTGATGGGCGACACCGTGAACATCGCGTCGCGGCTGCAGTCCTCCGCCGGACCGGGCGAGATCTACGTGACACAGACCACGTTCCGTCTGACCAACCGCGAGTTCAGCTTCCGCGAAGTCGGCCCGATCGAGCTGAAGGGCAAGGACAAGCCGGTGCTCGCGTACGCGCTCATCGGCGAGCGCACCGACGTGCGGCCGAGCATCGAGATCACCGCGCCACTCGTCGGTCGCTGGATGGAGCTCTCCCGACTCGACCTCGCGTACCAGTCCGCGCGCCTCGGCCGGACCGAGCTGGTGCTGATCGCCGGCGAGCCTGGCATCGGCAAGAGCCGGCTCGTTTCGGAGTTCATCGGCCTCGCCACCGCGGCCGAGGACGGTGCGAAGGCCGCCGACGCACCGCGCGTCATGCGCTGGACGTTCTCGCGCGTGAACCAGCGCAGCTACGCGGGTTTCAGCGAGCCGATCCTCGTCGCGCTGGATCTGCAACCGTCCGACCCGGATGGCGTCACGCGCGTCAGCGAGAAGCTCCAGGGTCTGGGCTTCGCGAATCCGCTCCCGACGGTCGCGCCGATGCTCGCGCAGTTCCTCCATCTCCCCGGCGTGAGCGAGCCCGCCAGCGATTCGGAGGAGTGGAAGCGCGCCATGTACATCGTCGTGTACGACGTCATCGCCGCGCTCGCGCGTCAGCATCCCCTGCTCTACGTCCTCGAGGACCTGCACTACGCCGACGCGGCGTCGCTGGACCTGCTGTGGTTCCTGACCTCGCGCGCGTCGCGCGTGCCGATCCTGTTCCTTCTCGCGCAACGCCTCGGACCGGGCTCGCCGGAGCCGAAGCCTTCCCGTACGAACTTCAGCCAGCTGGTGCTCGAGCCGCTCTCCGACGAAGAAGCGGCACGCATCGTCGAAGCGACGCTCGACTGGATACCCGACGAGCTGCGCGATCGGATCGTGGCACGCGCGGGCGGAAATCCGTTCTTCATCGAGGAATCGCTACGGTCGCTCGTCGAGTCGGGGGCCGCTGAGAAGGACGAGACGGGCGAGTGGCATGTGCGCGAGCGTGTAGCCGCGCTCGAAGTGCCGGCCACGCTGCACGCGGTCGTTGCCTCGCGCATCGACCGGCTGCCGCCGACGGCTCGCGAATGCATCCAGCTCGCGGCGGTCATCGGACAGCGCTTCGGGGACCGGGTGCTGCGAGAGGCGGGCGGCGACCGCATCGCTGCCGCGGTTGACCAGCTCATCGCCGCCGACCTGGTGCTCGAGGCAGCGCCGGGTGAACGGCGCGAAGGGCGCTACCGATTCAAGCACGCGATCGTCCAGGAAGTCGCCTACAACACGCTGCTCGTGCGACGGCGCGTCGAGCTGCACCGCCGCGTGGCCGCCGCGTACGAGGCGGTGCTCGGCGACGACCTGAAGGAGTTCTATCCCGCCCTCGCGCACCACTACCTCATCGGCGACGTGCCGGAGAAGGCGGCGGAGTACTCCTGGAAGTCCGCGCAGCGCGCGACCGCCATCCACGCCTACATCGAGGCGCTGCGCTTCGCCGAGCAGGCGCTCGAGCTGTACGAGAAGATCCAGCGGATCGACGCTGCGGTCGAGGCCCTCTATCTCATCGCGCGCGTGCGCCGCTATCGCGGCGAGAACGACGCCGCGCTTTCCGCATACGAGCGAGCGCTGGGGCTGTTGGAAACCCGCGATCCGAAGAGCGGCGAGGTCGCGGTCCTCCTGGCGCACATGGCCGAGCTCTGCACGCGCTGGGACGCGAAACATCCGGATCTCGAGGGCCTCATCGAGCGCGGCCTCGCGATCGTCGGGACCGCCGAGTCGCGCGAGCGTGTCCTGCTCCTCGCCGCGAAGTCGTTCATGCCGCGCCGGGGTCCGAAGGTGACCGACGCCGACTGGGAGGCGTCACTCGCGACCGCGAAGGAGGCGCTCGCGATCGCCGAGGAGCTTGGCCTGCTTCGCGAGCGCTCGCTCTGCCTCGACGCGGTCGGCTACGCCTATCGCGAGTTGGGCAATTTCCGCGAGGCGTATCTGGCGAACCAAAGGCGGCTGCCCATCGCTCGATCGCTGCAGGACAGCGACGAGCTCATCGACGCGCACACGATGGTCGCGATCTGCGCGCTGTCGCTCGGCGACATGCACGAGGGGATGGACCATGCGGCGAGCGCGCGCGAGGTCGCGATCGAGACGGAGAAGCCGCGGCTTGGCGCGCAGGCGCTCCGGACCGAGACCCTCGCGCATCTCCTCGCCGGCGACTTTCCGGGGACGATCGTCGCTGCCACGCGCCGCGAGCGATTTGCGACGCCGACGAAGTGGCCGTCGACGCTGGGCGTCGCGATCGGCGCGGCGGCCGCGATGGCCTCACCCGACGAGAAGATGTATCGCGATCTGCTGATCGAGCAGGAGGCGTCGCCGGCCGAGATCGCCCTCGCGGACTTCCTCGCGGCGTACTACGGTTTGCGCGAGAGCGAGAGCGCATACCACGCGGTCCGCAGCGCGGGCCAGCCGAAGTCGATCGTGGACCTCACGCTGATCGGACCCCTTCTCGTCCTCGCGGCCGCGCGTTGGCGTATCCCCGACGAGGCCTTCGAGGACCGCGTCGCGGCGGTGGTCGAGCGGACCGGGCACGCGCGGGGCCGCGCGCTCCTCACACACGCGGAGGCGATCCGCGCCTACCACGCGGGCGAGCACATCAAGGCGGCGAAGCTCCTGTTCGACGCGGTGCAGGCGTTCGCGACGCTCAAGCTCGATTACGAGCGCGCTGTCGCGCTCGCCGACCTCGCGCGCGCGCTGCACGACGTGCCGGGTCGCGAAGAGCAGGCGCAGGCGGAGTGCGATGAGGCGAAAGCGATCGCCGAGCGTCTCAGCGCGACAGCGCTACGCGTCGCCGCGGAGAACATGACCGTCCGGGTCTAGCCGAGGCTGCGCGCGATGACGCTCCGCGCGGCGTTGTATCCGCACATTCCGTGCACACCGCCGCCGGGCGGCGTCGCGGACGAGCAGAGGTAGATGTCGCGCGCCGGGGTCGCGTACGGGTCGATCCGGATCATCGGTCGCATGAGGAGCTGCAGCCCGGAGTGCGACCCGCAGGAGATGTCGCCGCCGGCGTTGTTCGCGTTGCGGTGCTCGACGTCGCGCGTGTTCATGACGCTGCGCGCGAGGACGCGCTCGCGGAAGCCCGGCGCGAATCGCTCGAGCTGCGCTTCGACGCGCTCGGTCATGTCCTCGGTCGAGCCGTTCGGCACGTGGCAGTACGCCCAGAGCGTGTGCTTGCCCGACGGCGCGCGCGAGGGATCGAAGAGGCTCTGCTGCGCGACCAGGACGAACGGCCGCTCCGGATGCTGGCCGCGCCACACCGCGGCCTCCGACGCCGCGATGTCCTCGAACGTGCCACCGAGATGGACCGTGCCGGCGCGGAGGCAGTCGGCCGCGCGCCACGGAACGGGTCCGTCGAGCGCGTAGTCGATCTTGAACACGCCGGGGCCGCGGCGGTAGCGACGGAGCGCATGCCGATAACCGGCGGGCAACCGGTCGGCCGCGATGCTCTCGAGATGCCACGGCGACGTGTCGAAGACGTAGGCCCGCGCCGTCGGCACATCGGAGAGCTGCTGCACCAGATGACCGGTCGTGATCGTGCCGCCCAGCTCGTGCAGGTACGACGCGAGCGCCGAGGCGATGCGGCGCGATCCGCCGCGCGGGAGCGGCCAGCCCACGGCGTTGCCGGTGATGAGGAACATGAGCGCGAACGCGGCCGTGAACGGGTGCTCGAGCGGCAGAAAGGAGTGCGCCGCGCACCCCGCAACGAGCGCGCGCGCCGCCTCGCCGTGGAACGAGGACGCGAGGCCGCGCGCCGAGCGCATCGCGTGGAGGCCGAAGCGCGCGAGGAGCAGAGGGTGGCGCGGCAGGTGCGTCACCGGCCGCAGCACCTCGCTCGCGAGCTGATCCCACCGCGAGACGAACGGAGAGAGCAGCCCTCGATAGGCATCGCCGTCGGCGCCGAGCCGCGCGGCGGTCGCGTCGACCGAACGCTCGAGCATCACGGCGGTGCCGTCGTCGAGCGGATGCGCGAGCGGCGCGTCTGGCTGGATCCAATCGAGGCCGTGCTTTCCGAGGGGCAGCCCGCGCAGGAACGGCGACATCACCGCGAGCGGCTGGATCGCGGAGCAGACGTCGTGCACGAATCCGGGGAGCGTCAGCTCCGCGGAGCGCGCGCCTCCGCCGATCTCGTCGTTCGCCTCGTACACCGCGACCGAGTGGCCGGCGCGCGCGATCTGGATGGCCGCGGCGAGGCCGTTGGGACCGGCCCCGACGACGACCGCATCAGGCACGCAGCAGGTAGCGGTCGAACCACTCGCCCGCGCGCCGGACCGAGTCGATCATGTTCTCCCGTGTGCGAAAGCCGTGTCCCTCGCCCTTGTACACGTAGTACTCGTGCATCTTGCCCGCCGAGCGCAGCGCGGCCACGACCTGCTCCGCTTCCGAGAGCGGCACGCGCGGGTCGTTCTCGCCCTGAAGGATCATCAGCGGCGCTTCGATCTTCGAGACGTGCGTGAGCGGGGACCGATCGCGGTAGCGCTCCGCATCGCGTGTGGGATCGCCGAACTCGCGCACGAGGTATTCGCGCAGGTCGCCGCGCGTCGTGTCGTACATCGTCTTCCATGACACGACGCCCACGACCGAGACGCCGGCCGCCCAGCGGTCGGGGTACATGGCGAGCGACATCAGCGTCAGGTATCCACCGTAGCTGCCGCCGTAGATGCCGACGCGCTTCGGGTCGGCGATGCGCTGCTTCGCGAGCCAGTCGAGGCCCTTCACCACGTCCTCGAGATCCTTGCCGCCCCAGTCGTGCCGATTCCCTTCCTGGAACTCGCGGCCGTAGCCTGTCGAGCCGCGGATGTTCGGCGCGAGCACGACGTAGCCGTTGTTGGCGAACCACTGGCTCGCACGATCCCACCACCGGTGATGCTGGCTCGTCGGTCCGCCGTGAACGTGGACGATCGCCGGCGGCGCTCCGTCGCCGCGGACGGCCTCGGCGTGCGGGATGTACAGGAGCGCGGGGATGTCGCTGCCCATGGCGCCGGGATAGCGGACGTGGATCGGCTCGACGAGCGTCGCGGGGTCGATGGTCGCCGGCAGCGAGCGCGTGAGTCGACGCGGCGCGGTCATGCGCTCGCGAGTGACGTACACGTCCCACGGCTCGCGAGCGCCGCTGAAGAGATAGGCCACGAGATCGCCGTCGGGGCCGACGCGGACGGAGTGGTGGACGCCCGGTCGGTCGGCGACCGCGTGGTCGGCGTGCGAGACGACGAACCCTCGTCGGATCGACACCTCCGACTCCTCGTTGTGCAGATAGAGGACCGCGCGGCCATCTGGCCGCCACGACGGTGCCGTCTCGTCGAAGATGCTCTTCGTGAGGGGCTCGACGCGCGTCACCTCGTCGCCCTCGAGCGTGGCGACCGCGACCTCGTAGCGTCGTCGCGTGTTCGTCGTGAAGGCGATGCGCGAACCGTCGCCGGACCAGTCGCCCTCCGCAGATTCCCCGTCGCCGTCGCGCGTCTCGAGCTTCGTCGGCGTGCCGCCGTCGGCCGAGATGACGTAGAGATCGCTGTTCGTGCGGACCGTCTCGCGCCGCGACGAGAAGAGCAGCCGTCTTCCATCAGGCGACCAACGCGGCTGCGCGTCATCGAACTGGCCGTCGGTGAGCGCGCGTTTCTTGCCCGTCGCGACGTCGATGACATGCACGGCAAAGGCCTTGCCGCCGGCGTTCGCGACGTACGCGATGCGCCCCCCGTCGGGCGACCATGCGATCTCCCGATGCATGACCGCCGGCTCGTTCGTGAGGTTGCGCTCCGTCTCGCCGTCCCGGTCGACGAGCCAGATGTCGAAGCACTCGTTGCCCCCGAGGTCGCGAAGGAACGCCAGCTGCTTCGCGTCGCGGGACCAGCGCGGCGACACCGACCGCTCTTTCGCGTCGGTGAGCTGGTAGATCCGCTCGCGCTCGATGGGCGCGCTGTAGATCTCGAAGGTCCCGCTCTTGTTCCACGCGAACGCGACCTCGGCGCCGTCCGGTGAGAGATCGATGCCGCCCCACACGTAGTCGACGTAGGGCGAGCCGACCAGGTCCTCGATCGGGACGTGACGGAAGCGATCGCCGAGCGGGCGTGGCTTGAAGCCGGCGGCGGCCGGAACGATGTCGGCGGCGGGGTTCGCGAGCGTGGTCGGGGGCCGCTCGGTCGACGTGGCCCGCCAATCCTCGGCGAAGGGCTTTGGCCGCGGGCGGGGCCCCGGTGACCGTGCGGGCAGCGCCGGTGGATCGGGGGGCGCGACCGCCCCGTCACCGTCGATCGCGCCGCGATCGGGCAGTGGCCGCCTCGCGATCTCGAGCAGCTCGCGTGTCGCGCTCGCGACGACCAGCGTCGCGGGGCCCATCGCCGCTTCGCGCGCGGCGGTGTCTTCCTTCGGAACGATGATGTCGTGGTGGTACATCTTGTCCTCGAGGCGGCCCTTGTAGGCGCGATCCCAGGGCGGTGGCAGGAGGATGCCGAACAGCTTGCGCGGCCTCGGGAGCTCCTGTTGCAGCTGAAGGAGCACGTCGCGGCCGGCGTTCCAGATCGGCGCGCGTTTCGACGACAGTACCGATGAGAAGTCGAGCGGGATGAGCTCCTTCGCGCCCTCGCTCGCGAGATCGAGATCGCCGCTGAACAGAACGCCGCCCGACTTGCGCACGAGGATGACGGTCGCGCCCTGTCCCTTGCCCTTCA
>JBGPZT010000027.1:0-21515 GCA_041493915.1 Candidatus Limnocylindria bacterium
AGCAGCACGAGGTCGATGACGACCGAACCGATAGCGACGATCGTCGGGACGATCGCAAAGAGGCTCAGTGACGGCCTCAACGTCACCGTCATCGCGATGTCTCCCGTAGCCACACGCTCGCGTGGGTCGGGCTGAGCGCTATGCCGACGGCATCGAGTAGCTCGACCCCCACCGCGTCGAGGTCAACCTCATCGCGCAGCCGCACGCTGAACTCGTCGAGCGTGCGCGCGGCGTCGTACCGCGCGCGGTAGAAGCGGCGATCGACCGCGTCCTGGACACGCGAGCGAAGGGGTTGGAACAGCGCGAAGCAGACCAGCGTCGAGACCGCGACGGCGACCTCGGAGCCACTGGTGAACGGTCGCAGCAGCGCCTGGAGGACGACGATGCCGCTGAAGAACGTGAGACCGATCGCGCCGGTCGTGACGCCGTACACGAGCGTCCGGTTGATGAGCAGGTCGATGTCGTACAGGCGGTAGCGGAGGATGGCGATCGCGACCGAGATCGGAATGAGGTCAATGAGAATGATGATCACCGCCGGTCCAAGTCCGGCGAGATACGAGAAAATCCCGAAGACCGTGGCAACGATGAACAACATCAGGATCGAAGAGGCGTATGCGAACCATTTGAGCTGCTGCCGCTCAGTCCCGGCGGCGGTGCGAAACCGCGCCAAGACCGCGGCCAACGGAATTAGGTACACGACGAAGGTCAGTGGAAGCGAGTACGCGTACCCGAGCAACGTCGCGAGCGTTCCATCGACCGCGATCGGATTCGTCACGGTGACGGGTGTGGCGCCCGGACCGCCAGTAAAGGTTTGCGGGACCGGGAAGGCCCGCTCTGTGAACAACGCCCCCACCATCATCCAGGCGGTCGCCAGCACCAACAGTGCGGCAGGCAGGTACCAGCGTCGAGATGGCGGCCGGCCGGTCGGGAACAGCATGATGGCCAGGAACAGGCACCCGAGTGCGGGGATCCAGGCGAATGCGATGAGCAACGCGACCTCACCGAGTGGCAGCGTGCCCGGCGCGCGAATGAACGCTGCCCACGCGTACGCGCTGGCCGCCGTGGCAAGCTGGAGGAGCGTCCCCGCCCCCAGTAGGAGCCAGCCGACAGGCTGGCGCGGAAGTCTCAGAACGAGCAGCACTCCGACGCCGACATAGACCAGCAGGCTCAACACGAGCAGGAGGTCCGCGCCGAAGAACTCGAGCAGCGCGAAGTCGATCACGACCGAACCGATAGCGATGATCGTCGGGACGAACGCAAGGAGGCGCAGTGATCGCCTCAACGAGATCCTCATCGCACGTGCTCCCGGAGCCAGACGCTCGCGTGGGTCGGCTGCACTGTCTCACGCACGGCGTCCAGGAGATCAGCGCGCACCGCGTCGAGCGCGACCTCATCGCGGAGGCGCACACCGAACTCGTCGAGTGTGCGCGCGGCGTCATAGCGCGAGCGGTAGAACCGGCGGTCGACCGCATGCTGGACCCGCGCACGGAGCGGCTGGAACAGCGCGAAGCCGACCAGCGTCGACACAGCGACGGCGACCTCGGAGCCGCTGATGAGCGGCCGCAGCAGCGCCGGGAGGACGACGACGCCAAGGAAGAATGTGAGCCCGATCGTGCCGGTCGTGACGCCGTAGACAAGGGTGCGATTGATCAGGTGGTCGATGTCGTACAGCCGATAGCGCAGGATCGCGACCCCGATCGAAAGCGGGATGAGCATGAACGAGAACGTGAACGTGAAGAAGAAGACCTCGTTGGCGATCACGGCGCCGACGAACGCGAGCGGAAAGAGGATCGCGAAGGCGAGGAGCACGACGCCGACCGCGTAGAGGAACCACTTGATCTGTTGGCGTTCGATGCCACGCGAACGACGGAAGCGAATCACGACGGCGGCCCACGAGATCGCGAGGGACGCGAACGCTAGAGGGACGCCCGCCGTCTGGTTGACGAAGACGTCGAGCGGCGCGAGGCCGGCCACAGCCAGCGGGTTTGGAGCGCTTGTGCCGAAGCCCGGTTGGAACTGGAGGACCGGTCGCCCGAAGGCGACCCCGACGAACTGGGCGATCACCAGGGCGCCGACCGACCAACCAATGGGCCGCCAGCGTCGCGAGAGGAACCGACCATCGGGGTAGAGCAGCGGCACGAACACAAGCAGGGCATCGGCATACGGAAAGGGGGCCCATCCCGCAACCCAGAGCGCGATCAAGCCACCAGGCAGGTCCGGCCGGATCGCCAACGCATAGGTGGCGTACGCCGACGAGCTGAACCACGCGAAGACCGATACACCCGCAACGAGCAAGAACGGTCCGATCGGATTCCCCGGCCGCCGCATCGTCACGAGGGCGCCGACGGTCGGCAGCGGCAGGTTCACGAGATACAGCACCGCCACGAGCCAACGCGGCGAGTCCTCCGAGGCGAGGCCCGACGAACCGAGGGCGAGCAGAACGAGCGAGATCGCCGCGAGCACGACCGCAACGGCCCAGGCCCCGAGCGCGAGGAGGAGGCGGGCTCCAAGCCGCCTCATGGTCGGCCCCGTAGCCAAACCGACGCGTGCGCGGGCTGGACCGTGCGCTGGACCGCGTCGATGAGGTCGGAGCGGACGGCGTCGAGGTCGACCTCATCGCGCAGCCGAACGCTGAACGCGTCGAGCGTGCGCTCGGCGTCGTACCGCGAGCGGTAGAACCGCCGGTCGACCGCGGCCTGGATGCGCGTCCGCATGGGCTGGAACAACGTGACGACGGCAAGAGTCGAGATCGCGACCGCCACAGCGCTGCCCGATGTGATCGGAGCGAGGATCGCTTGGAATGATGCGAGACCGACGAGATACGCGGCGATGAGGACGGTGGACAGCGCCGTGTAGACGACGGTCCTGCGGATTAGGACATCGATGTCGTAAAGGCGATAACGGAGGACGGCAACGCCGACGGCGGGCGCGATGAGTACGAACGTCAGGATGTTGAACCACACCGGCACCCGGACGGCGAGCGGCGGTTCGACCAAAACTTGCTCGCCGCTCACCACGAAGAAGACGCCCAACGCCAAATACACGAGCACGAGCGTCATGCCCGCAATGGTCCAGACGAACACGAACCACCTGAGTTGCTGGCGCTCGATCCCCGTCGACCAGCTGAACCGCCGCCTGAGCGCGCGCACGCCCATGAGGATTGAGCCGACGGCGGCGAGCATCGCGGAGATCGCGACAGGGACCGCGAACGCGGCGGCGCCGGGCCGGACCAGCGGGTTCGGGATGCCGACGAATGGCACGGGAATGACCTCGATCACGAAGAGCATCGCGCCGACCGAGATGACGGAAGCGGCGACGCCGACGATCGCGAAGACGCGATCGCGCCGATCTAGGAACTGGCCCGTCGGGAAGAGGTAGAGCAAGCCAATTCCCGTCGCGAGCGAGTTGATCGCTCCGACGACAAGCGTGACCATCGCGGCTGGCGCGAGCAGCGGCGAACCGGATTGCTCCCAGACGACGTACGCGACCTGCTCAGCGACGTACTGAGTCGCGGCGGCGACGCCAGCCAGCGCAAAGATCCAGCCGATAGCGTTGCGCGGCGCGCGGCTGGCAACGACCGCGCCGACGATCGCGTACGCGAAGGCAAGCAAGAGCGCGAACCCGCGAGGAGTCAGACTGCTTGGCCGAACGACGTTCCAGGACAGGATTTGGAGAACGCAACCGACGGCCGCGATGGCGAAGGCGATCGTGCACAGCGACCAGGCAATGACCGCCGATCGTTTCATGATCCAGTCTCGCGGAGCCAAACGCTCGCGTGCGCCGGTTGCACAGTCTCGCGCACGGCGTCCAGCAGCCCGCCACGTACGGCGTCGAGATCGACTTCGTCGCGCAGCCCCACGCTGAACGCGTCGAGCGTGCGCTCGGCGTCGTACTGCGAGCGATAGAACCGCCGGTCGACAGCAGCCTGGATGCGCGTGCGCATGGGCTGGAACAGCGCGACGACGGCGAGCGTCGAGATCGCCACCGCGACGGAGCTGCCCGAGGTGATCGGAGCGAGGATCGTTTGGAAAAGTGCGAGGCCGACGAGGTAGGCGGCAATGAGGACGGCGGACAGCGCCGCGTAGATGATGGTCCGGCGGATCAGGACGTCGATGTCGTACAGGCGATAGCGCGTGACGGCGATGCCGATCGCGACCGGGAGCAGCCCGATGCCGAAGATAGACGTGGCATCGGCGAGGACCCTGGCGGGCCCTGGGGGAGCCACGAACGCGATGAGTGCCAGTCCGAAGGCGAGGGCTGCGGTATGTGTGAGCCACTTGAGCTGCTGTCGCTCAATACCGCGGCTGCGCCGGAACCGGACCACGAGCGCGAGCGGCGCGATCAGCGCCAGCGGGGTCAGGATGTTGATCGCGGACGCCGCGAACAGCATCAGATCGCCGACCGGTCCGTGTAGCGCGAGCGGATTCGGGATCGACCGAGACGGATCGCCGGCGTGCGGGCCGGCGTACGTCATCGGCGCGGCGACAGGCTGGGCTGCGAGCGCGGACGTCACAACAGCAGCAGCGAGGAAGGCGACGACGGTCCACAGCAGGATGGCGAACGCGCGGCCCGGGGGGCGGCCATCGGGGAAGCGGACCATCGCGGAGATCACCAAGGCGAACGCCGCCCACTGGATAGCGGATCCCAACCACAGCACGAGCTCGCCCGCTGGCAAAGCTGCGCCTGCCTCGAGGCTAGCGGACCCGTATGCCTCCGACAGGAACACCAGTTGCACGATCGCGCCGGCAGTGCCCAGGAGCCAGCCGATCGGACCGCCCGCCCGCCGGAGGACGAGGAACGAGCCGACGATCGCGAACGACAGCAGCGGGAGCACGGCGAGGACGATGCCTAGTGGGCCGAAGAAGTCCAAGAACAGCAGGTCCGCGGCGAACGAGCCGATCGCGATGGCGCAGACGACCGCGGCGAACGCGACTCTCACGACTTGGCGTCGCCGATGGTCCGCATGCTCACATCCCCAACTCTGATCGCCCGCCGTCCGCCAAGCGTTACGGCGAGAGGCGGGGATCACAGGCGACAGCCGCCGTAACGATTCGCGGACACGGGTGGCGCACACTCGGTTCATGGCGAAGGCTCGGCGCGCCTCAGGCGGCACGCGGGCGGAGCCGCTCGCGGGCTGGGCCACGCTCGCCAACGCGATCGGTGCGCTCAGCGTCGCGACGACGCTGTCCGCCTTCGTCCTGGAGCTCGGCGATCTCGCCCGGCCGGACAACACGTCCGATGTGGACGCGTTCACAGTGGTCATGCCGGTCGTCTTCGCTGCCGCCGGAGCCCTCATCGCCTCACGCCGGCCGGCGAATCCGATCGGCTGGCTCTTTCTGTTCAGCGCGGCGTCCGGCGCCGTCGCCGGGGCTTCCAGCGAATACATCCGACGCGCAGTCCTCGCCGAAGGGGCGACGTTCAGCGCGCCGGGGGCGCTCCGATCGTTCGCCGATTGGTCGTGGGTTCCCTTCATCGTGCCGGTCGTCGCGTTCGTGCCGATGTTCTTCCCTGACGGACGTCTCCTGTCCGCCCGCTGGCGCCCGATGCCGATCCTCGGGTTGGTCGGCGCCGTCGCGATCGCCGTGTCGATCGCGTTGTCACCGACCGACGAGAGCTCGGCTTCGGCCGCCCCGAATCCATACGCGATCGACGCGCCCTGGGTCGGAGCCCTGCTGGTCGTCGGTTTGGCGCTGCTGCTCTTGGCGATGGTCCTCGCCATCGCCTCGCTCCTGGTACGGATGCGCCGCGGAACGCGGATCGAACGCCAGCAGCTGAAGATCTTCTTCTCCGCCGCGATCGTGTACCCAGCATGCCTTGTACTGGCGGCGCTGACCGGTTCGGAAGTATTCCAGCTGTTGGCCGTCCTCGGCATCGTGGCCGTGCCCGTCGCGGTCACAATCGCGATCCTGCGCTATCGCCTCTATGACATCGACGTCCTGATCCGCCGCACGCTGATCTACGCGGTGCTCTCGGCCGTGCTGCTGGTGACGTACGCGACCGGCGTCGGGCTCATCCAGTTCGCGCTCTCCCCGGTCACCTCCGGGAATGGCCTCGCGGTGGCGATCTCGACGCTCGCCGTCGTCGCGCTCTTCCAGCCGTTTCGCCGGCGCATCCAGTCGTCCGTCGATCGCCGGTTCTACCGGCGGAGATACGACGCGGTGCGGACGCTCGACAGTTTCGCCGCCCGGCTGCGAGATGAGATCGACCTCGATGCGCTCCAGGACGAGCTCATCGGCGCGGTCGAAGAAACCTTGCAGCCCACGCATGCGTCCCTGTGGCTCAGGGGTACGCGCCGACCGTCCGCATACTGACTTCCACCAAAGTGCCCGAGCTCCGCATACTGTTGCTTGGCGCGCCGCAGATTTCGATCGGCCGCACCTCCGTTGTCACGGACACACGGAAGGCGACCGCGCTTCTCGCTTATCTCGCCGTAGCCGACCAGCCACAGACGCGAGCGACGCTGGCCACGCTCCTTTGGCCCAACAACGACGAACAGAAAGCCCGAGGCGCGCTCCGCCGGACGCTCTCCGTGCTGCGGTCGGCCCTCGCTGACCGCTGGCTCGCGGCCGAGGGTGAGATGGTCAACCTCGATCAGGCGGATCTGCGGGTCGACGTGACGGAGTTCCGTGACGCCATCGCGGAGGGCCGGCTCGAGGATGCGGCGCAGCTATACCGGGGCGACCTCCTCGCTGGCTTCTCGCTCCGGGACAGCGCGCAGTTCGACGACTGGCAAGCCGCGCAAACCGACACACTCCGGAGCGCGTACGCCGGGGTGCTCGCGCGGCTCACCGCCGATGCGGAGCGGAACGGCGATCTCTCCAGCGCGCTCGGGTTCGCGAAGCGCCACCTGGCGATCGATCCGCTTCACGAGCCGGCACATCGCGAGCTCATGCGTCTGTACGCACGGTCCGGCGACCGCTCCGCGGCGCTCCTTCGATATCGCGAGTGCGTGCGGCTGCTCGATCGTGAGCTGGGCGTCGCGCCGAGCGATGAGACGCGCGCGCTCCACGATGCGATCGAGACCGGGACGCTGAGCGACCGCGAGCCTCCGGCCGAGGTCTCGACGGCCGCGGCCGTCGCGGACCTGCACACGCTCCACGGCGACTACCGACTTGCGATCGAGAGCTACGAGGCGGCGATCGCGAAGGCTCCGGCCGCGACGCGCGGAGACCTTGAGCACAAGCTGGCCCAGGTCCACCATCGGCGCGGGGACTGGAGCAACGCGGAGCGGCATTACGCGGCCGCGCGCAAGGAGGCGGCTGGCGCGGGCGCGCAGGCGCGGGTCCTCGCCGACTGGAGCCTCGCCGCTCACCGGTCCGGTGACGGCGCGCGGGCGAGGCGCCTCGCGGCCGAAGCGCTGGAGCTCGCGGAACGGTCAAAGGACAAGCGCGCCTTGGCCCAGGCGCACAACATCCTCGGCGTGTTAGGCGCGTCGGGCAGCCGGGCGCACCTGGAGACGAGCGTCGCGCTTGCCCGAGAGCTCGGAGATCGCGAGGCGCACACTGCGGCGCTCAACAACCTCGCGCTCGTGTTGAAAGATGCGGGCGACCTCGAACGCGCGCGCGAGCTCACCGAGGAGGCGCTCGCGGAATGCGACGCGCTCGGCGACCGCCACCGCACGGCCGCGCTCCACAACAACCTCGCCGACATCCTCCGGTCGCAGGGGCGCAAGGACGAGGCGATGCGGCACCTGAAGCGAGCGGTCCGGTTGTTCTCGGAGATCGGCGAGTCCGCCACGAGCGAGCCGGAGGTCTGGAAGCTCGTCGGGTGGTGAATGGCGCCGTCTGTCCAGGCACTCCCTAGGCGCCACTGTCCGAATTTTCTCGTCAGCGAAGGACGAGATGCAGGTCGATCGCGGGTGCTCCCTCCTGCTTGCCGATCACGAAGAGCCCGGCTCCTTCTGCCGGTCCGATCGTCAGCGTCCCCGACTGGTTGATGAAGTTCTGATTTCCAGCGAGCCTGCCCTGCGTGTAATTCGGTAGGCCCTCGACGACCTTGTCCTTTGTACCGATTGATCCCGCCACGGTGACGTTGCTCTGGGTGAACGGGATCCCGACCGACACGCCGAGACCGAAGACGGCGTTGAACAGGCTCAGCGCGCCTCCCAGTACGAGTACAAAGAGGAAACTTCCACAACCGGACGCACACCCACATCCTGGGCGACCACGACCCCAGCGCCTCTTGTCATCATCCATCGCTCCAGCAAAGGTTATCTGACCCGTGGGCAGCAAGTGCCCGGTTCCGTCAGGGCTAGACGCGCTGCGGAATGTCGCTGTGGATGAGCACGCCGTCGGGCTTCAGAACGCGGCGCTCCTGGCGTGCGATCTCGGCCTTCACCCGTTCGTGATCGCGCTTCCGCGGGTACGCCTTTCGGAACTCGGGCGACCCGAAGAGTCGGCTGTCGTGCACGCCGTCGAACGACGCGGCGGGCAAGAAGTCGAGGGCACCCGGCCGTCCGAGATCGACGCGGTGGTGCTCGAAGCGCTCGCCTGCGAGATCGCCGCTATCGAGCGCGACCGGCTCCGCGCCGAGCTCGAGTGCGAGCCGTGCGAACCATGGCTCGAAGAGAGCGGTCCGCTTGCCCGTCGTTGGCGACCGGCTCGAATTCGATCCCGACGCGATGTCGAGGATCCGCTTGCCACGAACACGCGCGAGCGACCCGAACGCGCGCTGGAGCCGGCCGATGAATTCCTCGAGGATCGCCGTGAGCTCCGCCTCGCGGGCGATCTTGCGGCCGAGCTCGTGGCGCTCATCGAGCACCCGGGCGGCGCGAGTGAGCAGGGCGCGCTCCGCCCGCGTTCGGGCGTGCGACAAGAGGCGATCGCACAGGGCGCTGTCCATTACCGTGACCTCATGCCGCATTCTCGCGTGACGGAGCCCTCCCATGAGGAGCTGCTGCGCATCTACGCGCTGCCGAAGACCATCGCGGTGGTCGGCGCCTCGACCGCCGTCGGCAAGGCCGCGCATGACATCCCGCAGTACCTCCAGTCGCAGGGCTACCGGATCGTTCCGGTCACTCCGCGCGGCGGCGAGATCCTTGGGGCACGCGCATTTCCATCACTTCGCGACGTCGACCTGCCGATCGATGTCGTGGAGGTCTTCCGACCACCGAAGGAGGCCGAGGCCGTCGCCCGCGACGCAGTCGCGATCGGCGCGAAGGTCCTGTGGTTCCAACCTGGCACGGACAGCGACGAGGCGGTGCTCGCGGTCGCGAATAGCGGCGTCACCATCGTCACCGGTCGATGCATGGGTGTGACGCATGGCCTGCTCGGCCTGGGACCGGGACCGCACCCGCGCACGTGAGGTTATCGGCGTCTCCGACCTTCGGCCATCGCCAAACGCGGCTTGCTCGCGCTCTTCTTCGTCTCGGCCCGCCCGGCATCTGACGCGAAGCTCACCGTGAGCCGACATAGTCCGATGTCGATGACGTCACCGGCGGCGATGCGCCGCGGGGCGTTCAGTCTCGTTCCGTCGACCCAAGTACCGCCCATGCTCCCGAGGTCGCTCAGCCAGTAGCCACCCTGCCGGTACGCGACGCGCGCGTGCCGGCGCGAGACCGATAGATCATCGAGACGGATCGGGTTCTCCTGGCCGCGGCCGAGAGTCGCGCCGGATCTCGCGACCGTGAAGCTTGTGGACGGCGTGGCAAGGGTGAGGACGAGTGCATCTCCGACGCGACCAGCTGCGGCGCTGGGGACGTCGGTGGGCGCTTCGCTCGTGGCTGGAGTGGCTGGCATGGGCTCGGGAGCTTCCACCGCAGGATCGAACGGCGCTCGGACCTCCGGTCCAACGTCAGCGGTGGGGATGACGTCGAGAGGGATCGGTCCTCGGGAAGGCGCCAGCTCGGGTGGAGGCGGCTGGTCCGCGTTCGGTTGTTCAATGCTCTCCGTAGGTGGCCGCGTGCGCGGCATGAGGAGACGCTTGAGGTTCGCGAAGAATCTCTCCATCGAGCTCATGCGACACCTCCGTCGATCGCCACCCTACGCCTCGCTCGAGCCGTGCTCAAGAAGTGAGGATCGCCCCTAGCGATCGGCGAGCGACCACGCGACGAGATCGAACAGGCTGGGCTGAAGACCGTAGTAGTCGAATCCCCCGTCGCCGATCCCGGTCACGAGCGGACGCGGTGTCCCGCCAAACGGCGCGCACTCGCGTTAACTCATAGCCGTGCTACGACCGAAGCACACGTCGCGCTGGTTGTCCGGTCACAGGAGTGGGCGCACAATGCCGCGCGCGGGCGCGGGCGGCCTGCGCCCCTGGGGGAGGTCGCGAGATGAACCGGCTCTTTACATCCTCGAGCGCGATCGCGTCGATCGCCATGACGATCTTGTTGACCAGCAGCGCCGCGGCGAACGACTTCCAGACGGTGCGCGTGTCGGCGTCGACGCCGTTCACGCCCGGGTGCAACACCGAGCCACCTCGCGACGCGACGTTCTATCGCAACGCCGAGGTCGAGCCGTTCGTCGCCGTGAATCCGCGCGATCAGGCGCACCTTGTCGGCGTGTGGCAGCAGGACCGCTGGTCGAACGGCGGCTCGAACGGGCTGGGAACCGGCGTGTCGCGCGACGGTGGTAAGACCTGGTCACGCACGTTCCCCCACTTCTCGCGGTGCGCCGGCGGCAACGTGCGGAACCGGGGCGATTACGCGCGCTCGACCGATCCGTGGGTCACGTTCGCGCCTGACGGCACGGTGCATCAGATCGCCCTCTCGTTCAACGACTCGAATGGCAACCAGGCCATCCTCGCAAGCCGCTCGCGCGACGGCGGAAACTCCTGGAGCGAACCGGCCGAGCTGGCGCGCGACACGGACTTCGACATCGGCCTCGACAAGCAGTCGATCACCGCTGACCCCAACGACTCGCGCTTCGTCTACGCGGTGTGGGACCGCCTCGTCGGCCTGACCAGCGACGACCCGAACGACTTCTTCGGTCCGATCTGGTTCGCGCGAACGACCAACGGCGGCGCCAGCTGGGAGAAGGCGCACATGATCTTCGATCCGGGAGCGAACGCTCAGACCATCGGCAGCGTCATCGTCGTGTTGCCGAACGGCGATCTGCTGAACGTCTTTACGCTCATCCTCGACGCCTACGGCGCCTCCCCGCTGTTCGTCGCGGTCATGCGCTCGAAGGACCGCGGCGAGCACTGGTCGAAGCCGAGCATCGTGAACACGCTCGGGACCGTCTTCGTAACCGACCCGCAGGACGGACACGACGTCCGCACGGGCGACATCATCCCCTCGGTCGCGGTCGACCCATCGAGCGGCGCCGTCTACATCGTCTGGCAGGACGCGCGCTTCAACGGCGGTGACCGGGACCAGATCGCGCTCTCGCGCTCGGACGACGGTGGGCGCACCTGGTCGGCTCCCAAGCGCATCAACAGAGTGCCTGGCGTACAGGCATTCACCGCCTCGATAAACGTGACAAAGGACGGGACGATCGGAGTGACCTACTACGACTTCCGCAACGACACGCCGAGCCCGGCGACGCTGCTCACGTCGACCTGGATGCTCATGTCGCGGGACGGCGGGCGGACGTGGAGGGAGTCGCGGATCGCCCGACCCTTCGACATGCGCACGGCGCCCGATGCGGGCGGCTTCTTCGTCGGCGACTACGAAGGGCTGAGCGCGTCGCTCGTACCGTTCTTCGGCATGACCAACTCCGGCAGCACGGCGAACCGCACGGACATCTTCGCGGCGCTGAGCGAGGAGAACGACGAGCAAGGCGGCCAGGTGCAGCTCAACACCAAGCCAAAGAGCGCCCGCGAGCGGATCAAGGCCCACCGGGAGGTGCACGCCGACCGCTGAGCCTTACGCGCCCCGTCGCCGGCCGTCACCGCGCGTCGACGACGCCGACGCGCGGGCAGAGAGACGAGAGCACGCACTCGGAGCAGTGCGGCCGGCGCGCGATGCACACCTCGCGCCCATGGCGGATGAGGTGCATGTGCAGCGCGTACATCTCGTTCGGCGGCACGGTCGCCTGCAGGACCTCCTGCGCGACGACCGCGTCGGCACGCTCGTCGACGAGGCCGAGCCGGCGCGAGACGCGGTGAACGTGGGTGTCGACGGGGAAGTACGGCCGGCCGAGCGAGAAGAGCAGAACGCACGCCGCGGTCTTTGGGCCGACACCGGGGAGCGAGACGAGAAGGTCCCACAACGCCTTCGAACGCATGCGCGAAAGCGCCTGCTCGTCGAGCGCGATGCCGCGCTCGCGCAGCGCAGCGAGGATCCCGCGGATGCGGATCGCCTTCGTCGGTCCGAGCCCGCCGCGGTGGATCGCGCGCGCGATCGCCGGAAGCGGCGCGTCCGCCACCTCGTCCCATGACGGGAAGCGTGTCCGGAGATCTGCGTACGCGCGGTCGCGGTTCGTGTCGCTGGTGTGCTGCGAGAGCACGGTGAGGATGAGCTCGTCGAGCGGCGGCAGGCGGCGTGGCGCCGGAGGCGCGCCGTAGACCTTCCGTAGCCGAAGCGCGATGGCGCGAAGCCGTCGCCGCACTAGGCCGATCCGCGCGCGCGCATCACTCCGAGGAATTTCGGCTGCTCGTTCTCCGAAATGACCTGCACGATCTTCAGCTCGCCCTCGACGAGAGCCAGCGTGTACGTCGCCTCGAACTCATAGAGCGGCCGATCGCCCTCGCCGTGCAGTGCCCACACCAGACGTGCCTGCGCGACCTGTGCGGACACCTCGGTCACGCGCAGATCGCGCATGACCGCCCCGCGAACGCCCATCGCGCGGTACATCTCAAGGATGCGCTCGATGACGGCCGTCCAAGCCTCGCGTGACGGGACCGCCACGAGGCGCACGCCTCCGTTGTGCGTGACCACGTGCGCCGGATAGCTGTAGCGATCCGCGACCGCGTCCTTGTCCAGTCGCTGGAACGCCGATGCGTACGCCTGGAGGAACGCCCTCACCTGATCGGTGCCGATACCCGCCGGGGACATCGTTCGAGCCTACCGGGAATGCCCCGGACCCGCGGCGGCGTTCGATAGAGTGAACAGGTGGCCAGCGACGAGTTCGAAGCCGAGGCGCTCCGCCACCTGGACGCGCTCTACCGGACCGCGCTGCGCATGACGCGGTCGGAGGCGGATGCGGAGGACCTCGTGCAGGAGACCTATATCCGGGCATTCCGCTTCCGCGACCAGTTCACGCTCGGCACGAACATGAAGGCGTGGCTCTTCCGGATCCTCACGAACACCTTCATCAACACCTACCGGCGCAAGGCCGCGCAGCCCGAGGTCACCGACCTCGAGGGCGTCGACGAGTTCTCGCTCTACCGGCGCATGGCCGACGACCGGGCCGCCTCTTCCTCGCCCGATCCCGAGGCGGAGCTGCTGAGGAACGTGGTCGATACCGAAGTGACCGACGCGCTCGAGGAGCTGCCGGAGAAGTTCCGGACCACCGTCCTCCTCGACGTCGAGGGCTTCTCCTATAAGGAGATCGCGGAGATGCTCGGCATCCCGATCGGGACGGTCATGTCGCGGCTGCATCGGGGCCGGAAGTTCCTCCAGAAGCGGCTCTACGACCTCGCTCGCGAGCGCGGCATCGCCGCCGTGCGGACGCCGCAGAAGGGTTAGGGAGGGCGCAATGGACTGCAACGACTGCGTGGAGCGGCTCTACGCCTTCCTCGACCTCGAGCTCGATGAGAAGGAGCTCGCGGCGGTCCGCGCTCACGTGTCCGGATGTGACGACTGCGGCGATGAGGTGGGCCTCGAGACCCGCTTCCTCGAGCGTCTTCGCGACTGCTGCACCTCCGATGTTGCCCCGGCGCAGCTTCGCGACCGCGTCATCGAGAAGCTCCGAGGAGCGAGTCCGCCCGCGACCTAGGACCTCGCACGTGTTGACATTTGCGACGCGAATGTGTCTATATAACGACAATGCGTGGCCAAGAGGAGGTGATTCACTAATGCCAGCGAAGAAGAAGGCTGCAAAGAAGTCCAAGAAAGCGAAGAAGAAGTAAGTGTTGAGCGCGACGAGCGATCGTCGCGCTTGTTAATTCCGATCTGGCACCTTTCGCGAACCCACCGATCCGCGTAGGCCTCGCGGATCGGTTTCTTTTTAGGGACATCCACGTCGTACAGTCGCGTCATCGACTCGAAGCGCCGGGTGCCCCAGCTCCGTTGGCCCGCGATCCTCGCGGGTGTCGCGCTCGCGGTCGTGGTCGCGCTCCTGAGCGCCGCCCTGCTGCCCCCGATCCCGGCAGCGGTCGCGTCCTTTTTCGGTCTCTTCGTTTCGGGTCTTTTGGCCGGAAAACTGGCCATCTGGGCACGCGCCTATCACGGCGCGCTGGTGGGCGCGGGCTACGTGATCTGCGAGGCGCTGGGGATCGTGCCGGGTGGCGGCCAGTCCACGGATCCTCTCTCCGACACGGCGGCGGTCATCGCGACGGACGCGCTCCTGCTCGCCGTTGCGGCACTGGGCGGGTGGTGCGCGCGGCTTTGGTCTTCTTCGGATAGGGGCACAGGTCGCTGACCGGGCACACGGGACACTTCGGCGTCGGGGTGCAGATGCGACGACCGTGCAGCACGAGATTCCAGGTCGCCTTCACCCAGTCCTTCTTCGGATAGAGGGCGCGGAGTCCCTCCTCGATCCCCTCGGGTTTGCCGGGTCGGGTGAGGCGCAAACGGGTGGCGACACGCATCACGTGCCGGTCGACGGCGATCGCGGGGACGCCGAAGGCGTTTCCGAGCACGATCGATGCGGTCTTGCGACCGACGCCGCGCAGCCGGACCAGGGAGTCCATGTCGCCAGGGACCTCGCCGCCGAACTCCGCAAGCAGCTGCTCCGAGGAGCCGCGGATCGCCTTCGCCTTCATGCGGAAGAAACCGGTGGCGTGGACGTCGCGCTCGAGCTCGGCCACCGGTACCTTCAGATAGTCGGCGGGCCCCCGGTATTTGGCGAAGAGAGCGCGCGTCACCTGATTGACCCGCTCGTCCTGCGCCTGCGCGGCCAGGATCGTCGCGACGAGGAGCTCGAACGGGTTAGAGAACTCGAGCGTCGGGCCCCAGTCGGGATAGGCCTTCGCCAGTCGCGTGAGGACCCGGCGCGCGCGGCGACGCCGCGCCGGCAGGTCCTCGCGACCGATCGGCGCGCTACGTGCGCGGGGCACAGCGGCACCAGTCCGGTCGCCAACCGCCGGGAGCGACCCTGCCGATCGGGCCGGCGCGGTCGGGGCGGAAGTACAGCCACTCATCGCCATCGTCGACCTGGACGAGGAGGACGGCGCCGTCCGGTGACCACGTGAAGTCGAGGAAGTGCTTCGGCGAGTCGTATAGCTCGCGGCGCTGCCCACCGCCGGGGTCGATGACGCTGAGCCAGTGATGGTGAGGCTGCGCGTTGATGATCGTGTAGGCAAGCACCGGTGCGGTCGGCGACCAGCGAAGGTCCGCGACGTGGTGGATGGCGCCGGTCTTTCCGATCACCCACAGCTTCGGCGGCGCGCCCGGCACCGGCTCCTGCGTGTAGACGATCTGCTCGGCCTCGAGGATCGGACCCTTCTCGATGGCGGCGTAGGCCATGAGCTTGCCGTCCGCCGAGAACTGCGGTCCGCCGATGAGCCCCATCCCCTTCGGCGCGATGGCGGTCGAGTAGCGCGTGAGATCGGCGAGCGTCACGAGCATCTGCGTCGGAAAGACCTTTGTCAGTCCCGACGCGAGCACGCGTAGATCGGCGAGCGCGATCGCGCCGGTAACGTGCGCGTATCCGAGATGCGAGCCGTCCGGCGTGAAGGCGGGATGCGTTCCCGGCCCGACGATCATGTCGGTCGCCGTGGTCACGTCATAAAGGTGGACGTCACCCACGGCACCCGCGAGCGATCCGCCCGCCGCCGCGGTGCCGCCCGAGATCACCTCGCCGTAAGTGAGGTAGCGACCGTCGGGCGACCAGGCGTAGCCGTCGAGGAAGGTGTCGGTCTTCGAGAGGCGCAGCGGTGCGCTGCCGGAGCGGATCAGGAACAGCGAGGTCCCGCCCTCGCCAGGTACCGCCCGCTCGGCGGCCACGAGCGCGCCGTCGGGCGACCAGCGACCGCCCAGGTATCCCCCGCCCGCGGCCCCGTTGGTGGTGACCGCCACCCGGCCGCTCCCGTCGGGAGCGGCGGTCCAGAGGTCGAGACCACCCTTGCTGAACAGGACTTTCCCTGAGGGCAGGCCGGCCGGCGCTCGGTCGGGTGGTGTCGTCGAGACCGGGGTCGCGCGCGAGACCGGCGGGGCAGGCGCGGCGCACGCCACGGCGATGAACAGGAGCGCGACGAGCCCGGTAGCGCGACGAACTGGCATCCACCGAGCGTACCAAGGGTGGTCTTTTGTCTTCGTTGACGGACGGGCCGCCCGACCGCAGACTTGGCCGATTACGCGGCTGTCGGCGCAGGGGGGCGGCCCGCCAGGGTCGAGCCATTATCCGATTAGACCGATCAGACCGTTAGGAGGGTTCGCATGCAGAGACGTTGGACACTGCCCGCCGCGGCCATCACCGTTCTCGCGCTCGTCATGGGCGCGTGTGGCGGTGCTGGTACGGGCACGACAGGTGCGTCGACGGCCAAGACGGTCAAGATCATCTCCAGCCTGCCCATGACCGGGGCGTCGCGCACGCAGACCGTCGAGATCGTGAACTCGATCAAGATGGCGATCGACGAGACCAAGATCACGAACGTGACCGTTCTCTACGACGCTCTTGACGACGCGACGGCGGCGAAGGGCTCGTGGGACGCGGCGCAGGAGGCGGAGAACGCCCGCAAGGCCATCAACGACAAGCAGGTCGTGGCCTACATCGGGACATACAACTCCGGCGCGGCGAAGGTCTCCATCCCGCTCCTCAACCAGGCGGGCATGGTCATGGTCTCGCCGGCCAACACCTACCCGGGTCTGACGAAGGGTCCTGAGAAGGGCGCCGAGGCGGACGAGCCGGGCAAGTACTACCCGAACGGCAAGCGCAACTACGCGCGCGTCGTTCCCGCCGACGACATCCAGGGCGCTGTCGGTGCGACCTGGGCGCAGGAGCTCGGCGCGAAGAAGGTCTACATCGTCCACGACACCGAGCTGTACGGAAAGGGCATCGCCGACGTCTTCCGCGCGAAGGCGAAGGCGCTCGGTCTTGCCGAGGCCGGTTACGAAGGCGCGCAGAAGGCCGACAACTACCGCGTCCTGGCGAACAAGATCAAGGACAGCGGTGCCGACCTCGTCTATTACGGCGGCATCGTCGACAACAACCCGGCGGTCCTCGTGAAGGACCTGAAGGCGGTCGCGCCGACCGTCAAGTTCATGGGACCGGACGGTATCAACTGCTCCGAGTTCCTGAAGCAGGCCGGCCCGTCTGGTGAGGGCGTCTACTCCACGTTCGGTGGCGTTCCGCCGGAGAAGTACACCGGCAAGGCCTCCGAGTGGCTGAAGAACTACAACGCCAAGTTCAACAACAACAACCCGAACCCGTACGCGATCTACGGCTACGAGGCGGCGAAGGTCGTCCTCGCGGCGATCGCCAAGTCGGGCGACAAGGCCGATGACCGCGCGACGGTCCAGACCAACGTCATGGGTACCAAGGACTACGACGGCGTCCTCGGCAAGTGGTCGTTCGACGCGGGCGGCGACACCACGCTGACGCAGTTCTCGGGTTCGATCGGTAAGAGCGGCGCCTGGTCGTTCGTCAAGGAGCTCGCGGCCAAGTAACGCAGCGCATGCCGTAGTGCAGAATCGGGGCGGGAAGCCGGAGGGATCCGGTCTCCCGCCCCGTTTTCGTTCGAGGGAGGGTGGCAGATAGACCTCTTCCTGGCCGCCGTGATGATCGGCATCACCAATGGCGCGTTCATCGCGCTCATTGCCCTCGGCTACACGCTGGTCTACGGGATCATCGAGCTGATCAACTTCGCGCACGGCGACCTCTTCATGCTCGGCACCTTCGTCTGTCTCAGCACGCTCACGCTCTTCGGCTTCAGCACCGAGGTCGGGACGACCGGGACGCCCTGGTTCGCGCTGGTGCTCGCAATGATCGCCGCGATGATCTTCTGCGGCGTGCTCAACGTGCTCGCCGAGCGGATCGCGTACCGCCCGCTGCGGCGCGCGCCACGCCTCGCGCCGCTCATCTCGGCCATCGGCGTCTCGTTCATCTTCGTGAACATCGGTCTGTTCTGGCAGGGCCCGACGCCGCGGCGCTTCCCCGATCTCCTCCCGCAGTACGACTTCGTGAGCCAGATGTTCGGCTTCACCACGCTCATCCGCTTCACGTTCAAGGATCTCTTCGTCCTGTCGCTCGCGATCCCGCTCATGCTCGGGCTCGCGTGGGTCATCCGCAGCACGCGCATGGGTAAGGCGATGCGCGCCGTGGCCCAGGACAGCGAGATGGCGCAGCAGATGGGCATCGACGTGAACCGCGTCATCGCGTTCACTTTCCTGCTCGGCGGCGTGCTCGCCGGCGCGGCCTCCCTGATGTACGGGCTCTACAACAACAACACCGTGTTCACGCTCGGCTTCACGGCGGGGCTCAAGGCATTCACCGCCGCGGTCCTCGGGGGTATCGGGAACGTCACCGGGGCGGCGCTCGGCGGGTTCGTCCTCGGTCTGCTGTCCGCCCTCACGATCACGTACGCCGGTGGCCAATGGGAGAACGTCGGCGTGTTCTCGCTCCTCGTGATCATCCTCGTCTTCAAGCCGACCGGTCTCCTGGGTCAGGAGACCGGGGAGAAGGCATGAAACCCAAGCCGCCGACAGGCGTCCGCTCGACCCTGGGCTGGTGGTACACCGCGACGGGCAAGGCGCGCGAGCGAAAGATGTGGGGAACGATCATCGGCATCGGCGCGGCGCTGTTGTTCCCGATCGTCAACAACGTGCTCGGCCTGGGATGGGAGGCGAAGTCCATCCCGATCACGCTGTTCATCGTCCTCGCGTTGGGCCTGAACGTCGTCGTTGGCTTCGCGGGGCTGCTCGACCTGGGGTACGCGGCGTTCTTCGCGATCGGCGCTTACACCATGGCCTTCCTCACGTCGACGGTGAGCCCGATCGGGTTCGTCCGCGAAGGGAACCACGTGAACTTCTTCCTGGCGATGTTCGTCAGCTCCGCGGTGGCGGCGGTCTTCGGTGTGCTCCTCGGCGCCCCGACCCTGCGCCTCCGCGGCGACTATCTCGCGATCGTGACGCTTGGCTTCGGCGAGATCGTGCCTCTGGTCATCAAGAACGTCCCGGAGCTCACCAAGGGCACCCAGGGCATGAACCCGATCGGCTACCCGGAGCTCCCCGCTTTCCTGAACGTCCACTTCGCCGTCGACCCGATCCCCTGGTACTACCTCATCGTCGCGGTCCTCATGCTGTCGGTGCTCATCACCGGGCGGCTGCGGACATCGCGCGTCGGTCGCGCGTGGGCGGCGATGCGCGAGGACGAAGTGGCCGCCGCCTCGATGGGCGTCAATCTCGTCAGTACCAAGCTGTTCGCCTTCGCGCTCGGCGCGAGCTTCTCGGGATTCGCCGGGTCGATCTGGGCGAGCTACTTGCAGGTCATCGCGCCGGAGCAGTTCGACTTCTCGGTCTCGATCTTCGTGCTCTGCATGATCATCCTGGGTGGCCTCGGCAACATCGGTGGGGTCATCGCGGGTGGCCTCATGCTCGGCTTCGTCGATCGGGTCCTCTTCGACTGGATCTCGGGTTTCGTGCACGGGATCGGCGACGCGATCGGCAATCAGGACCTGCGCCTGATGGACGTCAGCCGCTCGCGCCAGCTCATCTTCGGCGTCGCGCTGGTGGCGATGATGCTGCTGCGGCCCGAGGGCCTGTTCCCGAGCGCGACGCGCCGCGCCGAGCTGCATGCGGCCGAGGAGGAAGAGGGCGTGGCCGAGCAGGAGCGCGCCGTGCTCGTAGACGTCGAACGATGAGCGGGAACGTTCTCGAGGCGCGCGCGGTCACGAAGCAGTTCGGCGGGCTCGTCGCCGTCGCCAACGTCGACTTCGTCATCCCCGAGGGCTCGATCGTGAGCCTCATCGGTCCGAACGGCGCGGGCAAGACCACGTTCTTCAACGTCATCGCCGGTCTGTACCGCCCGACCAGCGGCGCTATCACGTTCGGCGGCCGCGACATCTCGGGCCTGCCGCCGCACCGCATCACGCGGCTCGGCATCGCCCGGACCTTTCAGAACATCCGGCTCTTCCAGAACATGACCGCGATCGAGAACGTCATGGTCGGGCACCACTCGCGCATGAAAGCCACGCCGTTCGAGGCGATCCTGCGGCTGCCGCGCGAGCGGCGCGAGGAGCGCGAGACGCGCGAGCTCTGTCGCGAGCTGCTGAAGTACGTCGGCCTCGAAGGGCGTGACGACGTGACCGCGAAGAACCTGCCCTACGGCGACCAGCGCCGGCTCGAGATGGGACGCGCGCTCGCCACGGAGCCGAAGCTGCTGCTGCTCGACGAGCCGACGGCTGGAATGGATCCGAACGAGACGGCGCGCATGACGCAGTTCATCCGCCGGCTGCGTGACGAGCGCAAGATCACGATCCTGCTGATCGAGCACGACATGAAGGTCGTGATGGGCATCTCGGACCGCGTGACCGTGCTCGACCACGGCACGAAGATCGCCGAGGGCGCGCCCGAGGCGGTGCAGCGCGATCCGCGCGTCATCGAGGCGTATCTGGGCAAAGCGAAGGTCGCATAGTGGATAGGGTCGCCTGATGCCGCTCCTTGAGGTGCAGGGGGTCCACACCTACTACGGCAACATCCAGGCGCTGAAGGGCGTCTCGCTGACGGTGGAGAAGGGCGAGATCGTCACGCTCATCGGCAGCAACGGCGCCGGGAAGACGACGACGCTGCGAACGATCGCCGGCGTCCTGCGTCCGCGGAAGGGCACCGTGCGCATGGGCGACCGTGACCTCACGAAGGTCCCGGCGAACGAGATCGTCCGACTCGGACTCGCGCACTCGCCGGAGGGACGGCGGATCTTCTCGCGCATGTCGGTGAAAGAGAACCTTGAGATGGGCGCCTACGCGCGGAGCGACCCGCCCGCGGAGATCGCGAAGGACTTCGAGCGCGTGTACGAGCTCTTCCCCCGTCTAAAGGAGCGTCTGACCCAGCGCGCCGGCACGCTGTCGGGCGGCGAGCAGCAGATGCTCGCGATCGGCCGCGCGCTCATGGCGCGGCCGCAGGTGCTGCTGCTCGACGAGCCGTCGATGGGGCTCGCGCCGGTGCTGGTGGAGCTCGTCTTCAAGACGATCCAGGACATCAACGCGCAGGGCATGACCGTTCTCCTCGTCGAGCAGAACGCGCACATGGCGCTCTCGATCGCGCACCGCGGCTACGTGCTTCAGACCGGCAAGATCGTCCTCTCGGACAGCGCGAAGAACCTCGCGGCGAACGAGATGGTCCGCAAGGCGTACCTCGGCGAGGAATAGCGCCCGCGGCGATACTCAAGCCGTGACCATCACCGATCTGAAGGTCCCAAAGGACGTCGAGCGCGTCGTCGAGAAGCTCACCGAAGCCGGCCACGCCGCCTACGTCGTCGGCGGCTGCGTGCGCGACGCGATCCGCGGCGTCGACCCGCAGGACTGGGACGTCGCGA
>JBGPZT010000081.1:0-11870 GCA_041493915.1 Candidatus Limnocylindria bacterium
CCTCGCCCGTCACCTCGAGGTCGCTCGACACGACGGTCCAGCTCTCGCCGACCTTGTCGAAGGTGACCGTCGAGGTCACGTCGAGCTTGAACGGTGGCGTGCCCGCCTTCGCCAGACCTCCGGAGAGCGCCATCGCGAAGCAGCTCGCGTGCGCCGCGGCGAGCAGCTCCTCAGGGCTCGACTTGCCGCCCGGCGCCTCCGTGCGCGCCGCCCATGAGACACCGATCCCCTTGAACGTCGCGCTGGAGACGGAAACGAGCTGCCCGCTGCCTGTTGCGAGATCGCCGTTCCACGCCACGCGCGCCTTACGTGTCGCTGCCATGGGACCACCTCCTTCGTGAAGACGGAATCCTAGGCCGCAACGCGCGCTTCAGTCGCGGAGGCTGGGTAACCAGGTCGCTCGCGACGCCTCGTACTTTGTGATCTCGTCCGCGTGCGCGAGCGTCACCGCGATGTCGTCGAGACCTTCGAGCAGTCGGACGCGTGCGTGATCGTCGAGGGCAAAGCGCGCGCGCAGACCCGGCGCCTCCACCGTGCGCGTCTCGACATCGATCGTGATGTCGGCCTGGGGCTCGCGCTCGGCCAGGCGCAGGAGCGTCGCGACCTCGTCCGCAGTGAGCTCGACCGGCACCACCCCGCTCTTGAGGCAGTTCGCGCGGAAGATGTCCGCCAGGCGCGGCGCGATGACGGCGCGGAAGCCCGCTTCATCGAGCGCCCAGACGGCGTGCTCGCGCGAGGAGCCGCTCCCGAAGTTCGCGCCCGCGATGAGGACGGCGGCGCCGGCGTAACGCGGATCGTTCATCACGAATGCGGGGTCGCGCCGCCAGGCCTCGAACAGGCCTACGCCGTAGCCGGTGCGCTCGACCCGTTTCAGCCAGTGCGCCGGGATGATCTGGTCGGTGTCGACGTCCGCGCGGTCGAGCGGCAGCGCGCGACCAACCACGCGACGGACCGCCCTCACGACAGATCCTCCGGCAACGCGAAGTGTCCGGCGATGGCCGTGGCCGCCGCGACGGCGGGCGATACGAGATGCGTGCGCCCACCGGGGCCCTGCCGGCCCTCGAAATTACGGTTCGACGTCGACGCGCAGCGCTCGCCGGGTCCCAGGATGTCCGGGTTCATGCCGAGGCACATCGAGCATCCGGCGTCACGCCATTCGAAGCCCGCGTCGCGGAACACACGGTCAAGACCTTCGCGCTCGGCCTGCGCCTTCACCAGCATCGAGCCCGGCACGACGAGGGCGCGAACGCCCGACCTCACCTTGCGGCCGCGAACGACATCGCCGGCGACGCGCAGGTCCTCGAGGCGCGCGTTGGTGCACGAGCCGAGGAAGACGGCGTCGACGGTGATGTCGCGGATCGGCGTGCCAGGACGGAGGTCCATATAGCGAAGCGCGCGACCTGCGGCTTCCCGCTGGGAGGGATCCATGGCGTCGGGGTCCGGCACGCGGTCGTCGATGGTCACGGTCTGCGATGGGTTCGTGCCCCACGAGACATACGGACGCAGATCCGACGCGTCGATGCGCACCTCGCGGTCGAAGCGGGCGCCCTTGTCCGTCGGGAGCGCGCGCCAGTCGTCGAGTGCGCGCTCCCACTGCGCGCCCTGCGGCGCGTGCTGGCGTTTCTCGACGTACGCGTAGGTCGTCTCGTCGGGCGCGACCATCCCGGCGCGCGCGCCGGCTTCGATCGACATGTTGCAGATCGTCATGCGGCCTTCCATCGAGAGGGCGCGGATCGTGGAGCCGCGGTACTCGATGATCGCGCCGACACCACCGCTCACGCCGATGCGCGCGATGATCCCGAGGATCACATCCTTGGCCCACACGCCGCGCGGCAGCGCGCCATCGACGGTGACCGCCATCGTGCCGGGTCGCGTGGCCCACAGCGTCTGCGTCGCGAGGACGTGCTCGACCTCGCTGGTCCCGATCCCGAACGCGATCGCGCCGAACGCGCCGTGCGTCGAGGTATGGCTGTCGCCGCACACGATCGTCATGCCCGGCTCGGTGAGTCCGAGCTGCGGCGAGATGACGTGAACGATCCCCTGCTCCGGCGCGCCCATCGGGAAGAGTCGGATGCCGAACTCGCGCGCATTGCGGGTCATCGCGTCCATCTGCTTCAGCGAGACGTCGTCGGCCGGCGTCGCGGCGGTCGTCGGCACGTTGTGATCCATCGTCGCGAGCGTGAGGTCCGGCCGCCGCACCGTCCGATGCGCGAGGCGCAGTCCTTCGAACGCCTGCGGCGACGTCACCTCGTGGACGAGATGGAGATCGACGTAGAGGAGATCCGGCTCGCCTGCGGCGCGCCGCACGACGTGGCGATCCCAGACCTTCTCCGCGAGCGTGCGCGCCGTCACGGCGCCGAGGTGTCGACGATCTCTTCCGCTGGGAATCCCTTGCCGCGGATCAACGCGAGCACGGAGTCGGCGTGCGCGCGGTCGCGCGTGTCGACGATGACGTCGAGCCCGACGCGGCCGATCGCGGTGTACGGACCGAGACGGTGGATGCCGATGTGCAGGATGTTGATGCGCTCCGCGGTGAGGACGCCGGTGAGCTCGTGCAGCATGCCCGGCCGATCGTCGAGCCAGGTGCGGAACGCGAGATAGCGGCCGGCCGACGCGAGACCCTGCTGCAGCACTTTGCCGAGGAGGTTCGGGTCGATGTTGCCGCCGCTCACGACGACGCCGACGCGCTGGCCGCCCACGTGGCCGTTCGCCTCGAGCACGGCCGCGATGCCCGCGGCGCCGGCACCTTCGGCGAGCATCTTCGTGCGCTCCAGGAGCACTACGATCGCGCGCGCGATGGCCTCATCGCTGACGGTGATGACATCGTCGACGTATTTGCGAACGATCGCCAGGGTCCTTTCCGCCGGACGGCGCACCGCGATGCCGTCGGCGATCGTCGCGGCCGCCCGCTCGGTCACGCGCCCGGCACGGAACGACTCCGCGAACGCGGACGCGCCCTCCGACTGGACGCCGATGATCCGCAGGCGCGGCTTGCGCTCGGACGCGGCGAGCGCGATCCCCGCGATGAGCCCGCCGCCGCCCACGGGCACGACCAGCGTGTCGAGGTCGTCCGCGTCCTCGAGGAACTCGAGCGCGACCGTGCCCTGACCGGCGATGACGTCGTCGTCGTCGAACGCGTGCACGTACGCGCGCCCGCGCTCGCGGGCGATCTCGAGCGCGACCGCGTGCGCCTCGTCGTAGCCGCCGTCGGCGAGCACGGTCTCGGCGCCACTGCGCTGGATCGCCGTGAGCTTCGCGAGCGGGACGCCCTGCGGCAGCACGACGGTGGCGGGCGCGCCGACGAGCTGCGCGGCGAACGCGACGCCCTGACCGTGGTTGCCGGCGGATGCGGTGACGACGCCTGCGGCGCGCGTCGCGGCATCGAGACGCATGAGCGCGTTCAGCGCGCCGCGGATCTTGAACGCGCCCGTGCGCTGCAGGTTCTCGAGCTTGAGGAACACCTCGCGGCCGGCGAGCTGCGACAACGCCGCGGAGCGCTCCGTCGGGGTGCGCCGCACATGCGGCGCGATGCGCGCGGCGGCCTCGACGACCGCGGCACGGGTGAGCGCCGGCTTCTCCACGACGGTCATGATGCGACCCGGTCAAAGGCGCGGCGCAGCCGCCGTACGCCCTCGTCGATGCGCTCGAGCGTCGGCCCGCTGATCGAGAAGCGGAGCGCCTCGGAGTGATCGCGCGCGATCGCGAAGGCGTGTCCGGGGACGAACGCGACGCCCTCCTCGAGCGCGATGCCCAGCAGGATGCCCGAGCTCATACCCGCAGGGAGGCGGACCCAGAAGTAGAAGCCGCCCTCGGGATCGTTCCAGCGCACGCCGGTCCCCGCGAACTCGCGCTCGAGCGCGGCGCGTCCGCGCTCGAGCTTCGCCCGATACATCTCGCGCAGCTTCGCGACGTGCGCGGCCGCGCCGCCGCGGCGCTCGAACTCGAGGACGATGCGCTGCGCGAGCGTGCCGGTCGAGGAGTCCATCGTCTGTTTCGCCGCGGCCATTCGACCGATCACTTCGCGGTCCGCGATCACCCACCCGACGCGCAGCCCAGGGAGGAACGTCTTCGAAAAACTGCCGATCGAGACGACCTCCGCGGCCGAGTCGCGCGCCGCGAGCGGCGCGATGTCGGTGCCGCGGTAACGAAGGAGACCGTACGGATCGTCCTCGACGACCACCGCGCCGTAGGTCGCGGCGAGCGCGAGCAGCGCCGCGCGTCGATGATCCGACAGTGTCTCGCCGGTCGGGTTCTGGAAATTCGGAACGACGAAGAACATCCGCGGCGCGAGCCCATCGCGGCGCAGCACGCGTGCAGCCTCCGCGACATCGAGACCCTCGTCATCGACGGCGACCTCGACGACGCGCGCCCCGTGATTGCGGAACGCCGAGAGCGCGTTGGCGAAGGCCGGCGACTCGGCGACGACCACATCGCCCGGCCGCAGATAGACCCGGCACGCGAGATCGATCGCCTGGAGCGCGCCGGCGCTGACGAGCACCTCCTCGGGATCCGCGGCGATCCCGCGCGCGCGCGCGTCGGCCGCGATCGCGGCGCGGAGCTCGGGCTCGCCCTCGGTCATCGTGTAGCCGAGCGCGCTGGCGCCCTCTCGCTGGATCACGGTCGCGGCGAGATCGTCCGCGCCGACGAGGTCGAGCGCCTCGCGGGCCGGCGAGCCGACGGCGAACGAGACCGTGTCGCGCGTTTGCCGCGCGACGATGCCGATCGTCTCATCGATGAACGAGCCGAAGACCTCGTTCAGACGGTCCCGATCGCCGTCCGCGGCCAGCCGTGTCGCCATCTCGCTCCTTTCTATGTCCTGTTCCATGTCCTGTCCTGCTATGTCCTGACAACAGAAAGGCCCCCCGTTCTGGGAGGCCGTTTCGCGGTGCCTTGGTGCGGTTGCTAGGTGCGGCTCAGCCTCCCGAACGCGATGCGGGCCCCGGGATCGGGGCCGGAAGGATGATCGGGAGGAGCGCCAGAGCCATCGGAAGCGACGCTAGGGACCGCCCTGGACCCCCGTCAACGCTTGCTCGCCAAGTTGGTCAGCCTGCACAAGACGTCTGGACATACACTTAGATGGCTCCGCAAGGCGGAGCGCCGCTGGCGGACAAGGGCCCGGAACGTAGTAGGTCGCGTGCAGGTCATCCTCACGTAGAGACTCGCGCCGATCCTCGAAGCGCAGAGGCAAGAACGAGAGGAGACCTGAGTGTCTTTCGCAGACAAGACCCTGACCTGTCGCGACTGTAACCAAGAGTTCATCTGGACCGCCGGAGAGCAAGAGTTCTACGCGAGCCGTGGCCTGCAGAACCCCCCGAGCCGTTGCCCCGCTGACCGCGCGGCGCGCCGCGCCGGCGGCGGTGGTGGTGGCGGCGGTGGTAGTGCTGGTGGATACGGCGGCGGCGCCCGCGAGATGTTCACCGCGACCTGCAGCAACTGCGGCAAGGAAGCCCGTGTGCCGTTCCAGCCGCGTGGCGACAAGCCCGTGTACTGCAGCGACTGCTTCGAGCAGCGTCGTCCGACCCAGTCTCGTAGCCGCTACTAGTTAGTGCCGAAGCAAAAAGGACCGAAGCGCGACAAGGCCGAGAAGAATCGGATCGCCGCGCTCAAAGCACAAAAGGCACGTAAGGGTGGGGCCGGCGGAGATCGCCGGCCCCCCCGTTGAAATCCTCCACCGCTAGCGTCACGGTCAAGCTTCACGGTGGACCATTTAATGGGCAGTCGGCGGTCGCCTATGGCGCGATCGTCGGCAAGCTCATCGAGGTGAATCACAAGTCGTACCGCATCACGAAGATCGAGCCCGTGCCGGGTTGGCGCGAGCTCGTCGCTCAGGCGGATTTCGAAGAGAAACCGAAGGCGGCTGTGGCGACGAAGCCGGCTGTGGCGGCGAAACCCCGCTGAGTCCTAGTCCGAGGTGACGGCACCAGCCGACGCCGAGGACACCAGCTTCGCGTATTTCGCAAGTGCCCCCGTCGCATAGCGCGGCGGGGGCGCTTTCGTTGCAGCGAGCCTGCGGCGGATCTCGTCGGCCGCGACGTCGAGATCGAGTCGCCGCCTCGCTGGATCGATCAGGATCGTGTCGCCATCACGCACCGCCGCGAGCGGACCGCCGACCGCGGCCTCGGGAGCGATGTGACCGACGACATGGCCGTGCGTCGCGCCGGAGAAACGTCCGTCGGTGATGAGCGCGACCTTCTCATTGAGGCCCGCACCCACGATCGCGCCGGTCACGCCGAGCATCTCGCGCATGCCCGGCCCGCCCTTGGGCCCCTCGTAGCGGATCACGACGCAGTCGCCTTCCTTGATCCTCCCGGCGACGACCGCGGCGAACGCGTCCTCCTCGCGGTCGAATACGCGCGCGGTGAAGCGGCGCGCATCCATCAGGTGGCCGGCGACCTTCATCACGCCACCCTCCGGCGCCAGCGAGCCCTTGAGGATCACCATGCCGCCGGTCGCCGCCAGCGGCTTCGCGAGCGGGCGCACGACCTCCTGCCCCGGCGTCTCCTTCGTCGCGCGCGCCTCGACGCCGATGGTGCGCCCGGTGACGGTGAGCGCGTCAGCATTCAGCAGCTTCGCGTCGAGCAGCCGCTGAAGCACGAGCATGATGCCGCCCGCCCTGTCCATGTCCGGCGCGTTGAAGCGTCCCCACGGCTTCATGTCCGCGAGGAGCGGCGTCTTCGCGCTGATGCGGTCGAAGTCTTCGAGCGAAAGTTCGACGCCCGCCTCGCGCGCGACCGCGAGCAGGTGCAGCACCGCGTTCGTCGAGCCGCCGGTCGCCATCACCGCGGAGATCGCGTTCTCGAGCGCGGGACGCGTGATGATCTGCCGTGGGCGAACGTCGTCGCGGAGGAGCTCCATCACGCGACGGCCCGCGCTGCGCATGACCTCGCGGCGGCGCGGGTCGGTCGCAGGAACGCCGGACGAACCCGCGGGCGAGATGCCGAGAGCCTCGAACGCCGTGGCCATCGTGTTCGCCGTGAACTGGCCGCCGCACGCACCGGCGCCGGGACAGGCACTGCGCTCAAGCTCGCGAAGCTCCGCATCGCTCATCTTTCCGACCGCATGCTTTCCCACCGCCTCGTAGACGTCGCCGATGGTGACGTCGCGGCCCTGGAAGCGGCCCGGCATGATCGACCCGCCGTAGACCATGAGCCCCGGGATGTCGAGGCGCGCGAGCGCCATCACGGTCCCCGGGATCGTCTTGTCGCAGCCGCTCACGCACACGAGCGCGTCGAACAGGTGTCCGCGCGCGACGAGCTCGATCGAATCGGCGACGAGCTCGCGCGAGATCAGCGACGCCTTCATGCCCTCGGTGCCCATCGCGATGCCGTCGCTCACCGCGATCGTGTTCATCTCGACCGGGGTACCGCCTGCTTCGCGGATGCCCTCCTTCACCCAACCCGCGAGCTCTCGCTGGTTGATGTTGCAGGGCATGATCTCGATCCACGAGTGCGCCACGCCGATCAGCGGGCGCTTGAAGTCCTCATCGCCATAACCGACGGCACGCATCATCGAACGGGCCCCGGCGCGGTCCGGGCCGTCGATCATGACGCGACTGCGGGAGCGGCTGTCGGTACTCAATCCCGTAGATGTTGTAACAGCAAGAGATGGAGCGCGACGAGCGTCCGCTTACAGTGGAGCCTTCCGGTCCGGGGGCGGAACGAGGAGCGAGCGATGGTCCAGTTGGCGATTGACGGTGACACGCTCCATCTCCGCGTGCGCGGAATCGATCAGATCCTCGCGCTACGGAGCGAGCTCTCTGTGCCACTCGCGCACATCCGCGCGGTGACGATCCGTCCCGCGGAGGCGCACGGCTGGTTCCACGGGCTGCGCTTCGGCACGAACCTCCCCGGCGTCGTCACCGCTGGGACGTTCCTCACCGGTGATGGACTGGTCTTCTGGGACGTGCACGATCCGGACAAGACGATCGCGCTCGATATCGACCACGAGTTCTACAAGCGCGTCATCGTCGAAGTAGAAGGCTCACCCGAGGTCGCCGCGGCCCAGATCGACGCTGCGCGGGTGTCGGTGCTCAGGCGCTCATGATGCGGCCGGAAGCGTCGCCGGTGCAGCGGGCATGACACGCCGACGCGCTTCCGCCGCGATGGTCACCAGGTCTCGCTCGTCGAGCTCGTGCACCTCGTCGGCGCGGCGCATCGCGAGCCGGTAGGCGTTGTCGAGCTCCTCGCCGTGGAGCGGGACGCCGAGCTCGGCGAGCCGCGCGGCGAGACCAGCGCGACCGGACAGCTTCGAGACGACGATCCGTCGCGCCTCCCAGCCCACCGACTCCGGGGTCATGATCTCGTAGGTCCGCGGATCCTTGATCACGCCGTCCTGGTGGATCCCCGACGCGTGCGCGAACGCGTTCGCGCCGACGACGGCCTTGTTCGGCTGCACCGGGATCCCGGTCCGCTCCGACACGAGGCGGCTCATTGGAACGATCCGCTCGGTCCGCACGCGCGTGTCCGCGCCGTACCAGTCCGCGCGGCAGCGGAGCGCCATGACCGTCTCCTCGAGCGACGCGTTGCCACCGCGCTCGCCGATGCCGTTCATCGTCACGTGCGCCTGCGACGCGCCGACCTCGATCGCCGCGAGCGTGTTCGCGACCGCGAGGCCGAGGTCGTTGTGGCAGTGCACCGACACGCGGATGCCGCCGTTGTACGCGGTCAGCGCGCCACGGATCGCGAGCACCGTTCGCGCGAACTCGTCTGGCTGCGCGTAGCCGACGGTGTCCGGGATGTTCATGATCCGCGCGCCCGCGGCGGCCGCGACCTGATAGACGGTGCCGAGGAAGTGGATGTCCGTGCGCGTCGCGTCCTCAGCGGAGAACTCGATCTCGTCGGCGTGCTCCATCGCACGCCGGACGGCGCGCTCGACGCGCAGCAGGCACTCGTGCGGCGTGATGCGGAGCTTGCGCTCGAGGTGGATGTCAGACGTGCCGATGAACACGTGGATGCGCTTGCGCTCCGCCGGCGCGAGCGCCTTCGCCGCGGCATCGACGTCGCCGTCGGTCGCGCGGGCCAGCGCGGCGATGGTGATGCCGGTCACGTCGTGCGCGATCTGGCGAACCGCGGCGGCCTCGCCGTCGGATGCCGCGGGGAAACCGGCCTCGATGACGTCCACGCCAAGATCCGCGAGGGCGCGTGCGACCTCGAGCTTCGCTGCGGCGGTGAGTGCCGCACCCGGCGCCTGCTCACCATCGCGCAGGGTGGTGTCGAAGATCTCGATCTGTCGCATCTCGTTCTCCTCTTAATCCGCGGCGGCGACGGGCTCGGGCGGCTGTGCCGGCTCGGGTCGCCGCGCGATCCGACCTGGCACTTCGCGCTTGGGAAGCCACGGCATCATCTGGCGCAGCCTGCGTCCGACCTGCTCCAGCGGCTGCTCCTGCTCTTTGGCACGCTGCGCGTACAGGTTCGGTGCGCCGTTCCGGTACTCCGCGATCCACTTCTTCGCGTGGGTGCCGTCGCGGATGTCGCTCAGGACCTTCTTCATCTCCGCGCGCACGCGCGCGTCGATGATCCGCGGGCCGACGGTGTAGTCGCCGAACTCGGCGGTGTCCGACACGGAGTACCGCATGTACGAGAGCCCGCCCTCGTAGATGAGGTCGACGATGAGCTTCATCTCGTTCACGCACTCGAAGTACGCGACCTCGGGCTGGTAGCCCGCGTCGACGAGCGTGTCGAAGCTCGCCTTCATCAGCTCGCTGATGCCGCCGCACAGGATGACCTGCTCGCCGAACCAGTCGGTCTCGACCTCTTCGGCGAACGTCGTCTTGATCACGCCGGCCCGCGTCGCGCCAACGCCCTGCGCGTACGCGAGAGCGGTCTGCTCGGCCTTGCCGGAGACGTCCTGATACACGGCGAGCAGCGCGGGAACGCCCTTCCCTTCCTTGAAGACCTCGCGCATGCGATGGCCGGGCGCCTTGGGCGCGATCATCACCACGTCGGCCTCGGGATGCGGCGTGACCTCACCGAAATGCACGGAGAACGCGTGCGCGACGAGGAGCGTCCGGCCCTTGCCCATGAACGGCGCGATCTTCGCGTACGCCTCGCGGTGATTCTGGTCGGGGACGAGCAGCGCGACGACGTCGGCGTTGCGCGCGGCGTCGGACGTCTCGCGGACGCTGAATCCGTCCTGCTCCGCCTTCGCCCAGCTCTTGCTGCCGGCCTGCAGACCGACGACGACTTCGTATCCGCTGTCGCGGAGGTTCTGCGCGTGCGCGTGACCCTGGCTGCCGTAGCCGATCACGGCGATGGTCTTGCCGCGCAGCGCCCTCGGGTCGGCGTCCTTGTCGTAGTACACAGTGGCCATCGTCGTCCCCCTCCTAGAGATAGGTCTTGGTCGTCAGGTTGCCCAGGCGCGGGTTGAGACCGAGCATCTGATCGGCGTCGATCGGCACCTCGACGAGCAGCGAGCGGCCCTTCTGCTCGTAACACGCATCGACGATGTCGCTGAGGTTCGACAGGTCGGGCGAGACACGGACGCCGTCCCAGCCGTGCGCCTCGGCGGCCTTCACGAAGTCGATCTGCGGGAGCTTCGAGTGGTACTGGCGCTTCGGGACGTCCGGGATGATCACCTCGAGGCCCTTGTCGACGATGCCGTACACGCCGTTGTTCACCACGAAGACGCGCAGGTCCATGTTGGCCGCGTCGGCGAGCGCGCCGCCGAAGAGACGCCAGCATCCGTCGCCGGTGAACACGAAGGTGTTCAGCGATGGGTCGCCGGCCTTCGCGCCGACGCCGAGGCCGAACGCGCCGCCCATCGCGGAGCCGTCGTGGGTCGTGAAGAAGCGGATGTTCTCGCTCGGCCGCTGCGCGACGTACTGCCGGTCCTTGTACGCGGTGCAGACGTCATCGAAGCCGATCGAGTTCGGCCGCCACGCGTCGTGCAGCCGGCCGTAGAACTCCATCGCGTCGACCGTGCCCGGACGTGTCTCGCGCGCGATCTCGCGGCGGTTGAGCGAGACCGGCGCCGGCATGACCTCGGGCCGCTGGCCCATCGCCGACGGCAGGCGCTTCAGGATCTCCTCGAGCACGAAGCCGATGTCGCCGCGCACGAGGCGGTACTCATCCGCCACGCGGTGGCGGAACTCGCCCTGCTTGTGGCCGTAGGCGTCGCGAAGATCGGTGAAGTGCCAGACGTGACCGGCATTGATCTTTCCCAGGTTGAGTGAGTACTCGCCGGCGTCGAAGCCGAGAGTGATGACGACGTCGTCCTTCGTCACGCCCTTCCACAGGTCCATGGCAACGTCATTGCCGCCGAACGAGATGTAGCCGAAGCCCCACCGGTTCGCCGGCGAGACGGCGTTCGCCCCGTTCACCGACCACACCGTGGGTGCGTGGAGGAGCTCGGAGAGACGCGTGGTGAGCTCGCGGATGCCCGGGGCGAACGCGGCCTCACCGCCGACATAGATGAGCACGCGCTTGCCGCGCGCGACACGCGGGAACTCCTCGAGGAAGTCGGAGACGTCGCGCGCCGCGAACGTGCGCGGCTTCGACGTCCACGGCACCGACGCGTCCGCCGGACGCGACAGCACGTCGGGGTGGAAGGCGATGGCGACGGGCTTCGATCGCTTCAGCACGCGCTGTGCCTGGCGCAGGCCGTCCTCGAGCGAATGGACGCTGTCGATGACGACGCAGCCCTCGCCCAGCTCGGCCTCGAGCTGCGGGACGACGTTCATCCCGTGCTCCGACACATCCTGCAGCGGCGCGTTACCGATCGACATCGTCGAGTTCAGCGCGATGAGATAGATGGCCGGGATGTTGTGCAACTTCGCGTCGGTCATCCCGCTGCCGCCGAGCTTCGTCGCGGCGCCGGTCGTGGTGACGCAACCTGCGACGCGGCCCGTCGCGTACCAGTGACCGAGCGGCGCG
>JBGPZT010000181.1:0-4740 GCA_041493915.1 Candidatus Limnocylindria bacterium
CGTGGTGCGCGAAGGGGATGTCATCGCCGCGGACGCTCGCCTCGTGGCCGGAACGGAGCTGGTTGTCGACGAAAGCACGCTCACCGGGGAGTCGCTCCCCGTGACGAAGACGAGCGCGGACGGCGATGCCGATCTGTTCGCGGGGACGACCGTGCTCGCTGGGCGCGGCACCGCGAATGTGATCACGACCGGGCGCGCGACGCGCTACGGCGCGATCGGGGTGCTCGTTGCCAGCGCCGAGCAGCCCGACACGCCGCTCCAGTCGCTCATCCGGCGGCTCGTCGTGCAGCTGTCGATCGTCGCGGCCGTGTTCTGCGTCGCCGTCGTCGGGATCGAGCTCGCTCGCGGCCACGACTTCGCATCAGCGCTCATCGCCGGCGTCAGCCTCGCGATGGCGGCGATCCCCGAGGAGTTCCCCATGGTGTTCGCGCTCTACCTCGGGCTCGGCGCCTGGCGGCTCGCGCGCGATCGGGCCCTCGTGCGGCGTCTCGTCGGCGTCGAGACCCTCGGTGCGACGAGCGTGATCTGCACCGACAAGACCGGCACGCTGACGCTCGGCGCGATCGAGGTGGCCGCGCTCTGGACCGCGCCGCACGTCGCCGAGCGCGATCTGCTGCGCGCCGCGGTGCTCGCGTCGGAGCCGCGCCCGTACGATCCGCTCGAGCAGGCGATCGTGCGCTTCGCCGTATCGCACGGCACCCGGGTCGACGAGCTACACGCGGGCGAGCTCGTCCGCGATCACTCGTTCGACACAGCCGATCGGTACCTCTCGCATGTGTGGCGTCACGACGACGGCCTCAGCGCGCACGCCAAAGGTGCGCTCGAAGGCATTGTCGGCCGCGGCGTCACTGACGGCGACATCCGCGCGGCGGCGCTCGCCGCGAACGAGCGCTTCGCGGAGCAGGGGATGCGCGTGATCGCCGTCGCGTCCACGACGCGTGTGCGTGAGCGTGGCGAGCGCGCCGACGACGAATCGCAGCTCGCGCTTGTCGGCCTCATCGCCTTCGCGGATCCGCTTCGGCCGGGCGTCGCCGAGGCGCTCGCCGAATGCCGCGCCGCCGGCGTGCGCGTCATCGTCATCACCGGCGACCATCCGGTGACCGCGAGGGCGGTGGCCGAGTCGCTCGGCCTGGCTCACGTCCGCGTCGCGACCGGCGCCGACCTCGACGTGGCCGACGACGGCGCGCTTGCCGAACTCGTTGCGAACGTCGACATCTTCGCGCGGACCCGCCCCGAGCAGAAGCACCGGATCGTACGCGCGCTCCGTGCGCAGGGGCACGTCGTCGCGATGACCGGCGACGGGACGAACGACGCGCCGGCGCTGCGCGAGGCCGACATCGGGATCGCCATGGGGCGCCGCGGCACCGACGTCGCGCGGTCGGCCGCGACGCTGGTGCTGCTCGACGACAACTTCGCGACGATCGTCGCGGCGGTGCGCGACGGGCGCCGCATCTTCGAGAACCTGCGCCGATCGTTCTCGTACCTCATCGCGTTCCACGCGCCACTCCTCGTGTCGGCACTCGTCGTGCCGCTCGTCGGCGCGCCGCTGCTCCTTCTGCCGATCCACCTCGTCTGGCTCGAGCTCGTCGTGCATCCGACCGCGTCGCTCGTGTTCGAGGCGGACCGGGCGCCGGATGACCTCATGCGGCGCCCACCGCGCGGCCGTCAGGTCGGCCTGCTCGGCCGCGGTGTGCTCGCCGGCCTCGTCGCGCGCGGCCTCGTGCTCACCGCCGGCGTCCTCGGGCTCTACCTGTACGAGCTCGGATCGGGGGAATCCGCCGACGCGGCCCGGGGTCTCGCCGTCGCGGCGCTCATCTTCGGGCAGGTGCTCCTCGTTCTCGTCGAGCGTGCGGGCGATCGCCCGCTGTGGCGCGTGGGCCTTGCGGGCAACCGCGCACTGGTGTGGATCCTCGGCGCGACCCTCGGCTCGCTCGTCATCGTCGAGTACTTCGGCCCGCTCGCGTCGCTGCTGCACCTCGCCCCGCCCTCGCCGTCAGGGTGGCTCGTCGCGTTCGCGATCGCCGTCATCACGACGTGCTGGACCGAGCCGCTCAAGCTCCTGCGCCGAGTCTCGCCGGTGACGCAGGTGACCGGGTGAGGGCATCCGCCATCATGTGGCTGTGCTCATCCACCGCCACGACGCCGCGCTCACTGATGCCGAGTGGCGCGCGTTCCTCACGGACCATGACTTCGGTGAGCTGATCGTCCCCGGCAGCGCTCGTGACCTGCCGGTCGTCGTGCCGACGCATTTCATCTATGACGGCGACAAGACCGTGCTCCTGCACCTCGCGAGGCCCAATCCGGTCTGGGAAGCGCTGGCGGAGCGGCCGCGTGCGCTGCTTTCGGTCTTCGGTGCGTATGCGTACGTCGCCGGCCACTGGGATCAGGACGAGTACGGCGTGCCGACGTCGTATTACGCCGCGGTGCAGCTCGCGTGCGACGCCGAGGTCATCGACGATCCCGCCGCTGTCGCGGCGATCCTCGAGCGGCAGCTCTCGCATTTCCAGCCGGAGGGGAAGCACGCGCCGGTCGAGCCCGGTGACAACGGCTACGGCAAGCTGCTCGGATCCATCCGCGGCATCCGTCTCTCGGTGACCGACGTCCGCGCGAAGTTCAAGTTCGGTGGGAATCGCACGGTCGAACATCGCCGCGCCGTCGCGGGGAAGCTCGCGGAGCGCGGCAGGCCGCTCGACCTCGAGGCGCGGGAGAACGTGCTGCGCCGCACCCCGCGCGAGTGACGCTCGACCCGCTGTTCCTGGCGGGCGTCGCCGTCCTCGCGCTCCTCACCGTCTCCCCGGGCGCGGACATGGCGCTCGTCGCGAAGATCACGCTCGAGCGTGGCCGTCGCGCCGCGCTGCTCGCGACGCTGGGCATCTGCTCCGGAACGCTCGTGCACGCGACCGCGTCGGCGCTGGGACTGTCGGTGATCCTCGCGACGTCAGCGGAGGCCTTCACGGTCGTGAAGCTCGTGGGCGCCGCGTATCTCGCGTACCTCGGCGTGCAGGCGCTGCGCAGCTCGTTCCGTCACGACGCGGCCCCGGCGGCCGCGCCGCGGCGCGGCACCACTCCGTTTCTGCAGGGCCTGCTCACCAACGTGCTGAACCCGAAGGTCGCGGTGTTCTACCTGACCTTCCTGCCGCAGTTCATGTCGCCGGGTGACAACGTGCTCGTGCGCTCGCTCGCGTTCGCGCTCGCGCACTCCGTCATGGGCATCCTCTGGCTCTCGGCCTACGCGTACGTGCTGTCGAGGATCAGCGCCGTGCTCGGACGCGCCGGCGTGCGGCGCTGGCTCGAACGCGTCACCGGCGGCGTCCTGATCGCGCTTGGCGCGCGCCTCGCGCTGGAGCGGCGTTAGCCGGTCCCTGAGACCGGCGCAGCACGAGCAGATCGCGCAGCTCGAGCAGCCGCCCTCTTAGCCAGTCGCGCTCGTTGCCCGCGAGCTGCGCGAGCGAGCCCGCGAGGAGCGCGATCTCGTCGGCCTCGAGCCCCATGACGACCTCGCCCTCCGCCGGATAGCCCGCGGCCGCGAGCAGCGCCGCGGCGGGCACGCCGAGGGCCTTGCCCAGACGCGCGAAGACCGCGGCCCGCGGTTGTTCGATGCGCCCCGCCTCGAGCTCGGAGATCGCACTGCGCGACACGCCGACGCGCTCGGCCAGCTCGCCCTGAGTAAGACGAAGGCGCTCGCGGTTCGCGCGCACCAGCCGAGCGAGCGGGGGAGGTGATGCGAGAGCGCGCGCCGGCATGTCAGAAAACTTACCGCATGTCGCCATCACGACAGGCGCGCTCACCTTGCGACAGTATACTGTCACGATGCTCCACCCGGTCGCGGCACGCCTTCTCGACCACGTGGAGCTCGCGACGCCGATGGATGCCGCGGGATACATCGCCGCCGTGCTTCTCTGGCTGGCCGGCGTCACGCTCGTTGTCCTGCGCAAGCTCCGCATGTCGCGCTAGATGCTCGAGACGCTGCAGGCGATCCTCGCGATCGTCCTGATCGACCTCGCGCTCTCCGGCGACAACGCGCTGGTCATCGGCATGGCTGCGCGCGGTCTGCCGAAGCGGCAGCGCCGGCGCGCGATCGCCTTCGGCGGCCTCGGTGCCGTTGTTCTGCGCATCGCGGCGGCGTCGGTGGTGACGCTGCTGCTGGCGATCCCGTACCTGCAGCTGATCGCATCGATCGCGCTGCTCGTCATCGCGTACCGGCTCGTGCGTCCCGGCACCGGGCACGGCAAGACCGTGCGCGAGGCGACGACGCTGCCGGAGGCGATCACGACGATCCTCATCGCTGACGCCGCCATGAGCCTCGAGAACGTCCTGGGCGTGGGCGCGGCCGCGCACGGCAGCATCCCGCTGCTCGTGTTCGGTCTCGCGCTCTCGATCCCCATCGTGATGTTCGGGAGCGGGATCGTCGTGGGGCTCCTCGATCGCTTCCCGCAGGGGATCTGGCTCGGAGCGTTCGCGCTGGTGTGGACGGCCGCGGAGATGGTCGTGGAGGAGCCGGCGCTCGCGCTCCGCGACCGCCTGCCGTACTCCGCCGAGGTCGTGCTCACAGTGGTGTTCTTCGTCGCGATCGTCACCACACGCGGTGCGCTGCGCGCTAGGCGTCGCGCCGCGTCGGCGGAATGACCCCCATGCGGCCGGCGCGGTAATCCGCGATGGCCTGGATGATCTCCTCGCGCGTGTTCATCACGAACGGTCCGTAGAACGCGATCGTCTCGCGGATCGGACGGCCTCCGAGCA
>JBGPZT010000121.1:0-8323 GCA_041493915.1 Candidatus Limnocylindria bacterium
CGGTTGTCGTGCTCATCCTTTCCCTCAGGGACGCCGGGCGCGATGTCGTTCGGGACCCAGAGCACAAGCTCGTCACGCTCCGCCTCGAGCGGTCCAAGCCGCGCGTCGATCGCCTTGATCTCCTCTCCCACCTCGCGCATGCGCGCCTTGACCGCGTCGCTCGGCGGGCCGCCCTTGCTCGCCTTGTTGCGCTCGGCTTGGAGCAGCTCCTTCTTCGCCCGCTGCTCGCGGCTTTGCCTGTCGAGCTCGAGGATGCGGTCGAGGGGCGCATCGAGATGACGGGCTGCCAGCATCGCGCGAACACCCTCGGAGTCTTCGCGGACGCGCTGAATGCGATTCATGAGCGTGTCATTATCGGCGTTCATGTTCCACGTCGTTCTCGTCGCGTTCGAGGGTCCCGACCGCTATTCGTTCGTCGGCGGTCTCGCGACGCGAATGATCGACCTCGCCGACGCGCTGGTCGACCGCGGACACCGCGTGCATCACCTTTTCGTCGGCGACCCATCGCTCCCGACGCGCGAGGAACGCGACGATGGGCGCCTCGTGCTCGAGCGGTGGAGCCAATGGATCAGCCGGTACCACCCGCGCGACGTCTATGACGGCGAGGAGGGCAAGTACCTCGACTTCTCGCGAACGGTGCCGCCGCACCTCGCGAACGAGGTCATCGCCGCGGCCGCGGCTCGCGGTGAGCGCAGCGTCGTGCTGTTCGAGGACTGGCAGACCGCAGCTGCGGCCATCAACACCGCGACGTTACTGTCGGTGCGCGGCGATCGCTCCGCCGCGCTCTTCTGGAACGCCAACAACACCTACAGCTTCGGCCGGATCGACTTCCCGCTCCTGCGGCGTGCCGCGTCGATCACGACGATCTCGCGCTACATGCGCATGGAGCTCGCGAAGCTCGACGTCGAGGCGGCTGTCCTCCCGAACGGGATCGCCGAGCGCTACCTGAAGCCGCTCCCGCCGAGCGACGTGACCGCGCTGCGCAAGGCGTTCGGCGAGCGGCCGACGTTCGTGAAGGTCGCGCGGTTCGACGTCGACAAGCGCTGGCTCTGGGCCGTCGACGCGATCGCCACGCTGCGCGACGCCGGCATGTGGCCGCGGCTCATCATGCGCGGCAGCCGCAGCCCCTACGCCGACCTCGTCGGCGACCGCATCCGCGCGCGCGGCCTGCGTGTCGATCGTCTGGTGCTGCCGCAGACCGCGACATCGCGCGATCTCGCGGCCGTGATCGCGACGACGAACGCGGAGATCGTGTTCCTCGACTTCTTCGTCGACGAGAAGGCGCTGCGTTCGTTGTACGCGGCGGCCGACGGAGTGCTCGCGAACTCGGAGAAGGAGCCCTTCGGCCTCGTCGGGCTCGAGGTGATGGCCTCGGGTGGCATCGCGTATCTCGGTCGCACTGGTGAGGACTACGCCGTGCCGTTCGGGAACGCGATCGTCGTGCAGAGCGACGATCCGCGCGAGCTGCTCACGTCCTATCTCATGCTGCGCGGGCGGCCGGAGCTGGGACGCGCCATCCGCACCGACGGACGAGCGACCGCGAAACGCTTCGCTTGGCCGCGCATCCTCGAGGGCTACGAGTCCGTCTGGGAGACAGCGTTCGCGCTGATCGGCTAGACCCGCTCGAAGAGCTCGTAGCGGACAGCGCGGCGGATCGCCCACGGGTCGTCGTCCCAGCGCCGTCGTGTCGCGGCATCGACCACCCACCGAACGCGATGCACGAAGCGCGCATGCTCGTCGAGGTAGCGCTGCAGCGCGGCCCGGTCCTCGAAGAGCACGCGGTGCCAGAAGCGGCCCGCGCGCAGCGTGCGGAACCATCCGTTGCGTACCGCGGTCGCGACCGCGCGGTCCGAGGTCCGGTCGTTCACGAGCTCCTCGCGCGAGGTCGCGATGACGCCGGCACGACGGTACGTGCCGGTCGCGGTCTGACGCTCCGCGTACGCCACGACGCGCGAGTCAGGCCGCGCGTCGACCAGGATGCCGCGCGGCCTGAGGATCCGCCGGGCTTCCTTCAGGGCATCGACCATGCCCCCTCGTGGGACGCATCAGAGCGTCCACGAGAGGATCACGACGTCGAAGTGCTCGTCGGCGAATGGGAGCTCCTGAGCGACGCCGACCTTGAACCGCGCGTTCACGGCGCCGAGCGCGCGCGCCTTCATGCGAGCGAGGCGGATCGCCTCCGGATCCGGATCGACGCCGACGACCTCCGACGCGTACGGCGCGCACCCGAGCGCCATGCGCCCGTCACCGCAGCCAACGTCGATCACGCGCTTGCGCCGGACCAGGCCGACACCGCCGTATTCGCGGAGCTCGTCCGTGGGTGGAGGCCGCAGCAGCGACGAGATGGCCGGCAGGAGCCGGCCAACCGCGCTAGTACTTGTCACCATGACGTCGGAGACGATAAAGGGAGGGACATGCGTCTGTGAATCGACCTTGGATGGCAGAGAACGACGCCGAGCGTGAGCGCCTGCGCTCGTTCGTCACGCGGGTGAGCGATGAGGAGCTCGGTCGCCTCATGCCGGGCGGCTGGACGGTGGCCGCGGTGCTCGCGCACATCGGTTTTTGGGATGCGCGGGCGATCTTCTACCTCGACAGGTGGGGACGCGGAGTTGGGCCTTCACGGGCCGACTACGTGCCGGAAGACGTCGACGCGGTGAACGATTCGGCCAAGCCGCTCTGTCTGGCGCTTCCGCCGCGTGATGCGGCGCAGCTCGCGCTCCGGCTTGCCGAGGAGGCAGACGGGAAGGTGGAAGCGCTGAGCGCTGAGCTGCTGGCGAAGATCCGGGCCGCGGGGAGGTCCGCGCCGCCGGACCTGCACGACGTGAACGGAGCGCCGTTCAACCTCGCGCGCGCGACCCACCGCAGAGAGCACCTGGATGAGATCGAGCGCGCGCTCCGCGCGTGAGGGGAGAGCCGTTGCTAGCCGTACGACTCACGGGCGCCCGGCAGCATCGCGCCGCCTCTGCCCACGACAGCCGCGAGACGGTTCTGGTCCATAAGGGATGTGCGGATGTCGTCCGGCGGCTCGGCGCCCGCGTACCACCACACGACCTCGAGGTTCGCGCGGAACAGCGCGTCGAACACGGCGTCCTCGGGACTTGAGTTGCGGCTCGAGTACCACCAGAACCAGTCGCTGCCCTCGGCGACCATCAGCGGCTGGCGCACGCTCTTGGGCATGTAGCGCAGCGCGCCCCACTGCTCCTGCGCGAAGCGGCGGGTGCGCTCGAGCGCGCTCCACGCCTTCGCGTGCGCGGGCTCGCCGATCCACACGCCGAGCGTCGCGTCGATCCACGACCCGGTGTGGAGGGCCGGGAGATCGACATTGGCGGGTGTCTTGTCGAGGAACTCGCTGACCCGCACCGTCTCGAAGCGCGGGTCCACCTGCAGCTTCCCGTACAGGTAGCGCAGGAAGTCGTTCCCGTTGTTCGGGTACTGCTCCCAGGCGTTCTCACCGTCGAGGATGATCGTCGCGAGGTAGGGACCGCCTTCGTCGGGCAGGCGCTCGCGGGCGCGCTCGAGCTTCCAGATCATGTCGCCGACGGCGTCATGCGGCGACAGGTCGCCGTACAGGAAGCCGATGCGATCGGAGATCTCGCGGTCGCGGAAGATCGCGGTCCCGCCGCCCGGGATGCGATATGGCCGGTAGAGCAGCTGCGGCTCGAGAAGTCCGCCGACCTCGTCGCGTTTGAACTCCACGCCGACCGATCGCGCGAGCACGCCCTCGTCCGACGCGAACCAATCGAGGCCCGCCTTGAAGATGGCGCTCGCGGCCTCCGGGGAGACCGAACCCTCGGACGGCCACATGCCGCGCGGCTTCTTGCCGAACGAGCGCTCGTGCGAGGCGATCGCCTCCTCGATCTGGAACGCGGCGTCGTCCGGATACGCGAACGGCGGATCCGAGATGATCGCGCGGGGGTCGGAGCGCAGCGCGCTCGTGCTGTCGATGATCAGCGGCAGGATCGGGTGGTAATAGGGCGTGGTCAGGATCTCGACCTGGCCGTCGTGCTCGAGCCGGTGATACAGGTGCGGCACGCCCGAGGCCATCATCCGTTGACGACCGATGACGTACCGCACGTCTTCACGCGTGTAGCGCTGGCCCTTCCGGCGTAGCTCCTCGAGCCGCGCGTCGCTTGCTATGTCGTCCGGGTCGATCCACGCGAGGTTGAACCAGAGCGCGAGGTCGACGAAGTAGTCGTCCGACAGCAGCTCGGGGCGATCGCGCGTGGCCATGCCGAGCTGGAGCAGGCGCCGGTACTCGTCATGCCGGTGGATCACGTTGCCGTGGTGGATCGAGAAGAAGCGGCGGAGCATGTGCTCCTTCTCCTCCGGCGTGACCACGCCGTCAACGGTCCGCATCGTCACGCGCGTGTCCTCGTCGTCCGCGCCGCGCGCGTAGTCCTCGAGCTGGTCGCGCAGGCTCGGCACCATCGTGAAATGCGCCTTCACGCCGGGGAACTCCTGGAGCAGCCGCGCCATGTGGAGGTAGTCCTTCGACGCGTGCAGCCGCACCCAGGGCAGGACGAACTCGCTCGTCTGCGGGTGCCGGTAATAAGGCTGATGCATGTGCCAGATGATCGCGACGGGCAGCTTCCCGTTCACTGTGCCTTCACCGCCTCATCGAGACGCCGACGCACGAAGTCATCCTTCAATGTCGTGAGCAGCCAGCCCGCCTTCGGTCCGCTGGGCCTGCCGAGGAACGCAAGGTAGATCGCGCTGAAGGCCTCGCGGGACGGTTTGCCGTCCACGACCAGGCCGACGCGCTTCGCTGTTTCGTAGAGCTCCTGCTGCATCGCCTCGGGGTCGTGGATCTTGCCGATCAGCTCCTTCACCGCCACCAGATAACGGCGCTGCGCGTCCGAGAGCGTCACGTTGGCCGGCATCGCGGGCAGCACGCTGAAGCGCGCCTCATCCGGCGCCCAACGCTCGAGCCAGATGCGCGCCAGCGCGATGCGCTGCTCGAGATCCTTTCCCTCTGCGGCCGTGAGCGGCGCGTCCTTGCGACGCTCGGCCTCCTTGACCGGATCGACGCTCGGGATCTGCAGCCAGTCCGCCACGATGGCAAAGCGCACGCGGAAGCCCGGTGGCGCGGGTTCCTCGGCGACCTGCGACAGCGCCCACACCTTCGCCGAATCGCTCTCCGGCTCGTTGCGGAACGCGTCGGCGCAGCGGTCGTACTCGTCCACGAGCTTGGGTAGCGTGAGGCCGGCCGGATCGAACTCGACGTGCCGCTTGGGATGCGTGCGCAGCATCAGGAAGCGCACGAGCTCCGGTGGATACACCTTGACGAGGTCGGTGGCGGCCGCGCCGAGGCCCTTCGAGGTGGACATCTTCTTGCCGCCGGTCGTGAAGAACTCGTGCACCAGTCCGATGGGCGGCTCCTTCTTCCAGACCTCACGGTAGATCTCGTTCGCGCGGTCGCGCGATCCGCCGGCGGTGAGGAGATCCTTGCCACCCTCTTCGTACGTCACGCCGAAGTGGTCCCACATCGCGCACCACTGCAGATTCCAGTAGAGCTTCGCGTTGCCCTTGAAGGGCGACCGCCGGCCCGCGTGGCCACAGCCCTCGGCCCATTCGACGTAGTCCTTCCGGCACTCGTACGCGACGGTCTTGCCGTCGTAATCGAACGCGTACGTCGTACCGAGCCGGCCGCAGTTCTCGCAGATCACGCCGATGGGGAGCCACCGGTCGTCCTTCGTGACGTGCGACACGCGTTCGTAGACATCGCGGATCGTGGCGGCGTTGCGCAGGACCAGATCGATCTGCGTGTCGAGATCGCCCTTCCCGTAGAGATCGCGCAGCCAGTGGATCTCTTCGGGACGGATGCCGAGCGTCGCGAACGTCTCGAGGAAGCCAGACGCGTGATAGCGCGCGAAGTCGGAGGCCGCCGAAGGCTCGGGCGACGGGATGTGCGCGAAGGGCTTGCCCATGTGCTCGGCCCAGGCCGCTTTCTCCTTCAGAGACTGCGAGTCCATGGGGTCGTAGTCGTCGATGGTGAAGACGTAGCGGATGCGCAGGCCGCGCTTCTTGAAGATGCGGTAGAGCGCGTCGGTGATGATCGGGCCGCGCAGGCCGGAGATCGGGACAGCGCCCGACGGAGTCTTGGAGTCGCGGATCACGTGCTGGCGGTCGGTGGCGAGGAGGTCTGCCTCCTCATCCGCCCAAAAGCGCGCCTGGTGACCCTGTTCCGACCCTTTGGCCGTCACGCTCGCGCCGGACTCTACGCTCAACTGACCGCCAGGATCTTCATTTCCATACTGCCCGCGGGCACGGAGACCTTGACCGTCTCGCCCGCCCGGTGGCCCTGCAGCGCGCGCCCGACCGGCGACTCGTTGCTGATCTTGCCCTCGGTCGGCGACGCCTCCGCTGATCCGACGATGGTGTACTTCTCTTTCCGTCCGTCGGCCTCGACCGTCACGTGGCTGCCCACCTCGACGAGATCGTGCTTCGACTTCTCATCGATGATCTGGGCGTTCTTGATCATCTGCTCGAGGGTCATGATCCGGCCCTCGAGGAAGGCCTGGTCGTTCTTGGCCTGCTCGAGCTCGGAGTTCTCGGTGAAGTCGCCGAACTCCATCGCGGCGTGGATACGCTCGGCCACCTCGGTGCGCTTGGCCGTGCGCAGCTCCTCCAGCTCCGCCTGCAGCTTCTTCAGCCCATCGGCAGAGACATAGACCGGTTTCTCGAGATTGTTCATTGAACCTCCGTTACCGCGGGGTGCGACTTGCGCCACCCACCGCCCTAGAAACAAAAGCACTGAAGACCTTGCGGCCCTCAGCACTGCGGGCTACCTATGCTGGCGGCAGATTGTACACCGGCAGGGCGGGCGCGGCGGCGCTCCGGCGACGACTACTGCGGTGGTATGACCGGAGCGCGCGGGACCTTCCGTGGCGGCGCACGCGCGATCCGTACGCGGTGCTCGTCTCGGAGGTGATGCTCCAGCAGACCCCCGTGGCGCGTGTGCTTCCGGCATACGCGGCGTTCCTGCGGCGCTTCCCCACCCTTGCCGCGCTGTCGCGCGCGTCGCTCGCCGATGTGCTCCGCGCGTGGTCCGGCCTCGGCTACAACCGACGCGCCCGCGACCTTCACCGCATCGCGCGCCTGCACCCGCGCGCGCTGCCGGCCACGCGCGAAGCGCTCGATGCGTTGCCCGGCGTCGGCGCGTACACGGCCGGCGCCGTCAGCTGCTTCAGCCACGGCGAACGCGTGGCCTTCGCGGATACGAACATCCGCCGCGTGCTCGGTCGCGCGCTCCTCGGCCGGATCGCGACCGAACGCGAGGCGGTCGCGCTCGACGAGCGTCTGGTGCCGCGCCTGGGCGCAGACCGCTGGCATCACGCGCTCATGGATCTGGGGGCGACCGTCTGCCTCTCGCGAACGCCGCGCTGCGACAGCTGCCCGATCGCCGACGGTTGTCGCTCGCGCGGTCGCGTCGTCCGCGCCGCGCCGCGCCGCCAGGCGGCATTCGCGACGAGCGACCGCCGACTACGCGGACGGATCATCGCTCTGCTGCGGGAGCGAGACCGAGTCACCCTCGCGGAGCTCCGCGTCGCGATCGGCGATGTACGAGCCGACCGCCTGGTGGACACGTTGCAGGACGAGGGTCTTCTCGAGCGGTCGGGGCGCTCACTGAGACTGCCCGCATGAGCGCGTTGGCTCGCCCACTCGTCATGTTGCTCAACATCGTGTGGCGGTTCCGCATCGGGCGGATCGCGATCATCACGCTGTATGCGATGTTCGCCGCGTTCGGATGGCTCGCACAGGGGGCGGTCGGAGCGTGGACGAGCGGGTCGCAGTACTTCTTGTTGGGCGTCGCGGTGCTCGGGTTGTTCCTGGGGCCGGCTGCCATCGTCCTCGGCGTCACCCAGCCGTCGCGTTCGTGGCGCTGGGGCCTTTGGCTCACCTGGCCCACGGTGCTGCTCAGCGCATTCCTGGCCGCATCGCCACAGCTCTGGGCGCTGGCGGTGATCGGCCTGCCCCTGGTGATGGTGCCAGTGATCTGTGCGGTGGCCTGGGTCGCCGCGGTCGGACGGGAGAGCTTGGGAGGTCTTCTGGCCAAGCCGGCTGGCAACGACGATCCCAAACCCGACACGTCCTTGATGCCGATGACCGATGAGGAGCTGGCTGCGGAGGCGAGCTGGGACCGTCCCGGAAACTCACACGTAAACACGGCGCGAGGGCGCAGGGGAAGAGGACACAAGCGGCGGCGCTAGACAGGCTCCAGACGAACGGTCGTGTCGAGAACGTCATCGCGCAGCATCGAGGCGAGAGACTGGCCGCTGCGCGGATATTTCTTGCGGAGCGCCTCGCTCACGGCTTCGATCGC
>JBGPZT010000213.1:0-3505 GCA_041493915.1 Candidatus Limnocylindria bacterium
ATCCCGGTGAGGTGCGCGGTGAGCTTCTCGAGCGCGATCCCGCGCAGTCCACGCGGTGTCACCGCCACGAGGTCGAGGCTCCCGCGGCGCGATTCGGTGGCGAGGGTCGATGACAGCGCGAGGATCGACCAGAGCGCGGCGATGACGGCGACCGAGGCCATGTTCTTGAAGGAGATGAGCCCGCCGAGCGTCTCGAGGTGCGCGGGCCGCGGATTGCCGTAAAGGCCCGCCATCACGGGCGGCAGGCTGCCGATGAGCTTCGCGAAGTCAGCGCGCGCCGCGGCCGTCGCGTACTCGCTGTACGCGGCGCCGCCGGCGAGCATCACCCCGCCGAGGATCCCTGACAGGATGATGACGGCGAGCCTTGAGTCGCGAAGCGTCTTCGCATACAAGCTGCCGAATCCGTAGATCCGGCTCCAGAGCGGGACCGGCGTCAGTGCGGCGCGGGCCGTCATGTGCCCAAGCTCAGCGGTCACGGCCGGCCACCTTTCACGGCCTCCGAGCCGTACTGCGCGAGGAATGTCTCCTCGAGGCTCGGCTCTCGGCTGATGAAATCGACCAGCTCATAGCGGGCCGCCGCCTGTACGACCGGCGTGATCGCGCCCGAGACCCGCATGCGCAGGACGTGATCGTCGGCCGTAACGTCACTGACGCCCGGCAGGCGCCGGAATTCCGCCACCGGGACCGCACCGGCGAAGCGCAGCTCCACCTGGTGATGAGCCAGGTCGCGCAGCGCCTCGACCCGATCGACCTTCACGAGCCCACCGTCGCGAATGATCGCCACACGGTCGCAGGTGCGTTCGACCTCGCTCAGGATGTGGCTGGAGAGGAAGACGGTCCGGCCTTCGGCCTTCGCCTCGCGGATCAGCGCATAGAACGACTGTTGGACGAGTGGGTCGAGGCCCGCCGTCGGCTCGTCGAGGATCAGCATCTCCGGCCGATGCTGCAGAGCGATGATCAGTCCGATCTTCTGCTTGTTGCCCTTCGAGTACTCCTTGAAGCGGCGCGACGGATCGACATCGAAGCGGGCGATCAGCGCGGCCTGGTAGGCGCGATCGACGCCACCCCGGAGGTTGGCGAAGTACCTGATCGTCTGGCCACCGGTGAGGCGGTCGTACAGCGTGAACTCGCCAGGGATGTAGCCGATCCGGCGGTGGATCGCGACCGGGTCGGTGCGCGAGTCGATGCCGAACACCAGGGCCCGGCCGCTCGTCGGGCGGATCAGGTCCAGGATCGTCCGGATGGTCGTCGTCTTCCCGGCGCCGTTGGGCCCGAGGAAGCCGAACACCTCGCCTTGTTGCACCTCGAGGTCCACATCGACGATCCCGCGGTGCGAGCCATAGGACTTCGTCAGCTTGTCGGTCTGGATGATGGCGGTGATGTGAACCCTCCTTCCTCAGGCCGGACGCGAGTCACGACGCCGTGAGATCGCGCAGCATGATGAGCAGCATGCGGCACGCTTCGGGCGCATCGAGGGCGTGCGGAATATCGGCGGGCATGCGCACGACAGTCCCCGGCGCGGCCCGGACCGCGGTGCCGCCGATCGTGAGGGTGAGGGATCCTTCGAGGACCAGAACGAGCGCATCGAACGGCGACGTGTGTTCGGTGAGTCCTTGTCCCTTGTCGAACGCGAAGAGCGTGAGATTGCCGCCAGACGTTTTCGCCAGGATGCGACTCGCGATCCCCTGCTCGGTGGGCGTTATGAGCGACTGCAATGAAAGCACTTCGGCTGCCGGAATCGACTGGGTCATAGTGGACATCGACATCATGTCACGGCCAACCGACCCACTCGCAGGCTCGGGGTGGAGCGCCCCGGGAACGGTCGCGGGGTTCGCACAGTCTCCGCCGAACGCCGTCCTGATGACGTTCGCGGACCGCGAGCTGCGCCGAGGCTGGCACGGGTGCGCGCTTGACGTCGGCTGCGGCGCGGGACGCAACGCGATACCTCTCGCACGGCTCGGCTGGCAGGTCACCGGGATCGACCTCTCGTGGCCGATGCTCTCTGCTGCGGCCGAGCGCGTGCGGGATGATCAGCTCGGCGACCGCGTTCGCCTGATCCTCGCGCCCATGGACGTGCTTCCGGTCCGCGACGCCAGCTGCGATCTCGTGGTCGCGCACGGCATCTGGAACCTGGCGCGGTCGGCGGCCGATTTTCGCCGGGCGGTTCGAGAGGCGGCGCGTGTGGCGAAGGCCGGTGCCGGGTTGTTCGTGTTCACGTTCTCGCGCCACACGCTCCCGCCGGACGTCGAGCCGGTCGGGGGAGAGCCGTTCGTGTTCACGCAGTTCTCAGGCCAGCCACAGTGTTTTCTCACCGAGAAGCAACTCGTCTCAGAGTTGGGTACCGCGGGATTCGTGCGTGAGCCGTCCGTTCCTCTCAGCGAGTACAACCGGCCGCGGCCGGGGGCGCTGCTTGGCGGAGCGCCGGTGATCTACGAAGCCGCATTCCGCCGCGACGCCTAACGGCTTCGCCGGCACCGCTATCACGGGGCGGGACACATGACCGATCGGTCATGGCGCGAGTCCGCAGTGGGAACATGCTCGACGAACGCAGTTAGCCGTTCGAGCGCCACCCGATGACTGAACGCGGCCTGGATCGACGCACCCTGCCGTCGCTGCTCCATTCGGAGGCGCTCGGCCTTGCCTCGCTGCTCGCGCGAGAAACACGCGACGGCATCGCGATCGTCGGATCCGACGGTGAGCTCGTCTTCTGGAACGCCGCGGCGGGCGCGATCACCGGGTGGTCCTCGCTTGCGATCGCCGAGGGCAACGTCGTCAAGTTCACGACTACTCCCCAGTCGCTCGTCGAGATACGCGACGGCAAGTGGGTGGAGATCCGCCAGTCCGCGCTCGATGTTGGCGGAAAGACGCTCACCGTCGTGATCTTCACGGACGCGACATCGCAGGTTCGCCTCAAGGACACGCGCCAACAGCTGCGGGCGCTCGGCCTCATCGACAGCGCGACGAACCTGCCGGGACGCGAGGTCGCCATGCTTCACGTCGAGCAGGCCATCGCCATGGCGAAGCGTGAAAAGCGGTCCGTCGGTCTGATGAGCCTGAAGCTCGACCGGTTCCGGCAGCTGCGCGACGGCCCCGACGGCCACGCGGCGGCCGACGAGGTCGTGCGCCAATTCGCGAAGCGGATCACCGCGTTCGTCCGCGCGAGTGACGTGCCCGCGCGGCTGTCCGACGATTCGTTCCTCGTCGTGCTCACGGCCCTCACGTCCAGCAACGACGCGGCCGTGGTCGCTGTCCGCCTGCTCCTCGTGCTCGCCGAGCCGTTCGACGTGGTCGGCCGTGCGCGGTCGGTGCACTGCAGCGTCGGCGTCGCGGAGTTCCCGCGCGACGCGGGCGAGCCCGTGGCGCTGCTCAGCGCGGCGCTCGCCGCGGCCGACCGCGCGCAGCTCCAGGGCGGTGGTCGCTACTGCGTCGCGTCGGAGCTCGGGGAGGCTCGCTAGCCGCGCGGGCGTCTCACCAGCTACCGCCACCACCGCCGCCGCCACCCCCG
>JBGPZT010000158.1:0-5998 GCA_041493915.1 Candidatus Limnocylindria bacterium
ACGAACGGCCGCTGTCCCGTCGCGCACTCCGACTGCGCGATCTCGTTCTCGTGATGCGGATACACGAGGTCGCTGCCTCCGCCGTGGATGTCGATGCGCGGACCGAGATGGCGCAGCGACATGGCTGAACATTCGATGTGCCACCCCGGGCGACCGCGTCCGTGGCGGCTCGGCCACATCGGCCCGCTCGGCACGCGACGCCAGAGCGCGAAGTCGACGGCATCGCGGCGCTGTGGATCGTCGAGCGCCGCGTCATCCTGAGCGGCGAGTATCCGGCGCATGCGGGCCTTGGAGAAGCGCGACAGCTCGCCGTAACGCGGGTCGCGCGACGTGTCGAAGTAGACACCGCCCTCGATGTCGTATGCGCAGCCGTTCTCGAGGAGCGCATCGATCATCCGACGCATCGATGGGAGCTCGCGCGTCGCGTGCGGCATCACGTCGGGCTTGCGCCAACCGAGTCGCCGCATGTCGGAGAGGAACGCGCGCTCCTCGCGCCGGCCGAGATCGCGCCACCTCACGCCATCGCGAGCCGCGCGCTGCAGGATCGACTCGTCGATATCGGTGACGTTCTGCGCGTAGCGGACGGCCCTGCCGCCGGCCTCGAGATGACGCACGAGCACGTCGAAAGCGAGGAACGTCCGCGCGTGGCCGAGGTGCGTGGTGTCGTACGGCGTGACGCCGCAGACATAAAGGGTGATCGGGCTGGAGAGCGGACGGAACGGGACGACGGCGCGGCGGCGCGTATCGTACAGACGGAGCACTGACCGCTGACGATATCCTCGCGATGCATGGTGCGTTTGCCGGACATCGACAGGACGCTCGCCACGATCGAGCGCGTCGCGTCCGCTCCGACCGCGCCGTATCACGAGTTCCGCGCGCTGCGCGCGATCCGTCGCGAGCTCGAGCGGAACGGACTCGATGTCCACGAGGACGCGTACGGCCAGGTGTCAACGCGCGTGACGCGCGGCGGCGCGAAGCGCGCGCTCGCGCTCGTCGCGCACACCGATCACCCCGCGTTCGAGGTGACGGATGCCCGCGGCCGCGAGGGTCGCGCGCGCATCCTGGGCGGGCTTTACCCGGAGTTCTTCGCCTCTCCAGTACCGGTCCTCGTCCACGACGACGCCGACGGCGCGCCGTTCGCCGCGACGCTCGACAACTACGTCTCGGCTCCCGACACGGTGCACAACTCGCCCGGCCACTGCCGCATCCGAGCCGACGCCGAATTGCGGGTCGGGCAGTGGGCGGTCATGGATCTGGTGCCCTTCGCGGTGAGCGGCGACGAGCTGCAACTGCGCGCCGGCGATGACCTCGCGCTATGCGCTGTCGTCGTGTTGGTCCTCGCGGCATTACGCGACGACCCGCGGCCGCACGACGTGCACGCCGTCTTCACGCGCGGCGAGGAGCCCGGTCTGTTCGGCGCGCGCCTCGTCGCGGAGGACGGTCTGCTGCCGCGCGACGTGATCGTCGTATCCCTGGAGGCGAGCCGCGCGCTCGCGCATGCCGCGCCGGGACGGGGCGTCGTCGTGCGCGCCGGTGATGTGTACAACACGTTCGACAACGACGCTGAGCGCTTCCTGCGCGTCGCGCGCGAAGAGCTCACCGCGGCCGGCGTGGCGACGCAGCGCGCTCTGTTGACCGGTGGCACGTGCGAGTCGTCGGCCTTCGTGCGACTTGGCTGGAGCGCGACCGCCGTCGCAGTACCGAACGTGAACTACCACAACCAGAGCGAGCACTCGCATACCTTCACCTCGGAGATCGTTCGTCTGTCGGACCTTAGGAGCGCCGTCGCCCTGCTCGTCGAGGCGGCGGCCGCCGCGGGCGTGGACGCGGAGGAGTCATGGTGGCCTGACGTTCGCCGCGTGCCGCCGCTGATCCGCGACCTGATGCGACGCCGCGACTAGAAGGGCGCTTGACCGTCCGCTACCAAGAAAGGCCGCCATTTGGCGTAGGGCGTACGCCTCTTGACGCCTCCGTTCTCAGGTGTAGAACAAGGGTGTTCCGCGGAACGGAGCACAGAAGGTCCAGCACCAACGTCACTGGAGGTGTCATGGTCCGGCTGCACAAGTTGTTCGGAGTTCTACAGCTCGATCGATGACGCCCTCGACGGAAGAGGGCCACACCGTTCGAGCGCTCCCGAGCGGTTTTGATTCGGAACACGAGCATCACACTCCGGTGTGATCTCCCGCATCTCGGCCGGAAATGAGGCCTGTAGCTCGGGCGCCCGAAGAGCGACCAAACGCGAACACAAGACGACCTCCGAAACGCGGAGGTCGTCTTTTTGTGAACCACGCTTCATTCAGCGGACGCGCTCCGCCGACTGCCCGTAGGCTCGGAGCAGATGGAGAGCACGGGGGAGCTTGCCTGGCTCCGCGCCGAGATCGTGCGTTCCATCCTCCATCCATTCGATTTCGCCCGGTCCCTCGCGCGCGAGCACTACGGGCTCGCCGGCGTGCTCGTCGCGCTCCTCGCCGGCGTCGCATTGTCCCTCGCGATCGACGCGATGATCCTGACCGCGAAGGGCTTCTCTACATTCGATTTCCTGCCCCAGGTGCTCGTCGACTCGGTCTTCCTGGGGGTCCGGCTCGCGGTCACCGTCGCGGGCGTCGCCACGGTCGGGTACTACACGACGCGGCTCCTTCGCCGGCGCGATCTCACGATCGAACAGGCCTTCACAGCGTTCAGCTTCGCGCTCACGCCGCTCCTTGTCGCGCCGATCGCCGCCCTCATCGTGCTGCTCGCGCCGGACCTGCTTGCGGCCGCGGGCGCGATCACGGTCCTCTTGGTGGTCCGCGCGATCATCGGGCTCGGGGTCAACCTGGGAGCGCTGCTGCCGCGGGCGCTCGCCGTGGTGCCGTTCGTCGTCATGCTCGCGACGAGCGCGCTCGTCATGCAGGATCAGATCTCGCGCGTCCAGTTCGCCGCGTACGCGGTCGCGCCGCAGCTCGTCGGCGATCTCACCGCGACGCCGATGACCGGCATCACGTTCGAGGCGACCGACTTCACGATCACCTTGCCGGCGGGCTGGAAGAACGTGACGAGCGGCGTCCAAGGGGAGGCCGCGCGATACGAGTCCGACGTCGCCGAGCTGCGCGTGGCCCGGGCCGGCGGCGTGCCGCTCGCAACAGCCGACTCGTACGCGGACTCAGCGTCCATCGCGGAGCGCCAGGGTCTCGAGAACGGGTTTCGCGAGCGCTCCGTCGTGCGCATCAACGGCGTCATCGCCATCGATGACCGGTACGGCGGCGTCTACCAGGGTCGACGCGTGGTCTACCGGCAGTTCACCGCGGTGCCCCGGACGCAGGGGCTCGCGTTGATCTTCCACTTCGTCGAGCCGGCCGACGAGCAGGCCGCGCTCGCCGAGGCGGCGTCAATCGCCGCGACCTGGCGGATCCGCGAGGCGTCGCGCTAGACCCCGGCGCTCGACGGCCAGAGGGATCTCGTGCACGAAATCGTCCGCGCCGATACGGAAGGCGCGCATCTCGGGATCGCCGGTCCGGAGCGACACGAGGATGTAGAACGCGTCGGGGTAGTGCGCCTCGGCTCGGTCGGTCGGCGATGGATACGGCTGACTCACCGGATGGCTGTGATAGATCCCCACCAGCTCCTCGCCCGCCGCATCGATCGACCGGAACGCCTTCAGCTGCTCGCGTGGGTCGATGACATATCGCGTGGTCGGGGTCGGATGGACGTTCGCGCACCGGATGACACGGGAGATCCCGCCGCCGCGCCCGGCGAGGAGCCCGCAGGCCTCGCGCGGCGCTTCGTCGCGGACGTGCGCGACGATCTCATCGCGGAGCACTGGTCGGAGCCGCAGCACGTCGGCTATGCGACACCGCCCGCCATCGCTGGGATGACCATGACCTCGCTGCCGTCAGGTACGGCCGCGCCGGTGCCGCCCTTCGCTCGGGCGTCGTCGTCGCCGATGTATACGTTCACGTAGGTACGGATCGCACCGCTGTCGTCGAGCACCCGCGAGCGGAAGCCGGGATGGCGGCGGTCGATCTCGGAGATGATGTCCGCGAGCGTACCGGCACTCGCTTCCAGCCTGGTCTGTCCACCGGTCGCGTCGCGCAGCGCACCCGGTAGACGCACGGTCACGGCCACGGTGTCACTCCCATAGGGGCGTGCTCAGGTAGCGCTCACCACCATCAGCGATCAACACGACGATACGGCCCGGTTGTTCCCTCGCGACCGCCGCGGCCGCGGCGACAGCCGCGCCGCCGGACACGCCGCTGAAGATGCCCTCCTCGCGCGCGAGTCGCTTGGTCATCAGGGTGGCCTCGTCCGTCCCCATCACGCGATGCTCGTCCGCGACACGTTCGTCCCAGATCGCCGGCCGCAGCGCGCTCGGCATGTGCTTCCAGCCTTCGATGCCGTGGAGCGCATCGTCCGGCTGCACCGCCACGATCCGCACGCCGCGCGGCCGCAGTGCCGCCGATACGCCGACGATCGTGCCCGACGTGCCGACGCCGGCGACGAAGTGCGTGACCCGGCCGTCGGTCTGCGACCAGATCTCGGGTCCGGTCGTGAGCTCGTGCGCGCGCGGATTCGCCGGGTTCGAGTACTGATCGACGTAGACCTGCGCCACGCTGCTCGCCGCGAGGCGGCGCGCCTCGCGGATCGCGCCGTCGGTCCCGTCGAGCGGATCCGTCAGGACCACTTCGGCGCCGAACGCGCGGATGATCCGTTTGCGCTCGAGCGAGACCTTATCCGGCATGACGAGACGTGCCGGGTGGCCGCGGACCGCGCAGACCATCGCCAGCGCGACCCCGGTGTTGCCGCTGGTCGCTTCGAGGACGGCCGCGCCTTCGCGCAGCCGCCCTTCCTCTTCCGCGGCGATGACCATCCACAGGCCGGCGCGGTCCTTGACGCTGCCGCCGGGATTGGCCGACTCGAGCTTCGCCCACAGCTCGCCACGCAGGCCGGCGCCGACGCGGCGCAGCGGTACGAGCGGTGTGTCACCGATGAGTTCGAGGATCGTGCCGCGCACGCGCTCGCGCACGAGGGCAGCGGTGAGGGTCATGCGAGAAGGCTAGGGGTAGACGCAGGGCGCTATGTGCGAGCTGTCTCCAGTGCGCGGCGCGCGAGCCGCAGTGCTTCCTCGCTGTCGCCGGTCGACTCTGCCGCGTGCGACCAGCGATCGAAGATCACGCGGAGCAGGTGCGGGGCGCGCTCTTCCGCGAGCTGCCGTGCATCCTGGAACGAGCGCCGCGCCGCGGCCGCGTTGGAGCTCATCCGGAGCTCACCGAGGAGCACGAGGAGTCGCACCTGCGCGTCCGGCTGGTCGACCTTTCGGGCGAACTTGAGCGCTTCCTGCGCGAGGTCCGTCGCGTGCTTCGGATCTGTCTTGGCCGTGATCTCAGACTCGGAAGTCTTGACCGAGGCAAGAGTCGCTTCGCTCTTGATCTCCTGGGCAATCGTTGCCGCCCTCGTCAGACATTCCCGTGCGCGTTCGCGGTTTCCGTAGTCCGCATACAACCGTGCGGCGTTGTCTAATGTGCAGGCAACTTTGTCTAGAAGGCCGAGCTCCTCAAACACTTGGAGACTCTTCTGGTTGTAGCGGACAGCAGCCTCGAGATCGCCTTCGTCCTGGTAGGTCTTGGCGAGTCCGGCGTACAGGTTTCCGAGCGCCGCGCGGTCGTCGAATTGCGACGAGATCTCAATCGCACGCTCATACGCGGCCAGGGCTTGCTTGGGCTGTCGGGCGCTTGTAAGGGCGAGTGCCAGCTCGACGTTTCGACGGAAGTGGAACGCCGGATCGTTGACCACTCCCTCCTCGCAGGCGGTGATGCAGTCGCGCAGGAGTCGGATCGCCTCCTCGTACGCGTACGTGTGCACGTATGCATTCGCGAGCACGGCCTTGATCCGAATGTCCTCCTCATGTGAGTCAAGCAGATCCGCCATGCGCTGCGCACGCTCGATGATGGGAAATGACTGCTTGGGCTGGCCGACCGCGTTGTAGGCGACCGCGAGATAGCGAAGACGTACGAGCTGGTCC
>JBGPZT010000245.1:0-2477 GCA_041493915.1 Candidatus Limnocylindria bacterium
ATGTTGGATTCGATGAGCGAGCGCGTGTAGAACTGCTGATCGCGCAGGCGCTGATCGAGCTTCTGCCGCTCTGCTTCGATCTGCTTGCGCGCAGTGTTGTCGGTCCCGATCAGCAGATAGCCGATGATCCGGTCCTGCGCATCGCGTAGCGCCGTGACCGAGACCACCGCCGGAAAGCGGCTGCCGTCTTTGCGGATGTAGGTCAGCTCGTAGATGTCCTCGATGCCGCGCGAGGCTTTGAAGACCAGGGCCTCGAAGCCCGGAGTGATCGTCGTCGCCAGCTCGACGCTGAGAGCTGTGGCCCGCGCGATCAGCTCCTGCGGATCGGAGATGTCGGCGGGGGTGATCTTGTTCATCACGTCGGCGGCGGCGTAGCCGAGCATGCGCTCGGCGCCGACGTTGAAGATCTGGATGACGCCCTTCTCGTCGGTGGCGATGCTGGAGAAGTTGGCGCTGTTGAAGATCGCGCTCTGGAGGGCCCCCGCTTTGAGCAGCGCCTCTTTGCGTCGGACTTCGGTGACGACCTTCACCGTGCCGGCAGCGAGACGATCAGCCGCTCGAGAGATCTTCGTTGGTCCTCTGCAGTGCCTCGTTACTCACTGGACCTCCTCGGTCGCGGCGCGGAGCTCATCGGTCGCCGCTCGGGGCTCACCGGCTTTAGATAAGGTCCTGCTGCCACAGAATCCAGTGCCTGATCGACGTGCGCGATCGTCGCGTCGCCGGTCTTGGTTTCGAACCGATGTTCGCTGAGGCTAGCACGGCGCGAGTTCTACGCGGCCTTCGACACAGACATTGGGCCACCTCACGGGAGTGCGGCGAGGCCGACGATCGAGATTCCCGCGATACGGGAGGCGATGGTTCGCCGGGAGATCGAGTACGCCCAGAGAGTCGCACCTCCAGGCGCGCTGTCACGCGACACGATCCAGTCTCCGGCGCGTGTAAACAGATACGGCGAAAAGTTCCCAGGTGTAGCCGCGCTTTCGCGGCCATCCTCGTATCGGACATACGTGCCCGTTGCTCCTGGCGCAGTCAGACGGAAGGTAGTGGCACCACGATCATCGAGGGACAGTCCCAACTCGAGGCCACTGCTCGTGAGCACACGCTCGGACGTGCCGAGGCGCTCGACGACGAGTGCCGCGCCCTGATCGACCTCGAGTGAGCGTCTGCTCTCCATCAACAGACGATCTGTGGCCGTCGCATCGATCAAGCGGTAGGGCGAGATCTTCGTCCACTGCGAACCATCCCAGCGAAATGTCCCGGTCTTGTCAGGCGATGTGCAGCCCGCGGGAGCGCACTCAGGCATGAAATACGTCAAGCCGAAGGTCGTCCACCGCATCTCCATCGAAAGCCAGTAGGCGCTAGGCAAGATCACGTTCCTGGATTGCGTCTCGAGATCGACGAGGATCCGCGTGGACTGACAGACCGGAGCGGGCATCGGACAGTCGCCCAGCGCAGCGAGCACGACGAAACGGCCGTCCGGGGAGATCGGACCAAGGCCGAGTTCAGAGGCACCCGTCACCTCGCGGGCTGCCTTGCCAGCGAAGTCGTAGACGAATGCATGGATCGGTTCGCCGGGAGGTCCCGCAGCGTCGCAACGGAACCAGGCGCGTCGACCATCGGCCGACACCTTGAAGTCCACGATCGAAGCGCTGAATGTCGCAGTCCCGCTCGGACAGACCTGCGCTTCCCGCACCCATTGGCTGTTTCGGAGGACATAGAGCTCGCCAGTCGAGCTTGCTGCGACAAGGCGCAGGTCGGGGAAGAGGACGTTGCCCGCGGAAACTGTTGGCACCGCCGCGCTCGACGTAGCCGGTGTCGAAGGCGTGACTGTTGGCGTAGGCGATGCCAGCGGCGTGCACGCGGAGAGGAACACGATGAGGACGAGTCGCCTCATACCGTGAGCCTAGGAGGTCGCGCGTCTCGCCGCGGACGCCGAGAGGGTTCTCGCTCGCGCGTTCCGCTACATCGTGGACGCGCGCACGCCCTGTGCCTAGAATCCGCCGCGGTACAGATGGCCGCCCGCTTCCTCCCGATGGCGGCCCAAATACGCGCCGGTGTGAGCGAATGCACTGAGGAGGTGCGTCGCCTAGCACGCGCGCAGCGTCAGCGGATTTAGGGAGGGGGATTTCACTTCATGGCAGCACGTACGGCCGCCGCACCCGGCGGCCAGGACTGGATCGAGCGGCAATTCAAAGTCCGCGCGGCCGGGTCCACGATCGGTACCGAGGTCCGAGGTGGCGTCACGAACTTCCTCGTCATGTCCTACATCCTTGTCGTGAACGCAGTCATCCTTTCGGGCGCCGGCATCCCGTTCCCCGCGGTCGTCGCGGCGACGGCGCTCATGGCCGCGCTCTTCACCGGCGGCATGGCGCTCTACGCGAACTACCCGTACGCGGGCGCCGCGGGTCTCGGCATCAACGCCGTGGTGGCGTTCGGTCTCGTCAAGGGCGCGGGTCTCTCATGGCAGGGCGCCATGG
>JBGPZT010000085.1:0-11656 GCA_041493915.1 Candidatus Limnocylindria bacterium
CGCACCTCGACGCGGACACCGGCTAACGAGCGCAGAAACCCTCCCGCCATCGGGGCGCGGGCGTAGTTGTGGGGAAACTGGAACAGGACGCGCTTCACGCCACAAAGCATGCCGCGGGGCGCGGGGGGTCAGCCGGCGCCGCGCGTCATGCTTGGACGCGTGAAGCGCGTCCTATTCCTCTGCGCGCATAACTCGGCCCGCTCTCAGATGGCCGAGGGATTCCTGCGCTCGTTCGCCGGTGACCGCTTCGAGGTGCAGAGCGCCGGTACCCGCGCGACGCGCGTTCATCCGCTCGCGATCTCGGCGATGCGTGAGGTCGGGATCGACATCTCCGAACAGAAGAGCAAGTCCGTCGACGCCGTGGGCGAGGGCTGGGACGTCGTCGTCACCGTCTGCGACTCGAGCTGCCCCGTCCCACCGCGCAGCGGCCTGAAGCTCCGCTGGAAGCTGCCCGACCCGTCCGCTGCGCGCGGCACGGAGCCGGAGCGCCTCGAGGTCTTCCGCGCCGTGCGGGACTCCATCCGGTCGCGCGTTCGCCTGCTCGCCGATCGCATCTGACGCGGCCGCGCGCGGCACACCAACTGCTCGTCCTATCCATCAGCGTCCGCAAGGGACGACTTCAGCGCAGGAGGACCTCTTTCGATGCAGGAACCTGGACTCCCCCCGCGTCCGGGCGAGCCCGTCCCCGGTGACGTAGGGAAGAAGGGCGGCGAGCAGCCGGAGCGTCCGGAAGGGCCGACCGACGTCCCGCGTCAGAAGCCCGGTGTGGAAAAGGGTCCGATCCAGACGCCGACGATCTAGCTGCCGTTGATGAGGCCGCTGCCTTGGAGCAGCGTCGAGAACATGACGAGGATCGCGTAGGCGGCGATGACCGCGGTCACGATGAGCGCAGCGACGATCGCGAGGCTCAGGAGCGTGGTCTGCCGGGTCGCGGTCTTCGCGTCCATTTCCTTCTCGATGACGCGGTAGGCCACGCTCGCGATCTGCACCGCCGAGCGCGCCACGATGAAGACGCCGCCCGCGATCCCGACGCCGATCGCGAGCCACACCAGGATCGCTCCCTCGACGCTCGTCATCGACTCACTCTGCTCCCGCGAGCCAGCGCTGGAACGTCGCCAGCGAGAAGTACTCCTCGTCCGTCGGCCAGTCCACTTCGCGCGTGAGGTCGACCGTGGGCGCACGTCCGTCGATGAGTGGCGCGAAGTGCGCGCGGATCGGCGGCGGCAGCTCCGCCGCGTCCCGGAAGTTCGTCGGGATGTCGGCGAAGTATTCGACGGGGTTGGCGTGATCGCCCTGGCGCAGGAACGAGCCGGTGACCCAGTCGCGGTAGCGCGGGAACTCCGCGAGGTGCGGTCGGCTGTCGCGGACCGCTCGGCGGAGGTACGCGAAGTTGCGGTCCTCGTCCCGGCGATACACCGGGTGGTTCCAGCACACGAAATGGAACAGCTCGTGGCAGGCGGAGAGCTCGACCTGGCGCAGTCCCTCGTAGGTCTCGACCCCCGACGCGAGCTCGATCTCGTTACGGTCCGGATAGAAGCCGCCGCCGTACCGCGCGTTCGTGCGGATGATCCGGCAGCGCCGACCAAGCGCCCGCACCTCGTCCGGGAACCCCCGTAGGGCGCGCTCGACCAGGACGTCCCCGGGCGTGACGTACAGGTACATCTGGCGGCGCCAGAGGGTCCGCCGGAGGTCGGGTAGCCGCCCGCCGGAGAGGCGCTCCACGGCCGAAAGCATGGCGCGCCGGTATCGGATCACGAGCCAAGTATCCGTGGAGCAGAACAGGAGTTGCGCCCCCGGTGTTATAGGAGCGACGTGTACCGAGCCGATGCCCCTGGCCGCGTGAATCTGATCGGCGAGCACACGGACTACAACGAGGGTCTCGTTCTTCCGACCGCGACGCCCCAGCGCACCGTCGTCGAGCTGTCCCCGCGCGAAGATCGCGTCGTCCGCGTCGAGAGCGAGGGTTACATGCCCATCGCCTACCGTCTTGGCGAGGAGCGGCACTGCGGCGACTGGGGCGATTACGTCCGTGGCGTCACCTGGGTGCTCACCACAGCGGGGCATGCGATCCGTGGCTTCGACGCCGGCATCGCATCACGCGTGCCGCCCGGCGCGGGTCTGTCGTCCAGCGCGGCGCTCGAGGTCGCGTTGCTGCGGGCTCTGCGGGACGCGTTCTCGCTCACCCTCGACGACATGGCGCTCGCGTATGCCGCACACAAGGCCGAGCGCGACGTCGTCGGCGCGCGCGTCGGCACGATGGACCAGCTCGCCGCCGGTCTCGCACGCACCGGCGAGGCGCTGCTCATCGACATGCGCAAGGCGCAGATCGAACGCGTGCCGATCCCCGGCAGCGTCGAGCTCGTCGTGATCGACTCCGGGATCGCGCACGACAACGCCAAGCAGGGCGCCTACAACGAGCGACGCGCGCAGTGCGACGATGCCGCGCGGCGTCTTGGGCTCACTTCGCTGCGCGATGCCACCCTCGGTGATGTCGAGCGTCTCGCGCCGCAGAACGCGACCCTCGCGCGGCGCGTGCGTCACGTCGTGAGCGAGAACGAGCGGGTCCGCGCGTTCGTCGCGGCGCTCAGGGCCGGCGATCTCGCGCGCTGCGGCGCGCTCGTCGACGCGTCGCACGCCTCGTTGCGCGAGGATTTCGAGGTTTCGATCGAGGAGCTCGACGTCCTGGCTGACGCGCTGCGCTCGCAGCACGGGGTCTACGGTGCGCGTCTGGTCGGCGCCGGCTTCGGCGGTTCGGTCCTCGCCCTCGCGGACGCGGGCCGCGGAGCGGACGCGGCACGCGCCGCGGCCGAGCAGTACCGGTCTCGCACCGGCCGGACCGGACACGTGGTGATGCCGGTCTAGCTCGCGGCCCGCGCATACTCGACGCCTTGCCCCGTCCGCCGTCGGCCGACGCGCCGCGCATCTTCACCGGCATCGCGCGCTCCTATGACCGCGCCGGCGCGCTTTTTTCGTTCGGCCAGGATCCGCGCTGGCGCCACGCGCTCGTCGCGGCGATCGGCGCGGATGCGGACGACGTCGTGCTCGATGTCGCGACGGGCACCGGACTCGTCGCCGTGGAGCTCGCGCAGCGGTACGGCTGCCGGGTCGTCGGTCTCGATCGCAGCGCCGACATGCTCACCGAGGCGTCACGCCGGAACGGGCTCATCGCCGGGCTGGTGAACGCGCGGGCGGAACGGCTCCCCTTCGCCGACGCGACGTTCGACCACGTCACGTTCACGTATCTCCTCCGCTACGTCGACGATCCCGCGGCGACCGTCCGGGAGCTCTCACGCGTGCTCAGGCCGGGCGGCCGTCTCGCCGCGCTCGAGTTCGGCGTCCCCTCGTCAGCGATCGCCTTCGCGCTGTGGCGTCTGTACACACGCCTGGTGATGCCGCTCGCGGGATGGCTCTTCTCGCGGAAGTGGCGCGAGGTGAACGCATTCCTCGGTCCGAGCATCGAGCGCTTCTACCGCGCGCATCCCCAGCGCGAGGTGGAGCGCTACTGGCGCGACGCGGGCCTGGCCGACGTCCGGTCGCGGCGTATGAGCCTTGGCGGCGGGATCGTCATGAGCGCGACGAAGCGCGACGCGCCCGCAGCGAGCGACGAACCACTCGGCGCGGCGTTCTACGCGCTGCGGCCCGGCGGCTGGCGCGATTACTGGACGCTGCTGCATCCGCCCTACACGGCGTGGCACCTGTCGTACGTTCTGCTCGGCGCCGCGCTCTCGCCCGCGCCCGACCCGCGCATCGTCGTGGGAGCGCTGCTCGCCTTCGGGCTCGCCGTCGGCGTCGCGGCGCATTCGTTCGATGAGCTGCAGGGACGCCCGCTCGGCACACGGATCTCCTCTCGCGTGCTCGTCGTGCTCGGAGCGCTCGGTCTCGCTGGCGCGGCCGTGCTCGGCATCGCCGCCGTCGCGATGCTCGGTCCGGCGTTCGGCCTATTCGTCGCGGCAGGCGTCGCGCTCGTCCTTCTCTACGCGTTCGAGGCGCCATTCGTGCATTCGGACCTGGGGTTCGCGCTCGCGTGGGGCGCGTTCCCGGTGCTGACCGCCGCCTACGCGACCGGCGCGCCGCTCGTCCCCGCGGTCGCGGTCGCGATCGCCGCCGCGCTGTTGAGCCTCGCGCAGCGCATCCTGTCCACCCGGGTTCGCGCGGTGCGACGACGTAGCCTGTCGATCGACGGCGAAGTTCGTTATCGGGACGGATCGCGCGAGACGCTTGACGCGCAGGGGCTCATCGCGGCGCCCGAGGGTGCGCTGCGGATCCTCTGGCTCGCGGTCGTCGCCCTCGCCGTGGGGCTACTGCTCGCGCGCTACGTCTAGCGCGGGAGCTGCGCGAGGAAGCGCTCCGCATTGCGGTAGGCGATCGCCTCCGCGACTTCGGTGGGGAGCTGCGCGAGCCATCCGCGGATCCCGCTCACGATCTCCGCATACGCATCCCAGCGCTCGTTGCCGGTGAACGTGCCGCCCGCGGTCCACGTGTCGGTGCCGATCATGAAGCGGCCGCTGTGCCGCACGAGCAGATCGCGCCAGCGCGGATCGAGCGTGCCGTTCGGCGCCATGTCGACGCGCAGCGAGAGCTCGACGGACAGCTTCGGCCACTTGTCGAGCAGCGCTCCGATCTGCTCGGGCGTCGCGTCGACGCCGGCGTGGGCCCACAGCATCGTCGCATCGGGCATGTAATCGAGCAGCTCCGCCACCGCGCGCGCGTCCGCATGCGGTTGCAGGAACAGCTTCTCTCGCTGGGCGAGCGCAAGGATGCCGCGCACGGTCGGCAGGCCGATCTGCCCGGGGAGAAGGTGGAACTCGCCGAAGCCGCGGTACACGCCGGGCCGGTAGATCGATTCGACGTAGGGGAGGATCGACGGATCGCGCGCCCACGAGAACACGTCGGCCACGCCCCGATACGGACTGAGCATCGGGATGACCCGATCGCCCAGGACCGCTTTCAGCTTGAAGGTGCCCTCGTCGGGCGCGCTCGACACGAGACCGGAACGCACGCCCACCGAATCGAGGATCTTGGCGACGGTCTCCGGCGGATAGACCGGCCACGCCGGCGCGCTGTAATGGAGGTGGGCGTCGAACAGCGGCATGAGGCCCGTCGTCGGCCTTGGTGACGGCGTCGGAGAGGGTGGTGGCGACGGCGAAAGCGTCGGCGCGGCGCTCAGCGTCGGTGAGGGCGTCGTCGTGACCGTCGCCACCGGCGCGCATGCGCTCGCGACGATGAGCGCGACGAGGAGTCGTCTCACCGAGTTACCGTAACGCGCTGTGATCTTCACGACCTCCCGCGTTCCGGTGGCCGAGTTCGAGCGCGTCGCCGGCTGGCGGGTGAAGCCCGAGGGTCTGTGCCGCGGCGAGCGCTGCGTGCCGTTTCGTCCTGCTGACGCGGATGTGGTCGAGCTCGCTGCTGCCGCGGACGCCCTCGCGATGCCGCTGGTCCACGACAAGGACCACGGACTCTGGGCGCTGGGCGCGGAGGCCGGTGGTCGCGCGCTCCGCAGCGCGGTCGCGCCCGAGCTGGAGCTGCCGGACTTTCGTGGTGGATCATTCCGCCTGTCCTCGCTCCACGGAACGAAGGTCCTGCTCGTCGCGTGGGCCTCGTGGTGAGGCTGTCGTCTTGACCTGCCCGTGTGGCAGGACCTCCGGACGGAGCTGCGGCCGCGCGGTCTCGAGATCGTCACCGTTGCGCTCGACGCGCGAGGGAGCGAGACCGCGGGTCCGTGGATCGCGAAGGCGGCGCCCGACCATCCCTCCCTCATCGATGAGGCGCACGTCGTCGATGCCCTCTTCGGGGTCGTCAATGTCCCGAGCGGGATCTGGATCGATGAAGAGGGAATGGTCGTTCGCCCGCCCGAGCCGGCGTATCCACGCCGGCCCGCGTTCCTCGATCGCGTCGTACCGCCGGACGCCTCGCCCGCTGAGCGCGAGCGGATCCAGCTCGTGAGGGCGCTTCATGTCGAGGCTGAGCGATACGTTGCCGCGCTTCGCGACTGGGTCGAGCATGGCGCCAAGAGCCGCTATGCGCTCTTGCCCGACGAGGTCGTGCGTCGGAGTCGACCGCGGCCGATGGACGAGGCGACGGCGGCGGCGCATTTCGCGCTCGGCCAGGCGCTGCACGCCCGCGGCGCGCAGGCGGCGGCCACGGGGCACTTTCGAGAAGCGCATCGGCTGCAGCCGACGAACTGGACCTACCGCCGCGATGCGTGGAGCCTCGCCGGTTCGGATCGCGAGACCGTCTACGGCACGAGCTGGGTCGACGAGGTCAAGCGCGAGGGTGTCGAGAGCTACTACCCACCTTTGGAGCTCTAGCGGCGGCCTTCTGACAGACTTGGCCTTGATGCATATGCAGCAGAGCTCGATCGGCCCGATCGGCATCCCGGCCGCGGGCCAGCGCGTTGCTGGTCACTTCACCTTCGCTGGCGACGACGGGCTCGCGAAATACGAATGGCCGTACTTCGCGATCGCGGGAAAGGACTCCGGTCCGACCGTGCTCGTCACCGCCGGCATCCATGCCGCCGAGTACACGGGCATCGAGGCCGCGATCCGCCTCGGGCGCTCCACACCTCCGGAGCACGTCCGCGGCATCCTGGTCGTGATCCCGCTCCTGAACCGTCCCGGCTTCTACGAGCGCAGCGTCTACGTGAACCCGGAGGACGGCGACAACCTGAACCGGCTGTTCCCCGGCGACCCGAAGGGCAAGTGGGGAGAGCGCTTCGCGCATCGGCTGCTGACCGAGATCGTGACGCGCTGCGAGTACGCGATCGATCTGCACGCCGGAGATCTCATCGAAGACCTGACGCCGTTCGTCATCTACCGGGAGACCGGCGAGGCCGCGCTCGACGAACGCATCCGCAAGATGGCGAACGCGTATGGAGCGCGGTGGGCGGTGAAGAGCACACCGAGCGGCGAGCGGCCGGGCTCGCTCTACGCGCTCGCCGCGCTCAATGGGGTGGCGTCGATGCTGGCGGAGTCCGGCGGACGCGGGCTGCTGATCGAAGAGGACGTGGTGCGTCACGTCCGCGGCGTGACGAACATCCTGCGCGCGATCGGCGCGCTCGACGGCGTGCCCGAGCCGGTCCCGCCCCCGCGCGTCGTCAACAGCTTCGATTGGCTCCGCTCACCCGCGGAGGGCATCTTCCGTTGCCGCGTCCGCGTCGATCAGCGGGTCGAGGCCGGCGACGTCGTCGGCGAGCTCGTCGATCTGGTCGGCGAGCCGCTCGCCACGGTGAAGGCGCCGGTCAGTGGTGTCGTGCTCTTCCTGGTGACGAGCCCGGCGATCAAGAAGGACGGCCTGCTGCTCGGGGTCGGCGCCCTCTAGGTGCTAGCCGTCTCGTAGTACTTGTTCGGCAGGGAATCCGACGACGGTCCTTGCGCCCAGGGCCATGCTTCCTCGTGATGTTGCAGCGCTCGCGCGTGCTCTTCGTCGCCGTCGCGCTCCTGGTCGGGCTCCCCGTCTATGCGCGCCTCGCCCCGCTCGATGCCCCGGAATCGCGGAGCATCGTACCGGGCACGGTCGTGCTCGATGTGCACGGGACGGTGCTCGAACACGACGGCGGAGAAGGCCTGCGCATACCGGTGTCACTCGATGCCGTCGCGCCCCGGATGATCGAGGCCACCGTCTCCGCCGAGGATCGGCGCTTCTGGCAGCACCCCGGCGTCGACCCGCTGGCGATCACGCGCGCGCTCGCGCAGCTCGGCACGCGACCATCGGGCGCATCGACGATCACGCAGCAGCTCGCGCGGCGTCTGTATCTTGGCGACGACACCGCGTCGCTGCCGGTCCGGAAGGCTCACGAGGCGCTCATCGCGCTGCAGCTCGAGGCACGTCGTTCGAAGGGAGAGATCCTCGACCTCTACCTGAACGACGTGTACTACGGCCGCGGCGCCTACGGCATCGAGGCCGCGGCGCGCGTGTACTTCGGCATCAGTGCGGCGAATCTCGATCTCGCGCACGCGTCGTACCTCGCGGGCCTACCGCAGCGCCCAGCGTCCTATGACTCGGCGGACCGCGACCTGGCGCGCGCGCGCCAGTCGTACGTGCTCGCGCGGATGGTCGAGGACGGCTGGATCTCGCGCGCGGAGGCCAACGCGGCGTCGGCTGAGCCCATCGCCGTTCGTCCTGCCCAGCAACCGCCGCTCGCACACGCGTTCGTCGTATACGCGCTCGCCGAGCTCGCGCGCGTCCGCCCCGACCTCGCCGGCCGCGTCGGCCTCACCATCGAGACCACCCTCGATGGCGGCCTCCAGGCCGAGGTCGAGCGTCTGGTGCGCCTGCGTCTGGCGGAGCTCAAGGACCGCAACGTCACCGATGCCGCGCTCGTCGCGATCGAGCCCGGCACCGGCCGCATCCTCGCGATGATCGGTGGTGCGACCGACGGCGATCCCGCTCACGGCGGCGACATCAACATGGCGCTCTCGCCGCGTCAGCCGGGCTCCGCGCTCAAGCCGTTCCTCTACGCGTCGGCATTCGAGCACGGCTACACCTCCGCCACCGCGCTCCTCGACGTGCCCAGCGCGTTCGCGACCGCCGATGGACCGTACCAACCCCTGAACTTCGACCGATCGTTCCACGGTGTCGTGCCACTCCGCGTCGCGCTCGCGTCGTCGCTCAACGTACCCGCGGTCCGCGTGCTCGACGCGCTCGGGATGAACGCGATGCTCGAGATCGTCCACCGCTTCGGGCTCGCGACATTGTCCGACACCGAGCGCTACGGACTCTCGCTCACGCTCGGCGGGGGTGAGGTGCGCCTCGTGGACCTGACCAACGCGTACGCGGCGCTCGGCGCGGGCGGCGCGCTGACCGCGCCGTTCGCGGTCGTCCGCGTGCGTGACAGCAGCGGACGCGTCGTCTATCAGCACGCGGGAAGCAGCCCGCAGCGCGTCCTTTCACCGGAGCATGCGTACCTGCTCTCCGACATCCTGAGCGACGCGGATGCGCGCATCCCGGGCTTCGGCGGTATCACTCCGTTCGACGTTCCCTTCCCGGCCGCGGTGAAGAGCGGGACGTCGACGGGCTTCCGCGACACATGGACCGTTGGCTACACGCCGGAGATCGCGATCGGGGTCTGGGCGGGGAACGCCGACGGCTCGCCGATGGTCGACGTGTCCGGCGTCGAAGGCGCGGGACCGATCTGGCGCGACGCGATGATAGCGGCGGCGCTCTCGCGTCGCATGAGCTGGTACGCGCGACCCGCCCGTATCGTCGAGACCACGGTCTGCGCACCGACGGGGCTGCTGCCCGGACCGGACTGCCAATCCCCGGTGCGCGAGCTGTTCGTCGCCGGCACCGAGCCGGCCACGCGCGAGGCCTACTACGTGCGCGACGACAACGGGCGCATCGCGATCGATCCTCCGGTGGAGGCCCGAGCGTGGGCGTACGACGCGGGTCTCCTCGTCTCCGGGCGTCCCCGGACGGCCGACGATCCGCTGCGGATCGTTGCTCCGGTCCCCGGGAGCGTGTTCTGGCTCGCACCCGAGCTCGGCCTGCAACGCATGGTCTTGCGCGCGGCTGCGGCGCCTGGCACCGAGCCCCTTACGTTCGAGATCGACGGAAAGGTCGTCGGCGTGGCGGCCGCCGGCGATGCGCAGTTCACGTGGGCGCTCGATCCCGGACGGCACGTCCTTCGCGTGAGCGCCCCCGGCCTCGCCGCGGTGACCTCCAGCTTCGAGGTGAAGCGATGATCGGTCGCCTCTTCGAGTACCGCGCCGCGCTCCTCACGTTGGGCCTGCTGGCGGCGGCCATCGGCGTCGCGCAAGTGGCCGATCGTCTGGCCGCGACCGCAGTCGTGCCGCGCGAGCCCGTGGTCTTCACGCTGACGCCGCAGGGAGACGATGTCGCGCGCCTGGCGCCGATCACCGTGACGTTCGCAAGCGCGCCCGCGGAGCGCGAGCCGCAGACGCTGTTGCAGCTGGAGCCTGCGCCGCGCGGTACGTACGCCTGGCTGAGCCCACGAACGCTCTTGTTCCAGCCCGACTTCCCGGGCTTGCTGCGCGGCTCGACGTACTCGGTGCACGTCCCGGCCCGACCCGAAGCGGGTCTGCCCGAGGCCATCACGAAGAAGTTCACCGTCACCGGGCAGCTCGCTGTCCAGCAGCTAATCCCGGGTAACGGCGACACCGAGGTTCCGCTCGGCGCGTCGATCATCGTGCAGTTCACTCGTTCGGTCGCGCCGCTCACGATGCTCGCCGCACAGCCGACCGACACCGTCGTGACGTTCGATCCGCCGCTTGCCGGAAAGGGCGAATGGCTCAACACGTCGATCTACCGCTTTACCCCGACCGACCTCGCGCCGTCCACGACCTACCGCGTGAAGATCGCGAAGGGACTGACGTCGGCGGCGGATGGCGTATTAAAGGAGGACTTCGTCGCCACGTTCGCGACGATCCAGCCGGCGATCGACTCCGTCGCGCCGGACGAGAACGCTGTCAACGGGGCGCCGTTGCAGCAGGTCGATGTCACCTTCAATCAGCCGATGGACCCGTCAGCCGCGAGCGGCTTCAGCGTTCGGAGGCTCGACGGTGGCGCGGCGGTGCCGGGGAACGTCACGTGGAACGCTAAGCACACGGTGCTGTCGTTCAACCCCACGCAGCGTCTCTTGCCGCTGACGCGCTACGTCGTCTCGGTCGCGAAGGGCCTGAAGGGCGCGCGCGGCGGCGTGACAGCGGCCGATCGCACCGTGAACTTTGCGACGATCGCCCTGCCGAGCGTGTCCCAGACCGGTCCACGTGACGGCGACACCAGTGCGCAGCGTTTCGGCGTGAATATCCAGTTCGCGACGCCGATGGATCCAGCCACGTTCGAGGGCAAGCTCAGCATCAGCGGATTCGGCGCCGACGAACTCGAAGGACGGATCAACACCAGCGAGACGTACCTCTCCGCGAACGTCTCGCTCAAGCCATCGACGACGTACACCGTGACGCTCGCAGCTGGCGCGACCGACCGTTATGGGCAGGCCATGGGCGGTTACCGCTTCTCGTTCACGACGGGGGCGCTGCCCTCGTCGGTGAGCCTCGCGGTGCCGGGCTACGCGTCGACCGCGACGTACTCGTCGACCGGCGACCAGCGTGTCTTCTTCCAGGCGACGAACCTGCAGTCCGTCGGCTTCACGCTGTATCCGCTGACTCCGGATGAGGGTCGTCGACTCCTCCACGATCCGCAGCAGATGTATGGACCGACGAAATTCACGCCGTCGCAAGCCGCGCTGCGCATCTGGACCGAGAAGATCGACGGCGCGAAGGATGAGGTGCTCCTGGGCTCGACCGCGATCAGCGATGGAAAGCCGCTCGCAAAGGGCTACTACTACCTGCACACGAACGGCGACGTGCGCTCGCAGTTCGTGTTCGCAGTGGTCGACACGGTGATCGTCACGAAGCTCTCGTTCGACGAGCTGCTCGCGTGGGCGATCGACCACGACAGCGGCAAGCCGCTCAGTGGCGTCACGGTCCGGGTCAGCGGGCCCGGTGTCACTCCGGGCGACGCGGTCACGGACGCGAACGGCCTCGCCTCGTTCAAGGTGCCGACACCGACGCTGGGCGGTTGCTGCTCCGACCGTTCCTTCATCACCTGGATCGACGAGGGCGGACGGAGCGCGGTGACGAGCACCCGCTGGCAGAACGGCGTGTCGCCGTACCAGTTCGGCGTGCCGAGCGAGTTCTAC
>JBGPZT010000235.1:0-2813 GCA_041493915.1 Candidatus Limnocylindria bacterium
ACGCGATCGTTCATTGAGCGACGATCGGCGCCGGCAGTCCGTGCAGGTGTGTCGGTCGGCCTGGCGTTCCGCCCAATCGCGGTCGATACGCGGGCTTGCCGATCGCAGTGACGAGCATCGCATCGAGCTCGCCGAAGTACGCGTTCGTCTCCAGGTCGTAGAACGTGAGCCCACTCGCGCCGAGGCCGAGCGCCGCAGCGGCCAGGTGCAGCCGACCTTCCACGATGCCGGCTTCGAGCAGGGGCGCGCGATACCCCCGGCTTCCGAGGGCTTCGGTCACTCGGTCCACGTCCGTGGCGTGGAAGACGGTGAAAGCGCCGTCGCTCGCGAGAGCTTGCTCGCAGCACAGCTCAGCTGCGGTCGCGCGCACGTCGCCCGGCAGCATGAGTGCGAGCGACCCCGCGAGGAAGCGGTAGGTGCCCGGCGCGATGCCGTCGGCGTCGTGAACGAGCACGAAGTGCTCGATCCATGTCCGCCGCTGTGCGACGAAGTCACCTTCGATCGGCCGCGCCGACGCCGCCAGTCCCCAGCGCAGCAGGGCCGCGGGGGCGGTGCCTCGAGCGAACCGGCGCGTCGAGCCGCGGATTCGGATCGTGCGCTCGAGCGAGACCTCACTCGTTGGCAGCGAGCTCTCCGAGGGGATCGACGCCGCGAACGCGTCGGCGCGCTGCGCGGCGGTGCGCCAGGCGCGCACCTGCTCCGCGTCCGCCAGCGCACCGCTCTCCTGCGTGAGCGAGGTAATCGGAAAGCGCTTGAGATCGGGCGAGAGAAGGCCACGCGGCACGTCGCCGAGCGCCGGGGATTCAGGTGCTCGCTCCGAACGCCCGAGCGCCACGACCGCGATCGGGAACTCATCGATGCCGTCGGCCCCGACGAGTTCGCGCAGCTCTTCGTCAACGAAGCCGAGCCGGACTTGAGGTGTGGTGACCGCTTGCGCCCCCGCGAGCGTGAGGAGCTGCCCGAGCATCGTCCCGGCGTCCCAGTAGATGTGGCGGAAGCCGCGGTCGCGGTACTTCCAGGTGGTCCGCCACGGGATCCCAGTGATGACGATGTAAGCGGAGGCCGCAGCGTCGTCTGCTAGTGCCCGAGCCACGCTGCCGCGATGGTCGGCGGAGCGAAGTGCCACGAGCGCGTGCTCGAGCACGTCGTACTGGTAGACGCCGGCTGCGAGGCCGTCGAGCGCACGGGTCACTAGGTAGAGCTCGAGCGGGAAGAGATTCCCTGCCGACCCGGAGTGGCGGAACCACACCGTCCGGCCGTCGTGCTCCATGCGCCGTGCGAGGCCCGCCGAATAGAAGAGGATGCGTGCGATCGCGGCCGCGTCGAGCGCGGCGCCGGACACCGCACGGCCCGACAGCGCGTCGACCGCGCTGATCCTCAGTGCCGCAAGGTCGCGCGGCAGAGGAAGACGCTCTCCGCCCTCGTATGTCTTGAACTGCGGCGGGCGTGGCTCCTTCATCGGTCCCGCCCACTCGATGTTCTTGCGCGGGTCGTCCGGCGTCTGGAAGCCGGTCGTGTATGACGTCAAGCGGTGGTACTCGCGTGCCGCGTCAGGGCTATTCGTCATTCCATCTCCGCGCAGCGTGTGTGGCGCCCAGTATCCAACCAGTCATCGTGGGGGAGTCAGACCGTGTGTGAGGTCGGTCTGCTCCGTCACGCATCACACGCCCTTAAGAGCTGCTGCGTGGCCAACCGCACCAAGCATGACCATTGGGCGCGGACGCCGAACAGTTGCGTGACCGCTCAGTAGGGTCTTGAGATCATTCGGAGATTCACCGCCGGGCACTCCGAGGGGTAGAGCAACGGTTCCGCGGACCGTCGCGTTCCCGCTCAGAACATGCGAGAATCATTAGGAAATCCGCGCCGACGTAGCTCAGTTGGTAGAGCAGCGGTTTCGTAAACCGCCGGTCGGCAGTTCGAGTCTGCCCGTCGGCTCAGGATTCGTTCGGAAACACACGGCACTGCGGCGCTCGACGGCGGCGTGGTGCGCGTGGCACGTTCGCCCAACTCGCGTGGCACAGGCCGGCCGAAAAGGGCCCGGCCTCGTTAGCATCCAAGTCATGGCGAAGTCGGCCGGGGTCGAACGCTGGTTCGCGTCGACGAAGCCGCCGTCCGAGGCCGCTCTGCGACGCGTGCGCGACATCATCCTCGGCGCGGACCCCAGCATGCGCGAGCGGATCCAGTACGGCATCACGTTCTCGTCGACCAAGAGCGGCGACTTCGCCGCGTTCGTCCGGTATAGCGAGCCCGGCGTGAACCTCAGGCTCATGCGCGGCAGACGCCTGCAGGGGCGCTACCCGCACCTCGAGGGTGCGACGGTGAAGCGCATGCGCATCGGCGACGGGAGGGAGGTGAACGCGCGGGCTTCGGAGCTGAGGTCGATGGTGAAGGAATGGTGCGCGCTGGGCGACGCCGCTAAGGCGAAGGCAAAAGTGAACGGGTCGAAGACAATCGCGAAGCGGGCGGGTACTTCCAGACGAGCTAGACGCAAGGCCCAGGCTCACTGCATCTAGCGGTCGATCGAGCATCGCCGGGTCGGCAGTTCGAGTCTGCCCGTCGGCTCAGACCTTGTTCGTGAATCCTCCCGTTTCACCTACCACGGATGCAGCGATGCCGGTCCGCGCAGCAGTTGCGCATCGCTCCTAGGTTTGCGTGGCGCCATGCCAACGCCGATCCGCATGAGGCGATACTTCGGAAGTCCGTTCACGTCGCAAGAAGGAGTCCGAGTGGCGCGCGCAGTCAAGTGGGCGATCATGTCGACCGCCAACATCAACCGGAAGGTGATCCCGGGAGCACACGCGTCGCCGAAGGTC
>JBGPZT010000157.1:0-6006 GCA_041493915.1 Candidatus Limnocylindria bacterium
ACCGAGGCCGCCGCCGCCACGGCCGTGGTCACACGCGCCACGTCGGCGCCGCAGCGGCAGGTCGAGCTCAAGATCGATCGACCCTTCCTCTTCCTGATCCAGGACGACGAGACCGGCGCGGTCCTCTTCATGGGCCGGCTCGCCGATCCGAGGGCGTAGCGAATGGGTGATCCCGCTGCCCGGAATGTCGCCGCAATTCGCAAATCCGACACGCTGATCCGGCGAACCCGACGCACAACTCGCAACGCGACAACGCGACAGATGCTGAGCGGGTGGCGGGAATCGAACCCGCACTTCAACTTTGGAGGAGTCGCTTGCGGCCACTACAACACACCCGCACGGTCCTGCGCTAGGCCGCGATCCGTCTCTTGTATGTGCGATCACGGTGGCAGTTCGTGCAAACGATATCGCACTTCGCGACTTCCGCCAGGATGGTCGAGTGTGCGCGAGTAAGGATTCGACTCACCTCGTACTTCTTGGTTGCGGCGTCACGGTGATCAAACTGCATCACGCAGGGCGGGAACCGTCTGCCGCAGTCGGCGCACGGAACATCGCGTAGCTCCCTCAGCATCCCCGCGTTGGCGCGCCAGTGCGCGCGCTTACGCGCGATATATGGTGACTTGCCCGGAGTCCATTCCCTCGGGCGTCGATCGACGCCGACGGTCCATGAGACCGGCATACGTTCTGAGCGCGTGGCAGTTCGCGCAAACGATGTCGCATTTCTCGACCTCGGCGATCAGTCTTTCGCGCGACATGAGGAGAGCGTGCCCGCCGGCGATCGTGAACAGTTTCTTGCTCGGATCGCGATGATCGAAATCCATCATGTGTGGCAGGAAGATCTCTCGGCAATCGTCGCAAGGCACTCGCCGCAGGTTCCGGAGGAATGCCAGAGTCGCGTCTTGGCGCTTCTTCACGCGATCCAACTCAGCCTGGCGATGCGTCGCGTAACAGCGCACGTTGTAGGGTCGCTGAGGGCGCGTGCTGGGCATGAAGCGATTATAGAACATTAGTTCTATCAACCCTCAATGAGCAACGACCCACTCAGCCGACCACTATCGACGCGTGCTGACCGAGAACGATGTCCACCGCGCCTTTCCCGCGATCAAGGACATCCGCGACGCGCCTCTGCGCAAGCTCTCGACTGACGTCTGGCGCTACGTGTCTGAGCGCAATCCCGCGTGGACCGATATCGAGCGCATCCCACTCCATCCAACGATGCCGATCGCGACGCACGGCAACCTCGTGAAGCACGTCGTCGCCATGGTGAGCATTTCTGAGGCGCTGGTCCCGATCTACCGCGAGCTCTGGAAGCAGAACCTCGACCTCGACACCTTCCGCGCCGCGTCGTACGTCCACGACGCGGCGAAGGTGATCGAGTTCAGCGAGAAGGACGGCGCGATCGCCGCGATCCCCGGATACAACCACGCCATCGAGGCCGCTCGTATCGTGCGCGAGCTCGGCGGCCCCGAGCCGCTTGCGCACATGGTCGAGGCGCATTCGTTCGCGGGCGCGCTCGTCGTGCCGCGCACGCGCGATGCGCAGCTGTTCCTCCTGCTCGACCCGATGTGCCTCAACGTCTTCCCGGAGCAGGGCATGGGTGTCGTCGAGCGGCACCTCAAAGCGAACGGCTGGGAGGATCCGCGCACGCTCGAGCGGTACCGCTCGCCGAGCTAGGTCACCCGCCACCGCGCGGGCGAGCCGTCGATCTCACGTACGCGTCCGTTCCGTTCGAGATGGCGCAGATGCGCGAGCGTCTCCGCGAGCGCGAAGCGCTCCTCGTGGGCGGATCGCAGTACCGGGAACAGCTTTCGAGCGATCGTGTACGCATCGTGCTCCGCCGTCCCGACCGTGGCGATCGTCGCATCGAGCCGCGCCGCGTGATGCGCGAGCAGCTCATCGATGCGACCGGCGAGATCGTCGAACGGATCGCCGTGCGCCGGCAGCACCCGCTTCACCGGTAGGTCGCGCAGTCGCGCCAGAGCGCCGATGAAATCGCCGAGCGGATCATCGCGCGAGGACGGGTAGAGCCCGATGTTCGACGTGATGCGCGGCAGCACGTGATCGCCAGCGAAGAGGATCCCGTCGCGCTCGTCGATGAGGACCGCGTGGTAGTCGGTGTGCCCCGGCGTCCAGCGGAGTCGCGTCGCGCGGCCGCCGAGATCGACGGTCTCGCTGTCGTCCACGCCGCTCACATGGTCGAGATCGTCGACGCGTTCGCCCATCGCGATCCACGCCTGCCGCATCCCCTCGTCGACGTCGCGCGGCATGCCGTGGCGAACGAACCAGTCATAGGTGGCGTCGATCAGCTCGTGTCCCTTGGACCAAACGCGCCGCGCGGCGGCGATCTCGGGCGTGTGCATGAGCACCTCGGCGCCCGCGCGCTCGAGCGTCCCCGCCATGCCCATGTGGTCGGGATGAAGGTGCGTGACGAACACGCGCTGCACATCCTCGAGGCCGATGCCCGCGTCGGCCAGTCCCCGGCGCAGCGCCTGCTCGGCCTCGGCGGTGTGCATGCCGGCGTCGACGAGGCTCCAGCCGTGCGCTCCTTCGACGAGGTACGCGTTGACGAGCGGAAGAGCGCGGATCGGGAGGGGGATCGGGATGCGCCGGATGCCCGGCGCGACGAGATCGCTCAGCGCGCGAGGGGACCAGGGCAGGTCACGCTCGGTACAATGGAAGTCTCCGGCCCGTTCGTCTAGCGGCCCAGGACACTGCCCTCTCAAGGCAGAGACCACCGGTTCGAATCCGGTACGGGCTACTCGCTGCGCACCCGGTGTGGTTCTCATCCCGTGTGCGCGGTTTCTCATCCCGTACGCCGTATTTCTCATCCCATTCGTGCCGACCTCTCTACCACGTCAAATAACGAGATCTACTCAACGCGCCCGCGGCCAGCCAGGAGGAGGGGGGAGATAATGTGAATCATGGTGCAGATATGGAACTGACAGTTGACCGCTGCGAGGTCGAGTGTCTGCACCCGGAACACGTGGCGCCGCTACTCGGCAAGATCATCCGTGGCGACGAGGCGGAGTCCTTCGCGTCGATCTTCGAGTTGCTGGCCGACCCGACCCGGGCGCGTTTGCTCCACGCGCTCTCCCTGTCAAAGGAGCTGTGCGTCTGCGATCTCGCGCTCCTGCTGGGCCGCAGCGAGTCCGCGCTCTCGCATCAACTGCGACTGCTGCGGGACCGCCGCGTGGTGACGCGCCGCAAGGTCGGTCGCGTCGTCTATTACCGCCTCGCGGACACGCACATCCGCCACGTACTCGCCGACGGCCTTCGGCATGTCCGGGAGGCCGTGCCGCAGCGGGAGCGCCGCACGGGCTGATGACGCACCAGCAGAGTCCCACGGGCGCGAATCGCGGGCGCCTGATGGTTGTGTTGGCGATCAGCGCCACGATCTTCATCGCCGAGCTGGTAGTCGGTCTGCTCTCGAACAGCTTGGCGCTGTTGGCCGACGCCGGCCACGTCTTCGCCGATGTTGCCGGTACCGCGCTCGCCCTCGGGGCGATCCAGCTGGCGTCGCGACCGGCCACCGGCAAACGCACCTTCGGCTTTTACCGCTTCGAGATCCTCGCCGCGGTGCTCAACGCGGTGCTGCTGTTCGTCATCGCGGGCTACGTCCTCATCGAGGCTTGGCGCCGCCTGTCGAGCGAGCCCGAGATCGCGACCGGACCCATGCTCGCGGTCGCGGTCGTGGGTCTGGCTGCCAATCTGATCTCGGCGCGGCTGCTGCATGGAGTTCAGAAAGACAGCCTCAACATGCGCGGCGCCTACTTGGAGGTGCTTGGCGACGCGCTCGGTTCGGCCGCTGTGCTCGTCGCCGCCCTGGTGATCATGTTCACCGGCATCCGCGCCGCCGACGCGATCGCCTCCGTCTTGATCGGCCTCCTGATCCTGCCGCGCACCTGGTCGCTCTTGAGGGACGCCGTCGACGTGTTGTTGGAAGCGACGCCGAAGGACGTGAACATGGACCACGTTCGCGAGCACATCCTCGAAGCGCCGGGTGTGCGCGAGGTGCATGACCTCCACGCCTGGACGATCACCAGCGGAATGAACGTCGTCTCGGCGCACGTGGTGATCGACAAAGCCGCGAACGGACCCGCCGTCCTCGATCACCTCTGCCGGTGTCTTTCGAGCCAGTTCGACATCGAGCACTCGACGTTCCAGCTGGAGTCCGAAGATCGGCAGCGCGTCGAGGAAGCGGCGCACCCGTGAGTGAGCTCGCAGCCGAGATCAAACCGGCACGGCGCGATCTCCTTGGACACGCGTTGCATCTGGAATACCTCACCGTCGGATGGAACGTCGTTGAAGGCATCGTCGCGATCGCCGCGGCACTCGCAGCGGGCAGCGTCGCGCTGCTCGGCTTCGGTATGGACAGCTTCGTGGAAAGCGCGTCGGGTGTGGTCTTGATCTGGCGCCTGCGCGCCGAGGGTGCCGGCGCCGATCACGAGCTGATCGAGGCACTCGAGCGGCGCGCGCTCAAGCTCGTCGCGCTCTCGCTCTTTCTGCTGGCCGGTTTCATCGTTCTCAAGGCCGGGTGGTCGCTCTGGCAGCAGGAGCGACCCGAAGCGAGCGCTTTCGGCATCGCGGTGACGGCGGTCTCGATCGGAGTGATGTGGTGGCTTGCGCGCAGCAAGCGCACCGCCGCGCGGGCCTTGGGAAGCCGCGCTCTCGAAGCGGATTCATTCCAGACCACGGCCTGCTGGTGGCTCTCGATCATCGTGCTCGTCGGCATCGGACTCAACGCGCTCTTCGGCTGGTGGTGGGCCGATCCGGTCGCTGCCATCGGGATGTGTTACTTCCTCGTGCGTGAGGGTCGTGAGGCCTGGAAGGGCGAGCAGTGCGACGAGTAGGACCCGCTCGACCGCTGACCCCAGCCAGAGCTGAGCGAACGTCGCAGCCCGGCTCACCTCCGCCGCGGGTGCGGGTGTGCTCGTGATCGATGAGCGGACGTGCCTGGCGGCCGGTCCCGCGGGTGACGCGAAACGACCTGAGCGGACGCTCAAAGGCGTGAGCGGCGTCGTGCCGGTCCGCGTCCTGCGGGCCTGACGTGCTCCTCGAGCTCGTCGACCACATCGCACGTAGGGTCAGCGGGCCCGGCGATGAGAGCGAGGTGCGCAACCAAAAGACCTTGCTCGTGCTCTCCGCGCTGCTGTTCATCCCGCCGAGCCTGGTGTGGTCGGCGATCTACTTCGTCTTCGGCGAGCGGCTGTCGGCGGCCATCCCGTTCGCGTACGTCATCGTCACGTCGTTGGGGCTGGCCACTTTCGCGCTCACGCGCCGCTTCGCGCTCCTGCGGTGGATAGAGCTCGCGCTCATCCTCGCGTTGCCCTTCGCGCTGCAGCTCAGCTTGGGAGGGTTCGTGCCATCGAGTGGGGTCGTGCTCTGGTCGCTGCTCGCGCCGATCGGCGCCCTTGTCTTCGGCGCACCGCGGGCGGCCGTCTGGCTGCTGGCGTTCCTCGCCCTCGTCGCAACAGCCGGCGTCCTCGAGGGCAGCTTGCGTGGAACGAACGCGCTACCGGACTGGTTGCGCACGGCCTTCTTCGTCCTCAACATCGCCGCGATCAGCACACTCGCCGTCACGCTCTTGGCCGTCTTCAACCGACAGCGCGACGAGGCCATGCACCTATTGGCCGCGGAGCAGGAGCGTTCGGAAGGTCTGCTGCTCAACATCCTTCCGAAGCAGATCGCGGACCGCCTCAAAGCCGGTGAACGTCGCATCGCCGACTCACACGAGCATGCGACCGTGGTCTTCGCCGACGTCGTCGGCTCGACCGCACTAGCGTTGGAGCTCGCGCCGGACGCGCTCATCGGCGTCCTCAACGATGTCTTCTCCCAGATCGATGAGCTCGCCGAACGACACGGCGTCGAGAAGATACGCACCATCGGGGACAACTGGATGGGCGTGAGCGGTGTCCCTCGCTCACGCCCGGACCACGCGCAGGCCGCGGTGCATATGGCGCTCGATGTGCGGGATTTCGTCGAGCGCTACCGCACGCCTGACGGGCG
>JBGPZT010000229.1:0-2992 GCA_041493915.1 Candidatus Limnocylindria bacterium
CCTCCGCCGGATCCCCGACGCGCGCGGCGTTCCGTACGGTCGCCTCGGCCGCGGCGGCGGCGCCGACGTAATCCCCGGCGTGCGAGAGGAGGTGCGCGAGCTGACGCTGAACGCGGGTCGTGACGAGATCGCGCAAGCGTCCGCGCGGCGCGGCCGCGAGGGCGTCGGCGGCGCGGCGCGCGTCGACGAGCGCCTCACGCACCTCGTTCGCCGCCGTATGCACGATCGACGAGCCGAGCCGAAGCTCGGCGAGGAGGAGCGGGTCACCGGCCGCCGATGTTTCGGCCAGCGCGGCGAAGCGGACGGAGTCCTCGCGGCGCACCAGGTAATAAGAGAGATGGAGCAGATCCACGGCGACGCGAGCTTCGAGTAGCGGGTCCTTCACGAGCGGCAGCACCGCGTTCAGCTCGCCCCACGCGAGATCGAACGACTCGAGGTACTTGAGGCATCGGGCGCGAAGCACGCGGCGCTCCAGCGTCTGGCGACCCGTCGAGAGCTCCGGGAGCAGACGCTCGGCGTCGACGCGTGAGAGCGGCATCAGCGCCTGCTCGCGTTGGGAGGTCACGCCACGTATTACGCCATGCCTACGAGTTGGGTTCCGCCCGCGGCGGGGTGTTCGGCGCCGCCACGCCGCGAGCAAGCGAGGGAGCAAGCGCGAGGGCGAGCCCGGTGACCGCTACGCACGCGGAGACGAGCGTGAGTCCGGTCGCGTACGAGCCGACGAGGCTCGCCGCGAGATCGTGCAACGTCCCCACGACGTCCGGCGACCAGTAGGGCGGGATGGACGGTGCCACCGACGCCTCCCATCGCCTCTCGAACTCGGGCGACAGCAGGAACGCGCCGCTCGCGACGGCGCCACCGGCAAGCGCGAGGACGACGCCCAGCCAGCGCGCTATCGCGCGTCGCGACGTCGCGGCGAAGGCCGCGGTGAGCAGCAGGAACACGGCGGGCACCAGCGGGCTCAGCTGCAACGCGGTGCGGGTGGTGCGCAGCGGCGCGAGCGCTTCGGGCGAGAGCGACTCGCTGAGGTCCTGTTGATCCGGGATCTGCGCCACGAGCCCACCGAGCAGCGTCTCGATCTTCGGCCGGAGCTGCGCGAGCACGTCTTCGGGCGGACGGCACGCCGGAAGGTCCGTGGCCGCTTTCGCCAGCATCTCATCGACCTGGGACGGGGTGCACTGCGGCTGCGCGCGAGCGACCTGGAAGTACGCGTCGACGGCGGCGCCGCTCGCGAGGCGCGTGCGCAGCTCCGTGAGCGACAGCGTGACCGGACTCTCCGAGCCCGCGGTCGCTGCGAACACGCTGCGCACCGCGCGTTCGATCGTGGTGCGCGCGACGTCCGGTGGCAGCACGGTCGCGAGAACGCTCGTCCACTGCTCCGTCGTGAGCGCGCGCAGCGCGGGTGGTGGCCCACCCTGCGCCTCGCCGGGTCCGCCCTCGGGTGCGTCCTTCGGCGTGTACGCCATCTGGTGCGTCAGCTGCGCGGCAACGATCGCCGGCAGCCGCGCGTACACGTCGGATCGTTCGAACGCTTTGAGGTACGCGTCGGGCCCGAAGAGCACGAGCTGCGCGGTGAACGCGGGTATCGCGATGAGCGCCGTCGCGAAGGCGACCATCGCGAAGATCGACGCGAGGATGCGTGCGAAACAGCCGAGCGTGCCGCGAAGCGTAAGCCCGCTCGTCGCGGGTCGGAATTACCTCGTCGGGGGGAACGCGGCGGCGAGCTCCGCGGCGTGTTCGTGACCGTGACGCGCCTGGTACGCGCCGAAGTGGCCCGCGTCCAATTCCCCATACTCCGAATGGATCCCCGGACGCGACCGAACGCCCTCGCTCATCAGCAGCCGGACGATCTGCGCGTGCGCTGCACTGAGACGGCGCGATAGCTCCAACGGATCGCGCTCCGCGTTGCGGCGCTCTGTGGCGAGCGCATCTTGGTCGAACGAGGCGAGCGCGGGACGATCCTCTTCGATGCAGCGCCGAACGCGCTCAGCGAAGATCTCCGACGCGTCGGCGAGATGTCCGATGACCTCGACCGCCGTCCACTCGCCGAATTTCTTCGCCAGGAGACGGTCTGGGCTCACGGTCCGGACGATGCGCGCGACCGTCGCGGCGTCGTCCGCGAGCGTGAGTGCATTGTCCTCGTCGTACCGCAGGCGTTCCACTTCTCCACCCTACCAACACTTGAAAGGGGCCTTACGACTTGCTGCACCGAGTGAGATGCCGCGCCAGGAAGTCACGCTCGACGCGCGAGGCCAAGTCAAACGCCGATCCGGGGTGATGCAGCAGGCCAAAGTGGCCGCCAGGGATCTCGAGCAGCTCGGCGCTCTGCGCCCTCCGGTATGCGAGAGCCGAGATATCTGGTCGACAGCCCGGCATCTCGTCCTCGGGCGCGATGACGAAAAGGGAGGGGATGCTCAGCTCCGAGGCGCACACGACCGGATGCCAAGGGGCCGATCGCGAGACGCGTGTGGCCCGATTCTCCCAGTTCGTTCCGTGCCGGCCTCCGTACTCGATGAACCAGCGGAACGCGGTCAGCGACGTGAGGTGCGACGGCGTGCCAAGCTGATCGGACGAAACCACGGGAAGCGGTCCGGTGTCAGGCAGGACCGGCGGGAGATCCCCGGTGATCCCGGCACGCATCGCCTCCAGGATGGGCGCTTCATCGTCCGGCGGAAGGGCTTCGCCACACGCGGGTACCTGAGCGATGAGCGCGCGGACACGCGCGTCGACCGCGGCGACCGCGATCGCCTCGCCCCCGCTCATGCTGTCGCCCCAGATCGCGATGCGCTCCGGATCGATGGCGGGCACTGTCGTCAGGTACGCGATCGCGTCGCGGTAGCCGCGAGCCTGCCTCCACACATCGATCTGCTGCCGCGGCGCGCCGCCGCTGATGCCGAAGCTCCCATGGTCATAGAGCAGCACCGCCATACCCGATGCCGCGAAGACCTCGGCGTAGCGGTCCGCGACCATGCCGTCGATCGTCGCCGAGAAG
>JBGPZT010000154.1:0-6330 GCA_041493915.1 Candidatus Limnocylindria bacterium
GCGGGCTTCGCGGAGTGGCAGCTCACTGGTGGCGGCAAGCGCAGCACCCTCGGCCTGGTCCAGGTGTATCTCCTGTTCGTCGGCGGCCTGGTGCTCTCCGTCAGCCTTCTGCTTGCGTCGTTCCTGGGCCCGGCGCTGTCACAGGCCCTCCCCGGGATCGCGACACTCATGAAGCTTGCCGGCATCGGCATCGTCGCGGTCCGTTTCGGACGAGCGGCGATCGCGGCTAAGTGGATGGCCCCGACAGGCGCGCGTCACATCGCGATCTCGGTGCCCTTCCTCGTATTGGCGGTCGTCCTGGAGGGCGTCCTCGTTCAGCACTTCATCTCCGCGCAGGGCGACTTCACGAAGGTCTCGGTCGGGCTACTGCATGCGCTCGATCACTCGTACTTCATTGGCGTTATGACGAACATCCTGTTCGGCGCGATCCTCGTGACCTCCTCTGACCGTCCGCGTCTGTGGCCGTGGGCCGACCACGTCATCTTTTGGGGTCTCAACATCGGCGCCGCAGCCTTCATCGCGGTGCTGATCATCGCGGGATCCGGAGAGGGCGCGAAGCCGTTCACCCATCCGGTGTCGTTCGTGGCGCCGATCATGGGTCTCTCCGCCCTGCTCGGTATCGCCACCTACCTCATGCGCCGGATGGGCGCGCCAGCGGCCGCTGCCGCACGCGCGCCGGCCTAGTTACTCGTACCGGACGGTCGGGGAGACCCGGCCGTCCGGTGCCGAGCGACTAGGCCCGCGCGCGTGCGGCGGAGGCCGCCGGCGCACCCATCCGGCGCATGAGGTAGGTGGCGATACCGAGCAGGGCTGCGAGGCCCATGATCGGCGCGACGAAGGAAACCGGGTGGGTGAACGGCTTTGCGCCCTCGCCCGAACCCACGATGATCAACACCGCGATGAACGCCCCGGCGCCGAGGTTGAGGCCAAAGAAGATGATGTGGTCCGCCCACCGCCAGAGCCGCGGACGATCCGACGCGGTAACGAGGATCGCGCCGAACAGGATGTTCGTCATGACGCCGATGAAGTACGAGTGATCTAGCGCGTGCAGTAGCCCGACCGAGACCTTCGTGAAGTCGCCCTGCGCAGAGATGAACTGCTGTACGAGGACCCCCTCCAGGACGACCGCCAATACGAGGAAAGGCACTGCGATCGCAATGTGACGCGCGCCGGTCGTGGCCATCCACCGAGCCGCGATCGCCGCTCGTCCGAAACGGACCGCGACGATGCCGATGCCGGCGAGCTTCATGAGTGTCGCTATCCCGGGGAGGGCTTGTGACAGCGCCGGGCCGAGGAACGACGCAAGCAGAAGGCTGACGGAGAGCACCAGGCCGCCGACGAACAGGAGATACACCTGGACCAGGCCGAGGGTGCTGCGCTTGCCGCCGCCGGTGAGCTGCCACTCTGCGAAGCCCGCCGCGACGAGCACGAGGTAGCCGCCGGTCTGCGCGGTCGCGTGAGCGCCGACGAGATCGACGGTTGTCGGCACGGCGTTACCCGTGGCGAGGATCACCTGGACGATCACACCGAGCGTCGAGCCGATGACGAGCGTCGTCAGACCGAGGACGACCGACAGCTTCGGGATGTCGAGGCGACCGATGCCGCCTTGGGCCTGGGCACGCGTGTAGACGAACCACCACCAGTACACGATGACCGCGAGCTCCGCGAGACCGAACACGCCACGAAGGATGAAAACGCCTGACCAGAACGCCATGACGTATGCGGCCGTGGTGAGCGCGCTGAGCATGACCGGCGCAAAGAGGTCTTCGCGTTCGCGAGCGAAGATCCAGATCGCGATGCCGATGACACCCATCGTGATCCAGCCAAGCGTCCCCGAATGGAGATGCGTGAGCAGCGTGTTGCGATCGAGCGCACCGAACAGCTGGGTCGCGTTCGCGAGACCGAGAAGAGCTGTGAGCGTGAAGATGATGAGGCCGTACTGGAACGCCTGTCCGACCTCAGCGCGTGCGCGCATGGCCGTCCCTCCCTCGCCTACTGGCGCGAGAGCCTAGGACTACCGCGCGCGCGAGTCGAGCGCGACGACCTGCACGTTCTCCGGCAGCGAGCTGCGCGTGACGGAGAGCTTCGGGACAGGTGTCAGCTCCTTCACGCCGAGCTCGTGTAAGAGGCGCTCGAAGGGGCTGTCCTTTTTCTGAACATCGGGGTCGTACGACATGGGGACGACGACCTTCGGCTCGAGCTGATGGACGATCTCGGCGGCCTTCGCGGCGGAGAGGTTCGTGTCCGCGCCGGAGATCGGCACGAGCGCGATGTCGATGTCGCCCAGGCGCTCGAGGTCCGCCGACGCCAGCGCGTGTCCGAGGTCTCCGAGGTGACAGATCACGAGGTCGTCGAGACGGATGGTGAACACGGTATTGCGGCCGCGCGACGCGCCTTTGTCATCGTCGTGGAATGTGCCGAGCCCGGTAACGAGTACCTCGCGGACCTCGTACTCGCCGGGCCCTCGGAGCACGACCGGCTCGCCCGCGACCGACTTCAGGCTGGAGTGGCCGGGATGGTCATGAGAGATCGTCACGAGGCCGGCCTCGGTGCGCGGGATGGCGTGTCCGGACTTGGGATCAGGGGGGTCGGTGAGAACGATGCCTTCTCGGCCGCGCATGCGGAAACAAGCGTGTCCCAACCAAGTGAGGTCCATCGGGGGCACCACAATACGCGAAACACCCCGAAAGGCCTCCGGGTAACCGGCTTAGGAGGGGCCTCGGGCGCCAACGGAGGCCGCCGGCTGACACGCACCGATCAAGAGGTCGTACAGCGGTGCCTCGCCGGCGACGCCGATGCCTTCTCGACCCTCGTCGAACGTTACGGAGGCCGGGTGTACAACATCGCGCTGCGGATCACTGGCGACCCCGATGCGGCATCGGACTGCGCACAGGAGGCATTCATCCGCGCGTACAAGGCGCTCCATCAATACGATCCGGGGCTGTCCTTCGGCCCGTGGATCTTTCGCATCGTCACCAACGCGAGCCTCAATCACGTCCAGCGGTGGCACGCGCACCAGACCGTGGTCGACGAGCTGCCTGAATCCACGGAGCCCGAGGACTCCGGACCGGAGGCGTCAGCGCTGCGACGCGAAGCCGTCTCCGAGGTCGTCGCGGCGATGTCGGAGCTGCCGCCCGCCTACCGCGCGGCACTGACGCTCCGTCATATGCAGCAGCTGTCCTATCAAGAGGTGGCCGACACTCTGGGCATCCCGCTCGGCACCGTGAAGACGCATCTGCACCGGGCGCGCGCCGCGCTCAAGGCGCGCCTCGCCGCGCGGAAGAGGGAGACGCAAGCATGAACGAGCCGCACGGACTGTCCGACCTCGTGCCGGAGGAGCGCGATCTGCACTACGTCCTGTCCGGGGTCCCGCCCGTGGCACCGCCGGTCGGTTTTCGCGACGCGGTGATGCGTCGCGTCGTCGAGCGGCACGTCGGATGGGAGTGGCTCGTCGCCGCGGTGCTCGCGCTCCCGAGCCTCGCCTTCCTCGCGCGCCAGCTCGCCGAGAGCGGTCAGGACTTCGCGGCCGCGCTCATCAATGTCATCACCGCTTCGTCGACCGACGCGACGAACGCGTCCTTCTTCATCGACGGCCTCACCGTTCTCGCCGTCGCGCTCGTCGGCGTCGCCTGCGTGTTCGCCGCGCACGCGCTCATCGCGAGCGCCCCCGGGCGCCACAGGCTGGTCCGATGACGCGACGCGACATCGTCATCATCCTCGGCACGCTCGTGGTCGCGGTGGGACTCAGCGCGATCCTGTTCGTCGGCGCTGCCGCCACGGCTCCCGCGTCGGGGCCCGAGCCGTCAGCGCGACCGCGCGTGTTCTTCGATCCGCGCAACAGCCTTCCGCCCGGGCGGAGCATCGTGGACGCGCAGCGGCGCGTCGCGGGTCCGTTCCAGGCGATCGTTCCGCTGCAGCGTGGCGTCTCCGACACCGCGCGCGACGCCGCAGGACTCTTCCTGACGCTCCTGCTGACCGCATCGACACTGGTCCTCGCGAACGATCAGGTCGTCGCGGTGTACCGCGCGTCCCTCGGCGGCTGGCGTTCGCAGGCGCGCGTGCTCGCGGCCGGATTCGTCGTCCTCGGTCTGGCCATCTCCACCGCCGCTCTCGCATGGGTGGTCTATCTGAACTTCGTGACCGGCACGCTGCGCGACGCGCCGTTCGGCGCGCCGGCGGCGCTGCAGGTCGGCATGACCGCGTTCGCGGTGCTGTGCGTCTTCGCGCTGCTCGCGCTGCTCGTCGGCTTCGCCGCGACCTCGTGGCGGCTCGGTGACGCGCTGCTGCACACGCGCGCGCTCTCGCGCTTCCAGACGCAGCTTCCCGCGCCGGTGGTCGCCCTCGCCGGCGCGACGATCCTCTTCATCCTCTGGCAGATCCCCGCGGTCGGCGCGGTCGCGCTCGCCGCGGTCGTCGCCTACGCGCTCGGCGCGGTCGTGACCGCGCGCCTCATCAAGGAAGGGGTGGCCACATGACCGCCGCGAGCATGAACGTGAATGTCGTGAGAGGCATGGTCTCGACCTGGCCGGGTCGCATCCTGGTCATCGTCCTGGCGGCGGTCCTCGTCGGTGGCGCGGTCATGATCTTCCGTGGCAACAGCGGCACGGCGGCGGTGACGTACCGCACCGCCGACGTCGCGCGGGCGAGCATCGCGCAGACGGTGACGATCTCCGGCTCGGTCAACCCCTCCGGTCAGGCACGCCTCAACTTCCGGAGCAGCGGTCGCATCTCGGCGATCCTCGTGACGGTCGGGCAGCAGGTCACCTCCGGCCAGGAGCTCGCGCGCATCGAGGCCACCGATCTCGACAACTCTCTTGCCAACGCCCAGAACAGTCTCGCCAGCGCGCAGTCGAACCTGCAGCGCCAATACCAGTCCTATGCGGACGCGCAGCGCAGCCTCGACAACGCGCGGAAGTCCGCGGACACCGATGTGGCAAACGCGCAGGCGGCGCTAGCGAAGGTCAAGTCGAACTACGCGGCGGCGAAGTCCAACTACCAGAACCTCACGTCCGCCGCGGCGACGGACATCTCGGCCTTCCAGAACAGCCTCGACACGATCCAATCGCAGATCGACGCGCTCACGGCGCTCATGGGTCAGATCGTGGGCGGCGGCGACACCGGCGATCTCCGGAACGCGCTCAACGCCATCTTCGGGACATCGACCTCGCTCCAGAACGCGCGCGCGAACTCCGTCAGTCTCCTCTCGCCGGCGCTCGCGGACTACCAGAGCGCGAAGGGCACGACGCTGTCGCTCATCGGCGAGTTCGAGAGCGCGGTGGCCGCGGGCAGCGACACGAGCAGCATCGCCAGCAGCTACCAGCTCGCGCAGACGAACTACGCGATCGCGACGTCGCGCCTCACGAGCACTCTGGACACGACCTCGTCCGCGCTCTCGACGATCCAGAACGGCGTGGTCAGCGCGCAGGGCGCGCTCAGCACATCGAGTACGAGGCTCCTGCACACGCCCTTCGACCAGTGGCGGACCGATCTCGCCACGCTTTACACGCTCGTCGGCGGCGAGCAGCAACGCGTGTCCACCGTGAAGCTCAAGCTTACGCAGTCGACCTCTTCGGCGAGCACGCTGACCGACGCCATCAATGGCAGCTACGTCACGGCGATACAGAACGTTCCCGCGACGATCGACCGCACCAGCCTGGCGGTCCAGAGCGCTGAGACCGCGCTCGCGTCGAAGCCCGCGGACATCCAGAGCGCGCAGAACACCGTCACCTCGGCGCAGCTGTCGGTGGCGACCGCGCAGACGAATCTCGACTACGCGACGCTGCGCGCGCCCAGCGCGGGCGTCATCCAGGCGATCAACGGCACCGTCGGCGAGCCGGCGTCATCGAGCACGACGACGCCGGTCGTCCTCCTCGCGAACACCGGCACCGTGCAGCTGCACGGGACCGTCGGTGAGTCGGACGTGTCGAAGCTGAAGCTCGGGCTCGTGGCGAACATCACCGTCGACGCGCTCGGCGCGACGACCCGCATGACCGGCAAGGTCACCGGCGTCGACCCGGTCGCGACGATCCAGCAGGGCGTGCCGGTGTACGGCGTCGACGTGACCATCGACGTTGCGAACGCGTCGATCAAGCCCGGCATGAGCGGTACCGCGAGCGTGATCCTCGTGAGCCGTCAGGACGTGCTCACGGTCCCGAACCTCGCGATCAAGACCCAGGGCACGCGTCGCTACGTGCAGGTGTTGAAGGACGGGCAGCCGGTCGACGTCGACGCCACGTTCGGCATCGCCAACGACACGCTCACCGAGGTCACCGGAGGCGGTCTGAAGGAGGGGGACCTCGTCGTCCTGCCGCAGGCTCGCACAGGTGCGAC
>JBGPZT010000231.1:0-2922 GCA_041493915.1 Candidatus Limnocylindria bacterium
CCGATGGGCCATCCGATGAAGGAGTACGTCGTCGTTCCGGCTTCGATCGTGGCCAAGCCTAGGGAGCTCGGCACGTGGATCGAGCGCGGTCACCGCTTCGCCTTGACGCTGCCGGCCAAAGGCGCGACGAAGAAGAGCACCCCAAAGAAGACCGCCGCGGCGAAGAAGACGACCGTTAAGAGGCAGGCGGCGAAGAAGGCCGCGTCCCGCCGCTGACGCACCGCGAAGCCGGCGAGCACGCGCTCAGGTTGCTCGCTAGAGGGACAAGCGCACGCTGTCCGTAGGCGAATCTGTGGCAGGCGCTATGCGGTGCTTCGCGTCATGCGCAAGCGTCCGTGGCGGAGCGCCGGCGTCAGCAGGGCCGGCTGGGAGAGAGCTCAGAAGGCGGTCATCGGCCTCGTCGCCGACGTCGTCTGGCGAGCGCGCGGGCGAACACGGTCGGACGCGCGGACCAGCGGCTTGGATGAGCCGATGGAACGCCTCGCTCGCATCGGAGTCGGCGATCCCGACTCGACCCGCTACGGTCTGGATCTCGCTGACGCCGAGGCCAGGAACCCTCAGTCCTGAGCGTCAGCTCTCTGGTGCTTCGTCACTGGGCCAGCTTCGGATCGGTGCCGTCCTGAGCGCAACAGCTCCAGGGCCGTCGGCTCGATCTTCCGCCAGTCGTGGTCTCTCTCGCCTCCGCCCAGGCAGTACGCCCAGAGACCCCCGACCGTAGTTACCAGTGGGCCATTCGCCCCTGTCTCCAGGTGAGCAACACATGTGAACTCGACCATGGCTGCCATGACTCGCCACCCCCAGCTGTACGGTCTTGGCGCTGCCCACCCACCTGGCTGGAAGGGTCTTCACCGAGCAACCGTCCACCCGTCTAACGCAGCCTTGGCTAACGCGTCAGGGCCGACCACCCGGTGGCGCCGAAGTCAGTGCCGCCTCGGCGCCGAACCGAGTCGTCCAGTGCGAGGTGGCGGTCGTAGGAGTGTCGATGATCCGGGGACTCTATTCGGGGAGGGGGCGTCTCTGTGGGCGACCTCGGGCTCGAACCGAGGACCTTCTCCGTGTAAAGGAGACGCTCTGACCAGCTGAGCTAGTCGCCCGTCATGAGTATGACGGCGCTCGACGCTCGACTGCGAGCCACGGCATCGGCGGCAAGGGAAAGAGCCGCACGTTGCGACCCGCAAGCACCAGCGCGTCGGCGATGCCCTCCAGCCGGCCGAGCTGTGTCGCGAAGAAGTCCATGCGCTCCGCGTCACGCTCCCCGAGAGGCCACTCCTGGCCACCGCGGCGCGCGATCAGCTGCCACAGCTGGAAGTAGTCGCGCGTCATGTCGTCCGCCCGCTCGGCGAGCTGCACCTGGTAGCGGCACCGGGACAGTCGAAGGCTCGCTGTCTCGAACGTCGACAGGCGGCCCAGTGCCGCAAGGAAGTCCGCGCGCAGACGAATGGATTCATCGCTCGTCGGGAGCGCACGCGAACGCCGATATGTGCGCGCGCGGAGCTTCGCTTGTACGGACAGCTCGCGGTGCCGCTCGTCGAGGCGCTTGTGGAAGCGCTCGCCGCCGACCGCGATCGTCGACCAGATCACCGGTGCGCGTGGTGGCATTTCGCTCGCGATTATCCTGCCGGCGATGCAGTGTTCAAGACTTCCGCACGCGTCGAGGAGATGAGATAATGAACGAGATCGCCCTCATTCATGAGCTCCTCACGGGCGAGCGAACGATCGCCGTCGTCGGCTACTCCGCGGATCCCACACGGCCGAGCAACTCCGTTTCGGACTACCTGCGCGGCCACGGCTTCCGGATCATCCCCGTGAATCCGAGGCTGCGCGGCGCCGTCATCGATGGCGAACAGTCCTACGAACACCTCGTGGACATACCGGCTGGAACGCGCGTCGACTTCGTGGACGTCTTCCGGCGCGGTGAGTTCCTCGATGAGGTCGTCGAGGACGCGATCGCCGCCAAGATCCCCGCGATCTGGTTCCAGCTCGACCTCGGCAACATCGGAGCGGCGCAGCGTGCGGAAGCCGCGGGAATGGGCGTCGTCTGGGATCGCTGCACGGCCATCGAGCACCGGCGACTGCGCGCCGGCTAACGCGTCACCAACGGCTGCGCGGCGTGAGGCTGACCTCCTTCGAGACGTCGTCGCCCGCGGCGACGCGCGACCAGAACGGATCGAGCTCGACACGCGAGTTCGCCCGCCGCAGGAGCGCGATGAACGGGATGAAGCTGCGCAGCCGATACGGCTTCGTGTTGACCTTGACCGTGGAGTCGCTCCCACGCGCGACGAAGAACGGCGCCGACATGCCGGAGTGCCCGCCGGGGTAGCGCTTCGCATCGATCCGCTGTAACGAACCGATCGTCACGCGCTCCTCGTGAAGTCCGAAGTTCGTGCGGAACACCAGCGCGTCGCCTTCGATGGCGAGCGTCGTGAAGTGGGCCTGGTTCACGACGATGAGGATGTTCACCGCAAGCAAGAGCAACCCGATCCCGATCATGACCGGGTCACCGCCACCCGCGCCGAAGACGAGGACCGTGAGCGCGGCGAGCGGGAAGAAGGTGAACGAAGGCCACAGCAGCGCGAGATCGGGACGGATCGCGTTCATGCGACGAGTCTAGGTCGCGTCAGATCGCCTCGATCGCCAGGCGTCGCTCGACCTCGTCGAGAGCGGCTCGCACGCGCGGATCGTCGTCATCGTCGGCGAGGCGTGCGCGGTAGAAGTCGCGGAGCTGCCGAAGGCCGTCGCGGATCGCGAGCGGCACATACCCGAGATCGGCAGTCTGACTCGCTATACGGAACTCGAATTCCGCCGCGCGGTAGCAGTTGCGGCATACGAACACCGGACGCTCGACACCGTTGTCGATCACGCGCGTCGGATGCGCGTCGGCGCTGATGTCTTCGGCGCGGCACCGCGGGCAGCGGAAGATGC
>JBGPZT010000135.1:0-7351 GCA_041493915.1 Candidatus Limnocylindria bacterium
GCGCGCGCCGTGGCGGATCTCGTGCTTCTCGATGACTCGTTCGCAGCGCTTCCCGTCGCGTTCCGCGAGGGCCAGCGCATCCTCCAGGGCATGCAGGACGTGCTGCGCCTCTTCCTGACACGGATCGTGTACGTCGCGCTGCTCATCGCGGCAGCCGCCCTCGTCGACGCAGGTTTCCCCTACACGCCGAAGCAGAACGCGCTGCTCACGCTCCTCACCGTCGGCGTCCCGACCGTCGCCCTCGCCGCGATCGCGCGGCCGACGCCGCACGTGCGCGAGCGGCTCGTCCGCTCACTGATCCACTTCGTGGTGCCGGCGGCGTGGTCGCTCGCGCTCGTCGCGCTCCTCACGTTCGTGGCGTACGTCGCATTCGGCGACTCGCCGGAGCGCGCACGCAGCACGCTCACGACGTTCTCGGTGCTGTGCGGCATCGTGCTCGTGGCATTCGCCGCGCCGCCGACGCGGCGCTGGACCGGCGGCGAGGAGAACGTGTCAGGCTGGCCGACCGTCGTGCTCGTCACGGGTCTGCTCGGCACCTTCGCATGGGTGATCACGTCGCCGGAGCGGAGCGCGTTCTTCGACCTGGGCGCGCTCCAGGCCGTGGATCTCCTCGTCGTCATCGCCGCGTGCGCGGTGTGGGCCATCGCGCTGCGATGGGTGTGGCGGCACCGGTTGCTCGAGCGCGCGCTCGGGATCGGGGTGGAGCGCTAGGTGCGGGGCGTGCCCCCACGCTCGCTACAGCTTGCGGACGACGAAACGGAGCATGTTCCCGAACTGACTCGACTCCAGGACCGCGTTGCCGGTCGCGCGTGACCAGGCGTCGAGCTCGCGCACCGACTCCGGGTCCGTTGCGAGGACCTCGATCAACTCGCCGGGCGCGAGCTCCTGCACCGCGTTCGACACGCGGCGGAGGGTGAGCCGCCAGGGCACACCCTGGAGATCGAGCCGTCGGTGGATCACCATCGCCATGGGCACAGGGTCCACCTGGGCTCGTGCGCGTGCGAGAGCCGTTGCGCCAGTTGTTGGCAGCCGTTGGACACCTGCGAACGGGGATGCTCGGATCAGCCGGAAGCGCGAGGGCCCACGGGGCGCAACGTCAAACCCGAGCGACCTGCCGTTCGCCGGAGCTTGTCATGACACTTCTTCTCCGGTCGAAGGAGCCGATCCCCGATCTCCTTTGATCGTGATCGCTTTTGATGCCGCTCCCAGTTTCGCGGTCGTTGATGGGATCTCTGACCCGCGATTCCCTCGGCAGGCCCCTCGGGACGAGCTTCATCCTCGCACCGCCTGAGGAGGCTTACGAGGGACGATCGTCGCGGAGCGACGAGCCGAAGGTCGCCCGCGTTGTAAGGCGACGGCCGTCAGGGCCGCGAGCGGAACTGGCGGAAGCGGCGCCGCGAGCGGTGCATCGCGCCCGACTTGGGGATGATGCTGATCGAGCCGTCGACCTCGAGGATCGCCGCGGCGACCTCGCCCAGATCCGCGAGGCCGTGCTCGCGCGCCGCCATTTCGATCTCCTCGCGCTCGACATGCTCACGCTCGAGCGCCTCGGCGATGACCTTCCCGTCCTGGAGCAGGAGCGCCGGCTCCACCTTGAAGAGGTGCCCCAGGTACGGAACGCCTCGGCCGAACCTCGCCAGGCCGTAGTTCATCCCGAGCAGCGTCGCCGCCGAAAGGAGCCCACCGACGAGCGAGACGTCGCCTCCGTTCATCGCGTTCTGCACGGCGTTGGCGATGATGAGGATCACCACGAAGTCCGCCGGGCTCATCTGCCCGAGCTCGCGCTTTCCACCGAGCCGCAGCAGGCCAAGGACGGCGATATACACGACGGCGGTGCGCAGGATGACCTCCCAGATCGGCACGGTCATCGTCAGCACGCGGACATCGTGACGTACGGCGCGCGCGCCGTCACGAGGGTCCCCTCCCGCGTCCGGCGGACGCCTACAGGCATCCTCGTGCGTTCCCGCTTTCGTTGTGCGCCGCCTTCGGTAACGTGAGGGTGATGGCAGGCTTGATCGCGTTCGTCGTCATCGCCGTCGCCGGGTTCGCTGCGTACGCATATCTGCGCGTGATAGGGATCGGCACGGGCGGCGAGGAGCGCCTGGCGATCGTCTTCGGGTCCGCATTCGCCCTCGTGCTCCGTCCGGAGAGCCCGATCGAGCTCGTCGCCGAGCTCGTCGCGCTCAGCGCCGTCGTGTTGGGCGTCGCTTCGATCGCCCACCTCGCGGCCGTCGCGCTTCAGGGCGGCCGAGCGGCGGGTGTGACCGGCTAGTTCGGGGCGGCGAGGACCTTCTCGCGCTGGCCTTCGGCGACCTTCGTGCCGCGCACGATCAGCACCGAGCAGGGCGCGTTGAAGAGCACGCCTCGCGCGACGCTGCCGAGGACGATGCGCGCCATACCGGTACGGCCATGGCTTCCGATGACGATGCAGTCGGCACGATCGTCGATGGCCGCAGCGATCAGCTGCGCCGCGGCGTCACCCTCGCGGACTTCGAAGGTCGCGGCGAGCCCCGCGGCGACCAGCGCGGCGGTGCGCTCCCGTGCGGACTTGGCCGTCGCCTCCCTGAGCGCGGGCAGCGCGTCGTAGTACGCCTGGATGGCCGCGTACGTCGCCATCGCGGCGTCGGTCGTGGCAAGGGTGGACGGGAACGGGGCATCGACCACGCTCACGACGCGCACCTGGAGATCGCGCAGCGCGGGGACCGTCGCGAGGAGCCGCGCGCCCGCGGCCGCGGTCTCCGAACCGTCCTCGGCGAGGATGGCCCGTCGGAGCGCGGGACCGCGCGCGACGAGCACCGGGCACGGTGCGCGATCGACGACCTCCGCGGAGACAGAGCCGAGCAGCGCCGACCTGATCGCGCGACGACCGCGGCTTCCGATGACGATGAGGTCGGCCTTCGATCGCTCCGCCTCTTCAACGATGACGTCCGCGGTCCGGCCGAGGACGACCGCGGTCTCCACCTCGCATCCTGGTGTGCGGAGCGTGGCGGCGGTCTTTTCGAGCTCGCCGCGGAGCTGCTGTTCCGCCGCCTCGCCGATCTCGGTGATCGCCGCGGGCGCGAACGCAGTGACCTCGGGAAAGGGCTCGATGACATGGATAACGCGGATCGCCGAGCCCGACGGGAGCGGGAGCGCTTTGACCACCCGCACGGCGTCTTCAGCGTGCGAGGAGAAATCGGTCGCGAGAAGGACACGCATGCCGCACCTCCGGTGCAGGTCTCGCGACAAGCGTCCCGCGGGGCCGCCATGTCCGCGTGAGGCGAAGGACCCCGCCCGGCATGCCAAATGTCACGCGGATGGCCCGGGAGCGTCGGGCACCGACCCACGCCGCTGAGGGCACTGCCCGACTGTCGGGGCCGCCCGCGGCGCCTAGCGTTGCGGGCGGAAAAAGGAGGAATCCGATGAAGACGACCATGTTCAAGACCGACTCGCAGCTGCGCCAGGACGTCATCGCGGAGATCGAGCGCGACTGGCGGTTCAAGGCCGCCGAGCTGGGCGTCGAGGTGGATCAGGGCATCGTGACGCTCACCGGCACCGTCTCCAGCTATCCGAAGCTCGTGGCAGCCGCCGACATCGCCGCGGAGATCGCTGGCACGAAGGGTGTCGCGAACGAGCTCACGGTCCACACGCCTGGCCTCACCGGACCGAATGACACCGAGCTCGCCGCGACGGTACGCACCACGCTGAAGTGGGACGTGGACGTGCCCGAGGAGAGGATCGAGGTGATCGTGCGCAACGGCGCGGTGACGCTCAAGGGCTCGGTGGACTACTGGTACCAGAAGCGGGCCGCGGGCGAGCGCGTGATCACTCTGGCCGGTGTGTCCGCGATCAACAACCACATCACCGTCGTGCCGCCGTCGATCTCGGACAGCGACATCCGGACCAATATCGAGAAGGCCGTCCAGCGGCGCATTCCGCTTGCCGCACGCCACATCAAGATCGAGGTGAAGGACGGAGTCGTGACGCTCTCGGGCGACGTACAGTTCTACGGAGACCGCGTGCACGCCGAGAAGGCCGCGTGGATGACCGAGGGCGTGCGGAGCGTCGTGAACAAGCTCGTCGCCACCTGGTAACGGAAAGGAGGAAACGAAATGGGCTTCATCGCATTCGCAATCATCGTCATCCTCGCCGTCATCGCCGGGTTCGCCGTGCAGATGTATGACAAGAGGACCCTCTCCTACGAGTGGCTGATCGTCGCGATGGCGGGAACGTTCGGTGCGTACTTCGCGAGCGAGAACGTCCCCGGAGCGACCGTACCGCTGCTCGACGGCATCAAGGACTGGGGTCCGACGCTCGACGGGATGTATCTGATCCCGGCGGTTATCGGAGGCGTCATCCTCGCCGTTGTCGCGTACTTCGGCACGCGCACGAGCGACCGCCTTCAGACGGCCTGACCATAGGGACCCTCCCGATCCGAGAGACCGCCGGCGCGACGATCGCGCCGGCGGTCCCGAGTTACCGGACATCGCCGGAGGATGGAGTGGACATGAGAACGACCGCAGCGCCGACCTTCCGGCCGCAGGGTCACGCCGAGCTCACCTGCCTCTACTGCGGGCACGCGCTCGGAGACGTGCCCGTGCCACGCGGACGCCGGCCCACCAACGCCGAGCTCCGTGCGGCGTACGCCGCGACACCCGACGCCACCCGGCCCGCGTGGGACGCGCACGGCACGCCGCGCTGCCCACGCTGCGCGGCGCGACTCTTCATCGAGCTCAGCGATCGCCGCGCGCTTCCCTACGTGGCGGAGCGGATAAGCCCGCGCCACACGCCCGCGGAGACGGACGAGCGCGAGGACGCGTACGAGCGAGAGGACGTCTACGTGGGCGCCGCGGAGACCGCCGACTAACGACGCGCGGCCGACAGCGCGGCGCTCGACGCTGGTCGCCTGCGCCGCGCGGAGAACGCCATCGTGGCCGCGAACGACAACGTCGCGATAGCGCTCGCAATGGCTCCCCCGTCACGCCAGTCCGCGCGCTCCACAAGGTCGCCCGCGATGCGCAGGACCATCGACGACTGCAACAGCACGAGCGGGACGTAGAGCAACGGCCGGTATGTGACGGCCACGCCGGCGATCGCCGGGAGGATGATCGGACCGTGCGCGAAGATCATCGTCAGCACGAATCCGATGAACACGGAGTGCACCAGCGCGTCGTAGCGCCAAGCACCGGGCACGCCGTCGTATGTGAGCATCAGCAGTGCTCCCACGGCGAGCCAGGCGTAGGACAGGGCGATCGCCCTCCCGATGTAGCGCGGCAGCGGGAACGCGCGCGACGCGACGGGCGGATGGTCGCGCAGCACGAGCCATAGGGCGAGCACGAGCAGGGCCCAACCCGCCACGCGGAGGCCGAGCCCGAAGTCCAGGAGCGTGACGGCCGCGCCGAGCACGAACACACCGGTCGCGGCCACGAAGACCACGAGGGCGCCTCGCGATGGCCGAACGGCGCGCGAGAGCTCCATGCGCTCGGCCGCGACCGTGAGCACCAGGAACGCCACCCACCATGGCACGGAGCGGAACGGCTCCGCTCCGGTGGCCCACAGCAGCGCGCCGGCGGCCCAGGACGCCGCACCGGCGGCCATCATCGCCATCGCGAGCCTCCGACCCGACGTGACGCCGAACAGCGTGATCATGCCGAGCAACACCGCGGCGGACGCGATGGCCAGGGCGGGCAGCGGCTGCGGCACGCCGAGGATCACGCCGATCGCGCCGAGCGCGGAGCAGAGGGGCGCGAGCAGCGCCCAGGGGCGGCGCGCGACGATCGCGCGCTCGAGACAGATGAGCGTGCCCACGAACCCCGAGACCATGAGCGCGCCGTGGTAGATCGCGGCGCTGCCAACTCCGATGGTCGGCAGCACGCCGATCCGCCCAAGGCCCGCCCAGCCGGCCGTGATGAGCGCGAGCGCGCCACACGCGAGGAGCAGCGCGCGCGTTGCCATGGGTTGGCTCACCTCCGCACTGGTCCTGTCCGCCAGCGTAAGGCGGCCACTCCCGACGACGGGCAGGGCCGGAGGTCCCGGGGCACGGGGACCAGCGGCCCTACGCGGGTCCGGTCGCAGCGTGCATGCTGCGTTCCGATGATCGCCACGAACACTCGCTCGCGGCTCGAGGACGAGCGCAGCAGTCTGCTCGCGACCATCGCGGGCGAGGAGGCCGCGGTCGCGACGCCCCTCGACGACAAGGGCGAAGACCTCACCGCGTCCCAGCATCCCGCGGACGTTGCCTCGGACCTCTCAAATCGCGAGACCGCCATGCTGACCGGGCTCACGCTCAAGGAGGCTGTCGCGGAGATCGATGACGCCCTCGCCCGGCTGGATGGCGGGACCTACGGCGGATGCATCGAGTGCGCGCGCCCGATCGATCCTGAGCGTCTTGCGGCACGTCCGCAGGCCGCCAGGTGCATGGACTGCCAGCGTCTTGAGGAGCGTTCCGCGTCGGCGACGTGACCGACGCTCGCTAGACCGCTCTCGCGATCGACGGGGCGGCGATGCCGCGCGCTACGGGTGCGCGGTCGCCGGCGAGTGCCGTCGGACCTCGGTGTCTCTGACGATCGCGATGAGCGTTAGGACCAGCCCCGCGGCAGCAGCGAGGAGAAGCCCGGCGTCGATCGCGAAGGACGGGATCCCCATGAAGCGAACCTACGCCGCCTGGTGCTTGAGTACGACGGGCGCGAGTCCCCGTCCGCAGGGTCGGAGGTCTGGATCATCGTCAGGCGTTTCCCTGCGCGAGTTCCTGTCTCGCCCTGCCGCGGGTCGTCTGTCGGTCCTAGTGTCCCGCGCCTCCGAGCGGTCCGCTGTAGATCGACGTGTCGTGGTCGCCAGTCACATTGAGCTGTGCAACGGTGCCCTTGGCGAGCGCGCGGCCCAACGCGTGGTCGACGAGCGTATAGGACCCGGGCACCTGCACCTTGAACTCGACGATGGTCGCCCCACCTGCCGGCACCAAGGTCGTCTGGACGTTGGTGTTCACCGCGCTACCCATCGCGCCTTCGGGGTAGACGCGGTCGAAGATCTCGCCGATGAGGTGCAGCGATGAGGGCAGGAAGCCACCGACGCCGAAGAAGATCCGCACGGTCTCGCCGACCTTCGCGGTCATCGCATTGTCGCCAACGAGCGCACCGACCATGCCGTTGAACACGACGTAATCGGGCTCCAGGTTGCCCATCTTGATCATGTCGACATCATGTTGCCCTTGGGTCCCGAGGATGCCGTTGGTGTAGAGCTCGGCCTGCATGATGTAGAACTCGTGGTCGACCGGCGGCAGCCCGCCTTCGGGCTCGACCAGGATCAGACCGTACATGCCGTTGGCGATGTGCATCGGGATCGGCGCGGTCGCGCAGTGGTAGACGTACAGACC